>NZ_CP059404.1:0-335515 GCF_014217255.1 Corynebacterium incognita
TGAAGGTTTGTCGGTGGCAATAGTAGCAGGGAAACGCCCGGCCCCATTCCGAACCCGGAAGCTAAGCCTGCTCACGCTGATGGTACTGCACCCGGGAGGGTGTGGGAGAGTAAGTAACCGCCGACACTACAACATAAAACAACTCAATAAACCCAAAAGAGGCCCACGGCACACCACACAGCGTGCCCTGGGCCTCTTCCCCCTTTTTTTCTCCTACCCACACCCCGCCAGGCCGAACCAGCCCCCGCTAGCCGGCCGAATATCGGTTAGTCGCGTACCCAGGCCCCAATGACACCGGGGACAACCGGTTGCGGTTCACCTAGTAGGTCACGTTTGTTACGGCTGCGCTCCACGCGGTTGACCACTGTTTTCACCGCCGTACCACGACCCCGCTTACCGTTATGCATACCACCAGCCCCAGGCGCTCCGGCACCGCCGCCCATATACATCGGGGAGCGGCCACTATTTGCTTGACCTGACGAGGAATTGCCAGCTGCAACACCTGCGGCAGGTCCAGTCACCCCGGCCGGAGCATACCCTGGACGCAGCGCCGTGCCCGGCCCCACGTGCGTTAAGCCTGAGGACAGGCCTGCGCGTCCAAACTGGCTGTGTTGAGCATTGGAGGTCCCGGTATGCAAACCAGTCGGCGGTCGGCCGGCTGAAGGCGCACCGGTGAAACTACGGCCGCCGGGCTGTGGAGCAGTGGTCGGTGGAACACTGCCCATGGCCCCCATGCCATTCAACCCTGGTGTGCTTTGAGACATGGAGGCAGAGATTCCGCCCTGCGGCAGCATCGAAGCAGCGTTTGCGGTAACGCCGGCTCCTGGAACTGTACTTCCCATGCCAAGCCCCGCGGGCAGATGCCCGGCACTTGGACTAATGGCTGACACGGATGCGGCTTCCATCGAACCAGCATTCTGTAGCGCGTCTAAGGCTTTGGCGCCGTTAGGAACCGTTTGCGTTCCTGAGCTGATGGGCAATCCGTTAGCGTCAAGGGAATAGGGCGCCCCCACGCCCTTTGCCAAGTCGTTAACGTAGTTCTTCAACCCCGTACCATGTTCCCCGAGGCCAGCCAGGAGCTCACCGCCCTGACCCTCAAGCAGGTTCTTTAGCTTTTCGACGTTAGCGAGAGCATCGACCGATTTACCTGCGTTGTTTTCAATTGGCACCCCTAGCGCTTTCGCCAATTTGGCGTTTGAAGGGTGAATCTCGCTAATTCCTTCGAGCTCTTCAAACTGTTCTCGCGCACCTTCAAATGCCCCGGGGCCGATGGTTCCCTTATCAACAAGCTCCTGGATCGGTGACGGCAACGCGACCTTCGACAAGTCGGCATTGGCCCCACTGGTCTGGGCTTTGATGCTTGCGAGTGCCCCGGAGGCTAAGTCGGGTGCTTCCATTAGATTGGAGTTGAGTGGAACAGCGGGAATTAGCATCGGCCGGAAAATTCCAGGGAATGAGCTTAAGAATGCCTTTTCGATTGCTTCTTTCTCAAGTGGCGTCGGTGCAAACGCCATCGCTAGTTGCGCAAGCGACGTAAACATCGCGCCCTGTGTATTGGCCGCGCCCAACGCACCAACCGTTGCCGACATGATTTTGGCATTGCCTGCGAATACATCTGCCGACAAGCCAATTTCACGGATTTTCTTTGCAGCGCTGTCGAACATATACCCTTGGTTGTTTTCAACGAAGTCACGCGCCGCCTTGTTGAGGTCCTTTGCGATGTCTCCGACGTCTTGCGCCAGATCCGTCCACGCATCGACGGCTGAAGTAATCATCGATGTTTTGGTTCCCCCGAATTGGCGCGCCAATTCATCTACTGACGACGGCGCACTTGGGAACGGTTGGCTTATTTCAAATGCTTTGTAGCCCGGATCCGGCTGCGATTCCTTTAGTAGGTAGCTGCTTCGGTCGTAGCCAACCTTGTCGGTATTAAAAAGCATCGCAGCATTGAACATCTCCTGAAAACCGATAGCCCGGCCGTCCGACTGGATGCCATTGGCTAACCATTCGAGTTGTTCGGAAAAGCTCTTGAGCGTCTCTGTTGCGGACCCCGTTCCGGAAGAGAGCGCGCCGCCGTGCACCCGGCCGAGCGTATCGATTCCCGAGACCTCGGATATTGTGCTGTCGATGCTAGCTGTATCAGCTAAACTTCCGATATTTTTCACGGAAGTTTTCAGTCTAGAAAGTGTCTTGTAGTGTCCTATGAGTGACTCTAATTCAGTACTGAGTCCCATTGAATTTCCCCCGAATTTGTTGCCAGAGTGGTGAGTGTCTTTGCTGCAACATGGCACTTTTCTTTGAACAATTGGTTAGTATTTGATTTTTCGATCAGTATTTTTATCGATCCCCTTTCCGTATCCAGCATTGCGTTGCACCCATCGAAGTCGTCGTTCCGAAACATTAGGTAATAGATCCCCGGCAACGCGTCGTCAAAGTACAGATCAAAGGTTTTGAACCTTGAGTCAATAGCTTCTCGGCCGGGTGAGGAAGCAGAAACAAATACATAGATTTCAGACGAAGAACCGAGGCTTACCCCACAGCCCCGATGATCCCCAATTGACTGGACGTCCCCAATGTCACCGATACCCGCGCGTTCAAAAACTTCGGCGGGAATTTCGGTGCAGGGGTCGAACTTGGTGAAGTTGGGATCCTCTGGGTTGGGCGTGCCCAGGGGTGGGAAGTAGTGGGCAAGGGGGTACGGGGCGGACGCCGTGCTGTTGGCGTTGGTGGTTGGTTGAGATTTGGGTCGGTTGCTGGAGGGCCGTTGCTGGGCGTCGCCGAGGCTCACGCAGCCGACCAGGGCGAGGCAGGCGGCAGTGAGGGTTGCGGCGGCGGTGGGCCTGATGGTCGTCGATAGGCGCATGGCAGCTCCCCAAGTCGTTCTGTCATGAATAGGCGGGAGCCCGAGACCCCCGAAGTGTTGCCGGTGTCTTTCCCCAAAAGGCACCGTCCCTCACATCATGCATGAGGCTGTGCGCTTTGTCTCCCCAAGTGTGACTGATGTGGTACTTGGTGGCGATTTCTGTTCGAGTGTTTGGTGAGGCGTGTGGGTGCGGGGTTGCGGATGGGTGATGGACAGGAAAGTAGGTAGAATGATACGGATACTGAACTAGACCCGCACGCCCCATCACGGGCAAGACCGTAAGAAAGAGAAGTTTCTAATGGCAGAACAAGGATCACGTGGTCGCGGTTACGGAGACCGGCAGCGTGGTGAACGCCCCGACGGACGCCGTGGCGAACGGCCGGGAGGTTCTGGTCGAAGCGGGTCGTCGCGCGGCGAACGCCGGTACGGAGACCGTGACGAGCGACGCGGGGAGCGTCGAGACGAGCGACGTGGAGACCGCCGTGACAACCGCGGAGGGCACGGAGGCCGTGATGGCCGCGGGCATGCGCAGCGTGGTGGGGCCGGCCGTGAGGACCGCAAGAGCTTTGCGCCGCAGCGCTCCGGATTCCGCGAGGAGCGGTTGAACAAGCGCATGGTCGACCCGGATTTGCCCGACGACATCGATGTGAAGGACCTGGACCCGCTCGTGTTGCAGGACCTGAGGGTGCTGTCCAAGGACAACGCAGACGCCGTCGCCAAGCACATGATTATGTCCGCAACCCTGATGGAAGATGACCCCAAGCTGGCGTTGCGCCACGCGCGGGCGGCGAAGGATCGCGCGGGCCGCGTGGCGGTTGCGCGTGAGGTCAACGGCATCGCGGCGTACCGCGCCGGCGAGTGGAAGGAAGCACTAGCGGAGCTGCGCGCGGCACGGCGAATTTCCGGTGGGCCGGGCCTCATTGCCGTGATGGCGGATTGTGAACGCGGTCTGGGACGTCCGGAAAAAGCGGTTGAGCTCAGCCGAAGTGAAGAAGCGAAGGGCTTGGATCGTGAGACGGCGGTGGAACTCGGTATCGTCGTCGCTGGTGCGCGCCAAGACATGGACCAACCGGAATCGGCAATTATCACCCTGCAGCGTTTGGACCCGAGCAAGGAAGATACCTCGCTGACCGGGCTGCGTTTGGCGTATGCCTATGGCAATGCTTTGGTTGAGGGCGGTCGCACTGAGGAAGGCCTTGAATGGTTTGAGCATGTCACCGAGATCGACATGGATGAGGTGACCGATGCAGCTGAACGCGTAGCCGAGCTCACTGGTGCTGGGGCGCAAGACCGCGCAGCGGAAGGTGAGGAGTAGCCGTGAGTGTGCTGAGTTCGCATGACGCACTAATCTTGGACCTTGATGGCACCGTCTGGAGTGGCGGAACGCCGATCCATACTGCAGTTGACGTGATTAATTCGGCAGGTCTACCGGTCGTGTACGTGACCAATAACTCCACCCGTGGGCCTGAGGTCGTGGCTAAAAAGCTGGAACAGATCGGCATCGAGGACGTTAACCCGGAGCACGTGCTGACGTCCGCACAATCCGTCGTGACGCTGGCGACCGCCCAGATCCACAAGGGCGAGAAGGTGTTGGTGATCGGCTCTGATTCGCTGAAGACCTATGTCCGTGATGCTGGCTATGAGGTGGTCGCTAGCGCCGACGATAACCCAGAAGCAGTAGTCCAAGGTATGGACCGGAAGCTGAATTGGGAGCAGCTGACTGAAGCAGCTCTCGCGATTGGAAACGGTGCCCGTTACTTTGCGACCAACCTGGACACCTCGCTGCCCACGGAGCGCGGATTGGCAGTGGGAAATGGTTCTATGGTGGCTGCGGTGGTGTCCGCGACTGGCGTGGAACCAGAGTCATCCGGCAAGCCAGGGCCAGACATGTTCACCCAGGCAGCAGCTTTGGTGGGGGCGAAGCGACCCTTGGTAGTCGGTGACCGGTTGAACACCGATATTAAGGGTGGCAATTCGGCCGCCATGGATACCTTTCTAGTGCTGACCGGTGTATCCGGAGCGATGGACTTGATCCACGCGGACGTCGACGAGCGCCCCACCTTTATCGGAGCGAACATGACTGATTTAGCCCGGCCCGCGAGTGAGGTTGTGCCCCACGCCCAGGGAGGGTTTACAGCGCGTGTCGATGGCATGGATCTTCTACTGGAAAGCGGAGATGAGGGTGCCGGCCCAGTTGAGGCTTTGCGCACGGTGCTAGAGGTGGTGTGGGCCATGGAGGAGCCGCCGCGTTATATTCACCCGCGTTCCGACGCCGCGGATAAGGCTGCTAAGGCTTGGTGGTAGGCAGCCATGACGGCACCGAAACCGCATGACCCGAGGCAGCTGCAGACGACTCCGGAACAGCTTGAGGAGTCTCTCGCGGGCATCTTGAGGGAGGAGCCTGATGACTTGGCCGGGGAAGTAGAGCAGCTGGAGCGCGCGCATGAGGTGCTGCGGCGCGCGCTGCAAGATAACTAAGCGGAAAGGATGGGCGATGCCCCCGAAGAGGCGGCGCTTGGACGCGGAGCTCGTGCGGCGCAAGATCGCGCGTTCCCGTGAGCAGGCGGTGGAGATGATCAAGGCTGGCCGCGTGCACGTGGGCGGGTTTCCGGCGCTCAAGCCTGCCACGGTAGTCGAGCCCGAGGCGTCGATACGTGTGGAGGAATCCGAGGACGACCGTTGGGCGTCGCGGGGCGCGCACAAGCTCTTGGGGGCGTTGGAGGCCTTTGAACCCGCGGGTTTGAGCCTGGAGGGGAAGAAAGTCTTGGATGCCGGCGCGTCGACCGGTGGTTTCACCGACGTCTGCCTGGATCGCGGGGCTCGCGAAGTGGTGGCTGTGGACGTCGGTTACGGACAGCTCATTTGGCGCCTGCAAAACGACGCCCGCGTGCGGGTGCTCGACCGGACCAACATTCGGCACCTTACGGTGGAGCTGACCGACGGCCCGTGTGACGCCATGGTGGGCGATCTGTCGTTCATTTCGCTGGAGCTCACCTTGCCCGCCATTGTGAAATGTTTGGCGCCGGGCGCGGATCTGCTGCCTATGGTCAAGCCACAGTTCGAGGTGGGGAAAGACCGCCTCGGTAGCGGAGGCGTGGTGCGCCGCCCTGAATTGCGAGCAGAGGTGACGGTGAAGGTCGCGCAGTTTGCCCGCGAACTCGGGCTGAGCTGCCACGGCGTTGTGGCCTCGCCGCTGCCGGGTCCGTCGGGCAACGTAGAGTATTTCTTGTGGCTTCGTAACGGCGAGCGCCAGGGTTCGGCACCGGCCGCCGGATCGGCGGACCTGGAGACAGCCGTGACCGACGCGGAGCTAGAAGCAATGGTGCAACGAGCAGTAGAAAGGGGACCGCAATGACGACCACAGGGCCTTCGGCACAGTCCGTGGCGCGGGAGATTTTGCTGGTTCCGCATACCGGCCGCGCCGATAACGTCGAGGCGGCGGCACGCGCGGCGGAGCTCCTCTACGAGGCCGGGATCGTCGTCCGCGTGGTGGCGGGCGAGGACGAGTCAGCGCTCGATGCGCACGACTCGCTGCGTGCACTGCGCCGAGTGGACCACACTCCATCGGCAGCGCAAGGCTGCGAGTTAGTAGTGGTGCTCGGCGGCGACGGCACCTTCCTCCGCGCGGCGGATCTGGCTCACGCCGTCGATTTGCCGGTCATCGGCATTAACCTCGGCCACGTCGGCTTCCTCGCGGAATCGGAGGCCGAGTCTTTGGACGCGGCCATTGGCCGGGTCATTGACCGCACCTATCGGGTCGAAGATCGCATGACCCTGGATATCAGCGTGTACGACGCCTCGGGCAGCCTCGTGGCCAATTCGTGGGCGCTGAACGAGGCCAGCTTGGAGAACCTGGATCGCCGGGGCGTGCTGGACGCCATCCTGGAAGTGGACGCGCGGCCAGTAACCGCCTTCGGCTGCGACGGGGTACTTGTGTCCACACCTACGGGCTCTACCGCGTACGCGTTTTCCGCCGGAGGGCCCGTCCTGTGGCCGGAGCTGGACGCCATCGTCGTGGTGCCCAACAACGCCCACGCGCTGTTTACCAAGCCGCTTGTGGTCTCACCGTCCTCGACGGTGGCCGTGGAGTCGGCGTCCCAGACCACCCCGGCGGTGGTGGCGCTCGATGGTTTCCGCGAGATCCCGATGCCGCCCGGAGCGCGAGTGGAGGTCCGCCGTGGCAAGCGTCCGGTGCGTTGGGTACGCCTGGACAATAAGCCTTTCACGGATCGCCTGGTGACCAAGCTGCAGCTGCCGGTTCATGGCTGGCGAGGCCCGCGTCCCTCCGAGAACCCAAGGAAGGATTCGAGTGCTAGCTGATCTCACCATCTCTAACCTCGGAGTCATCGGCAACGCTACCGTCGAACTTTCCCCAGGGCTCACCGTGCTCACCGGCGAGACCGGCGCAGGTAAGACCATGGTGGTCACCAGCCTGCATTTGCTCGCTGGCGCGCGTGCCGACGCCTCGCGGGTCCGCGTCGGCGCTGACAAGGCCGTCGTGGAAGGGACGTTTGTCGTCGACGGGTTGGAAGCGTCGGCCCGGGAGGCGGTGCGCGAAGTGGTGGATGAGGCCGGGGGTGAAGCGGACGAAAATGGCGAGTACCTTGCTTCGCGCACAGTTCTGGCCACAGGACGGTCGAAGGCGCATCTCGGGGGCCGGGGAGTTCCCGCGGCCACGCTGGGCGAATTCTCCCGTGAGCTCATCACCATTCACGGGCAAAACGATCAGCTCCGCCTCTTGGGGGCCACCGAGCAGCTCGCCGCCTTGGATCGCTCAGAGGACACCCTACCGGGCCTGCGCGAGGGCTATTCTGAGAAGTTTCGCGCCTGGCGCCGGCTGGCCAAGGACTTGAAACGTCGCGTGGAATCGCGGCGTGAAATGGCCCAAGAGGTGGATCGCCTGCAGTTTGCGGTTGATGAAATTGCCGCGGCGCAGCTGCAGCCGGGCGAAGATCAGGAGCTGGTCACTCTCATCCGGAGGCTCCAGGACGTCGACACGTTGCGCGAGGACGCCACGACGGCGTTGGGCGCCATCGACGGCGCGGATGCCGTGGGTGGGGTTGCGGAGGAGCGGGCGGCGGCCGAACTGCTGGGCCAGGCTCTGGCGGCGCTCAACAATTCTGAGGACCCCCAACTGACATCATTGGCTGAACAGCTTTCTGGAATTACTTCGCAGCTCAGCGACATCTCCGCGGAATTGGGCAGCTATCTCTCCGGCTTGCCCTCGGACCCAGACTTGCTGGAAACCTCGCTTCAGCGGCAACAGGAAATCAAGCTGTTGACCCGCAAATACGCCCCTGACGTCGACGGGGTGCTGGCCTGGGCTGAGGAGGCCGAGGCCAAGCTGGCCAGCATGGATACCTCGACCGAGACGCTGGAAAAGCTGAAGGCAGAGGTGGACGCTGCGGAAAAGGAGATGATTGCCGCAGCGAAGAGGTTGACCACGGCTCGCACGAAGGCCGCGCGTGCACTGGAAAAGGCTGTGACAGGGGAGCTGCACGGCCTGGCGATGCCGAAGGCTCGGCTCGTGGTGTCGATACAACCGACGAAGTATTCCGTGACCGGCGCCGACGAAGTCGAGTTCCAGCTCGCTCCCAACGATTCGATGGAGCCTAAGCCATTATCCAAGGCAGCCTCCGGCGGTGAGCTGTCCCGCGTCATGCTGGCGCTTGAGGTGATCATGAGCGCCGGCTCCCAGGGAACGACCATGGTCTTCGACGAAGTGGACGCCGGTGTGGGTGGCCGCGCCGCGGTAGAAATCGGGCGTCGGCTAGCTCGCCTTGCCCAGCGCAACCAAGTCTTGGTGGTCACCCACTTGCCTCAGGTAGCGGCGTATGCCAACACCCACCTGCACGTGGCCAAGGACGTTACCGATACCGCCGTGACCTCCGGTGTGAACATCCTCAGCAACGAGGAGCGCGTGGAGGAATTGGCACGTATGCTCGCCGGCTTGGACGACACCGAATCCGGACGGGCGCACGCGAAGGACTTGTTCGAGCGTGCCCAAGCCGAGGCCGCCGGGAATTCTTCACTGTCCTGACCGCGCGCCTTTCCCACTTGAGGGGCCAAAAAGCAGACAATGATGTCCATGAGTCTGTTTTCCCGAAATAGTGATGGCCCCGGCGACGTCGCGGTGGTGCGCGACTGCACTCCTGGAGGCAAGGGATTTAAGAAGTTCAACTCCGGCGACGTCGCGGTGATCGACGCTGCCGATATCTCCCGCCAGGAGGCGCAGACGCTAATTGACATGAAGCCCTCCGCGGTGATTAACCTCGCGCGCTTTAGTACAGGCATTATTCCGAACTACGGTCCGCATATGTTGCTCGACGCCGGCGTGGCTCTTGTGGAGGAACCCAGCGGTGAGTTTGTGGATACCTTCAAAGACGGCAAGAAGATCCGGCTGATGGATTCCGGCGACCTGTTCTTTGGGGATAAAGCGGCCGGGACCGCGACAGTGATTAACCGTGGCGAGGCCGACCAGAATTTCTCCGGCGCGCAGCGCAACCTGGTGGAGAACATGGACGCCTACTTTGGTAACGCTACCCAATTCATCCACTCCGAAGGCCCATTGCTTATCGACGGCCTGGGGATCCCTGAGCTCGGCGATGAGATCAAGGGCCGTAAGGTGCTCGTGGTTGCCCCTCAGCCGGATCACCGCAACAAAATCAAGCTCTTGCGCAACTTTATTCGGGAATACGACCCAGTAGTCATCGGCGTGGACGAGGCTGCGGATACGCTCCAGGAGGTGGGGTACCGCGTGGACTTCATTGTGGGCGACCCGACCCACATCAGTTCGGAGACGCTGCGCTCTGGCGCCCGGGTCATCTTGCCTGCCGATCCCGACGGCCACGCGCCCGGACTGGAGCGCATTCAGGACCTCGGTGTCGGCGCGATGACCTTCCCAGCCGCCGTGGAGTCCTCGGCGGACCTGGCCGTGTTGCTGGCTGACTACCACGAAGCCTCACTCATCGTGCAGGTAGCCGACGCCACCGACTTGGACGCCATCTTCGCGGGCGCGGATCACGCCGCGCCGTCCGCCATGCTCACCCGGCTCAAAGCAGGGTCCCGACTGGTGGACGCGGACACCGTCATCAACCTCTACACCATGCCCTCTTCGGGTTCGGGCCTCGCCTGGATGTGGGCGATCCTCGGCCTGCTGGTGGCGATCGCGGTGCTGATCGCCATCGTTGGATTCGGTGGGGACGGCGCCTTTGTGGACAACCTCGTGGACACCTGGAACGTGCTCGCGCAAAAGGTCCAGGGGTGGTTCAAGTAGATGAGCACGACGAAAGCAAGCCGAAAGAAGCGGGACAAGCGCAAGAAGGGCGGCAGGACCTTGCCGCTGTTACTCGCCGGTGCAGGCTTCGGCACTGCGCTGGGCGTGGCCTTGGGAAGCATGGTGCTGGCACCCGCGATGAACATGGCGACCCTCGAGTACGGCTGGACTATGGAAGGTGGGCCGAGCGAGGAGGACTTGAAACAGGTAGAACAACGGCTGAGCGCCAGCGACTCCGTGGTCGCTGCCACCGCGCCCAAGGCGGTGGCGGGACAGCTCAAGGATCAGCCAATACTGGTGATGGCGACCGCTGACGCGACCGAGGCCGACGTGTCCGCAGTTCAGACCCTGTTGAAGCAGGCAGGTGCGAAGGACGCAGGATTCTTGCAGCTGAAAGAGAGCTTCTTCGCACAGGAAGGCGCAGATTCGCTGAAGACCTTGGTGGCCAACGCCCTGCCGGCCGGTGCCAAGCTGTCAACGGAAAAGATTGATTCCGGAACCCACTCCGGTCAGGCCCTCGCGGCGGCGTTGGGGGTGAAGAAGGATTCTGCGAAACCCATGGCTTCCGAGACCGACAGGGCGGCCTTGCTGGGGGCGCTTGAGGGCCAGGACTTTGTGAGCATGAAGGCACCACGGGGAAATGATGCGTTGCAGCCAGCACGCGCGGTCGTGCTCGTGACGGGCGATTCCGCGGCAGGTGGCAACCCTGGCGGCGGCGTGGTGGCGAACAACCAGGCCGCCTTCGCGGAGGGCTTGGACTCATCCGGGATCCAGACCGTCCTCCTCGCGCCGGAATCTGCAACAGAAATTGGTGGCGTGCTCGCCACCGTGCGTAAGGACAAAAAGTCCGGAGTCAGCACCGTTGACGGCAGCGAACGCGCAGCCGGTCGTGTGGCGGCAGTGTTGGCTGTGAGCGAGCAGCTGGCAGGCAAGTCTGGCCATTACGGCAGCGCGGATTCCGCCACCGCGGTGCTTCCGTCGCTCGACTAAGCCCTCAACTATGGTTGACGTCATGGCTCATCACGAATTCACCACCGTTGGTTCCGAACTCCTCATGGACGCCCCGATCCTGGCTGTGCGCCGGGACGAGGTGGTCATGCCCGGCGGCAACACTGCTTATCGTGAGGTAGTAGAGCACATGGGCGCGGTTGCCGTGGTTGCTGTCAACGCTGATGGCAACATCGCCATGGTGCGCCAATACCGGCACTCTGTGGGGCAGCGCCTGTGGGAGCTGCCCGCAGGATTGTTGGATGTGAAGGGGGAGGATCCCGTCACGGGCGCGCGCCGCGAGTTGGCCGAGGAGGCCGGGGTCAGCGCGCAAAAGTGGGGACTGCTGACGGATTTGGTCACTTCCCCCGGGTTCTGCGAGGAGACTGTGCGGGTGTTCCTGGCCCAGGATCTCGGTTCCGCGGAGCGCCTGCAGGACACCGGCGACGAGGAAGCAGACATGGACGTCGAGTGGGTGTCGCTGGACCAGGCCCGTGACATGATCTTCCGCGGCGACGTGGTCAATTCGATTGCTATTGCCGGCATTTTCGCAGCCAGTGAGGTGCTCGCCGGGCGGGCGGAGGCACGGCCTGCCGACGCCCCGTTTGACCTGCGGCCGACATCTATCGCAGCGCGGCGCCCGGGCCCGGATCTGAAGGTGGTTGCTTCTGACTCTTCCGGAATGCGATGAGCCGTCACTCTCCTGAGCAGGTGATGAACACCTGGCTCAACCACCTTGCCGTCGAACGCGGCGTGTCCACGAATACGCTGTCTAACTACCGCCGCGACGCGCGCCGTTACGTCTCGTGGTTGGAGGACGCGGGGTTAAAGGATCTCCGGGACGTGATGGCCACCCATCTCGAGGCCTACGTGTCTGACCTGCGCACGGGCGCGCACGGAGGAACGCCGCTGGCGGCGTCGTCGGCGGGGCGGGCACTGGTGGTAGCACGGGGCTTGCACCGCTTCGCCGCGGCGGAAGGAATCGTGGATCTCGACGTGGCCGCCGAGGTCGCGCCGCCGGCCAAGGCCGAACACCTCCCGGATACCTTGAGCGTGGACGAGGTCGCGGCCCTCCTTGACGCGGTACCCAGCGGGGACGTCGCCACGCCGGTGGACCTGCGGGACAAGGCGCTCCTGGAACTGCTCTATGGCACCGGTGCCCGAATCACGGAAGCGCTGGACCTGGCAGTCGACGATGTCACGGATGTAGATGGTGTGCTGCGCCTGGTGGGTAAGGGAAATAAGCAGCGGCTCGTCCCTGTGGGCAGCGTGGCGCTCGCTGCGCTAGAGGCGTACCTCGTCCGCGCCCGGCCCGTGCTGTCCCAAGGAAAGACCGCGGCCTTGTTCCTCAACACCCGCGGCGGTGCCCTGTCACGGCAAAGCGCCTGGGGTATCGTCCGCGGCGCTGCGCAACGCGCGGGGATCAAGCAGAAGATCTCTCCGCATACCCTGCGGCATTCATATGCCACGCACTTGCTGGCTGGCGGTGCAGACGTGCGCACGGTCCAAGAATTGCTGGGGCATTCGTCAGTGACGACGACGCAGATTTATACCCATGTGAGCCCCGAAAGCCTCAAGGAAGTGTGGCGTACCGCGCATCCCCGCGCCTGACGCCGCCGACGGATATGGGCGGCACGCGCGGGGTGTGTTCACACCCGCGCGGTGAATCGCTAAAATAGGACGAATGAAAATGTCGCGTATTATCTCCGGGACTTCTATCGCCGCGCTGGCCGCCGGCCTGCTTGTGGTCACCGCCCCGGGCATGCTGCCGGGCGAGGTCATGCCAGTTGCGTCCGCTCAAATACCTGAGGGGATGAGCGAGTCGGACATCTCTGCGCTTCTGGGCGGGCCGATTGCCGTTCCGGCTGGGCAAACCACAGTGGTTGACCTCGGCGTTCCGGTATCTGCGAACTATTCCGGTGGCGGCTGGAGCGTCTCCTCCACAGGCAGTGGCGTGAGCGTGACTGCGCCGGCTGATGGTGGACAGGTCTCCGTGCCGGTGAGCGCCGGCGGCCGCTCTGCCACCGTTACCCTCGTGGCTGATTCAGGTGCGTCCGCGCCTGGGGCCGGCGATGACGGCGACGAGCATGGCGGCGGATCCGGCGTCACCTTCGGGGACACCGATGCCGGTCGCTATCGCGACAACGGCGCGGGAAGTTCCGGCAAGGACGGTTCTAGTAAGGGCGGTTCTGATAAGGGCTCGGGGTCTGGCAGTTCTGCTGGCAATGACAGTACGACCGGCGGTGGCGCGAACGGCGGTGCTGGGAGTGGCGCTGGCGCGGTGAGCCCGGAGGAGAACGAGAAGCTACCAGAGGTGCCGGGAAAGACTCCGGAACGCAAGCCCGCTGCCAAGGTCAGCGAGGAAGGCGCGGAGTATATCGAGTTGGAGGCGGAGATCGCCGATGGTGCGATTACCGCAAAGCTCGGCATACGCGAGGCGCTCGAGCTCTACAACCGCTTCAAGGGACTGGAGGACGAGGGTCTGAAGCTGCGTTACGTGGACGCCAAGGGCAACATCATCTCTGGAGTGAAACGTGACATCGACGCCGCGAACCGGACGCTCACGCTTACTTACCCTGAAGGTGAAGCGCCGGATAATCCCTTCATCATGCAGGCGGTCAACAAGGACGGCTCAGGCATGGCGTTAGTGGTGACTCTGCGGGACCCGAATTATAAGCAAGCCACCGATTCTGAAGGCAATACTGTGGAAGCCAAGGGAGAAAAGGTGGGCGCAGGAGAGGAGCAGTCCGCCGTGGACCGCGTCCTTGACGCACCACTGTGGGTGCTTGTCATCGCAGGCGTTGCCTTGTTGGCGATCATTGCCACCGTCATCGGGCTCATTCGGGCCAGTTCCAAGCGTAAGAAATAGCGTCAAAGTCAAGTAAATACGCTTTACATTCGGCCAGTCCGTGCGGGTAGAGGCGGACAAGGTACTCTGTAAGGAACGTGAAGAGCGCATCACGGTGCGTGCAAGAACCGTCAATGGCTATAGGTCAAGGGAGCAGGTGTGACTGTGAGTGACGAAGGGTTGTTCGAGGCCCAAGGTGAACAGCTGGGGTTGACCGGACGCCCCGTGCGGGAGCTTCCGGAACCGAAGCCCCTCGATTCCCATGGGCCCGCGACCATTTTGTCCATGTGCAACCAGAAGGGCGGCGTGGGTAAGACCACCACCACGATCAACATGGGTGCGTGCCTAGCCGAGTTCGGCCGCCGTGTCCTGCTCGTGGACCTTGACCCACAGGGCGCACTGTCCGCAGGGTTGGGCATCAATCACAACGATATCGAAGACACGATCTACGACGTCATGCTGGACAACCAGACGTCGATCCACTCCGCGATCCTCCACACCGCGACCCCGGGACTGGACGTCGTACCCGCGAATATCGACCTGTCCGCCGCGGAGATCCAGTTGGTCAACGAGGTGGGCCGCGAGCACACCCTTGCCCGTGCCCTGCGCCCAGTGTCCCGCGACTACGACTTCATTATCATCGACTGCCAGCCTTCGCTGGGCCTGCTCACGGTCAACGCCTTGGCGTGCTCCGCGGGCGTGATTATCCCTATGGAGTGCGAGTTCTTCTCGCTTCGTGGTCTGGCGTTGTTGACTGACACCGTGGAGAAGGTCTCCGAGCGTATCAACTTTGATCTTGAGGTGTTGGGCATCCTGGTGACCATGTTCGACCGGCGCACCAAGCATGCCCGTGAGGTCATGTCACGCGTGGTTGATTACTTTGACGACAAGGTCTTTGACACCGTGATTACCCGCACCGTCCGGTTCCCAGAAACCTCCGTCGCGGGCGAACCCATCACCAGCTGGGCCCCGAGCTCGCAGGGCGCTGAACAATACCGCAACTTGGCGCGCGAGGTCATCGAACGCACCGAGCGCCACCGCCGTTAACGTGGAGGGGACTCGGCGCGGCGACGCCGCCCCTCCCGCGGGCAGGGCGGAGCAGCCGGAAATCACGGGGTTCCGCATCGCCCTGGCTAACTTCGAGGGGCCGTTCGACCTGCTGTTGCAGCTTATTTCCGCGAAGAAACTCGAGGTAACCGATGTGGCGCTGGCGGAGGTGACCGACGAGTTCGTGGCCTACGTCCGGGCCCTTGGTGATACCGCCGACTTGGACGAGGTCACCGAGTTCCTGGTCGTCGCTTCTACGCTGCTTGACCTCAAGGCGGCACGCCTACTGCCGCGCGGTGAGGTCGATGACCTGGACGACCTTGAACTGTTGGAATCCCGCGATCTGTTATTCGCGCGCTTGCTCCAGTACCGCGCCTACAAGAAGGTCGCGGACCAGTTCGCGCAGTGGCAGCGCGAGGCGCAGCGGCGCTACCCGCGCGTGGTGGGCCTGGAGGAGCAGTTCGCGCAGCTGCTGCCGCCGGTTGCCCTTGGACACAGTCCAGCCAGCTTCGCCGAGCTCGCGGCCAGTGTGTTTCGCCCGAAACCTCCCGAGGAAGTCGCAACTGGTCATGTGCACCAGGTGGCTGTCTCTGTTCCGGAGCAGGCGGGCAAGATCATGAGCACGCTCAAGCTCTTGGGGCCCGAACAGTGGATGAGTTTTGCGGCGCTCACCCGGGATTGCACCGAGTCCATGCATGTCGTCGGGCGGTTCTTGGCGTTGCTGGAGCTGTACAAGGCGCGGGCCGTGGACGCCGAGCAGCCGGAAGCACTGGAGGAGCTCAACGTCTCCTGGACAGGTCTGGACGTGGACCCCGCGGTCGTCGCCGCCGCCAACTGGGATTAGTCTAGGCGTTATGGATTTGCCGCTCATTTCGCCGCTGCGCTCGCACATAGAGTCCATCGTCCTGGTCGTCGACACCCCCGTGTCCGCGGCCGCCATCGCCCACGCTGTTGATGCTGAACTCGCGGACGTCGTCGCCGTGCTCAAGGAGATTGCCGCGGAATTCGACTCCCGCGGAAGCGGAATGGAGCTGCGGGAATCGGCAGAAGGCTGGCGGCTGTATACCCGCCAAGACAACGCAGGGGTCGTCGAGAAGTTCCTGCTTGATGGCACCCAGTCCAAACTTTCGCGCGCTGCCTTGGAAACGCTCGCGGTGGTGGCTTACCGCCAGCCCGTCACCCGGGCTCAGGTCGCAGGAGTCCGCGGGGTGAACGTCGACGGCGTCATGCGCACCCTCACGTTGCGTGGGCTGGTGCGCGAGGTCGAAGCCCCCGAAGGGCAGTCCGCCGGCGGGGCGCATTTCTACGAGACTACGGAGCTCTTCCTTGAACTTTTAGGGATCGATTCCCTCGACCGCCTGCCGGACCTGGCTCCGCTGCTGCCGGACATCGACTCCATCGACGAGGATTTTTAGGCCTCGTCAGCTCGCGCGGCGAGGAAATCGTGGTGGAGGGGAGTAGTGGGGTAGTCTGGTGGGCGCTAGACATCAATTTCATATTCTCTTGAGAAAAGGACACAACACTGTGACCCCACCCGCTCGCCGCGAAGGCACACCGGACAGCCAAGGAGACAAGCGCGCGCCCCGCGCCGCTGACATCCTTATCTCCAACGCAAAACCAGCCAAACGCCAGCACGTGCGCAAGTCCGATCGTGACAGCGCCCGCAAGAAGGCCACCGCCGAATCTGTAGCGGCTGAACTCGGCGCCGATTGGCTGTATGAGAATGAACCACACAGCCAGAATCATCATGGCGCGTCGCAGGGAGAGCGCCTGCAGAAGGTACTGGCGAAGGCCGGCGTCGCGTCCCGCCGCCACGCCGAGATCCTCATCGACGCCGGTCGCGTCGAGGTCAACGGCGAAGTCATTAAGCGCCAGGGCGTGCGCGTCGATCCGTCGGTGGACGTCATCCGCGTCGACGGCGTGCGTATCAACGTCAACGAGGACATGGAATACTTCATCCTCAACAAGCCCCGCGGCATGCAGTCGACCATGCAGGATGAGCTGGGCCGCCCCTGCGTGGGCGGCGTCCTTTCGGAACGCACCGCTTCGGGCCAGCGCCTGTTTCACGTTGGCCGTTTGGACGCGGACACCGAGGGCCTGTTGTTGCTCACTAACGACGGTGAACTGGCCAACCGTCTCATGCACCCCAAGTACGAAGTGAAAAAGACGTATCTTGCCACCGTGCTCGGCGAAGCAGATAACAAGCTGGTCCGCCAGCTCAAGGACGGTATTGAGCTGGAAGACGGCATGGCCAAGGCGGACTTCGTCCAGGTCGTGGACAAGAACCAGGGTTATTCCTTGATTCGCGTTGAGTTGCATGAGGGGCGCAAGCACATCGTGCGCCGCATGCTCAAAGAGGCCGGTTACCCGGTCCAGCGCCTCGTGCGCACCAAGATTCACACCGTCCAGCTTGGCGAGCAGAAGCCCGGGCATTTGCGCGCGCTCAACTCGGCCGAGCTGACCTCGTTGTTTAAAGTGGTGGGGATGTAAATGGAGGTACATTCTTTGTTCGACGTCTCAAACATGCCCAACCAAGGGCTCATTTTCGCTGTCGACGGCCCGTCGGGTACCGGCAAGTCCACCACCTGCCGCGCGCTGGCGAAGCGGCTTGGTGCGAAGTACGTGGACACTGGTGCGATGTACCGGGTAGCCACCCTTGCAGTGCTGCGCGCCGGAGTGGATCCCGCTGATGCGCCGCGGGTTATCGAGGTAACGACGGACATGCCGATGGACGTCTCCGATGATCCGGACTCTAAGGCCGTGTTGCTGGCAGGGGAGGACGTCTCCGCGGAGATTCGCGGTGACGCCGTCACCCGTAACGTCTCCGCGGTGTCCGCGATCCCGGAGGTCCGTGACAACCTGGTCACCCTCCAGCGGAAGCTGGCGAATGATGCCCACCGCGCCATCGTGGAGGGGCGCGACATCGGCACAGTCGTACTTGCCGACGCCCCGGCGAAGGCCTACCTGACCGCCTCGGCGGCGGTCCGTGCGCAGCGGCGCCATGATCAGAACCTGGCCGCGGGCATGGAATCCGACTTTGATACCGTGCTCGCCGACGTCGAGCGCCGTGATGCCGCGGATTCGTCCCGCGCCACCTCGCCGCTGCGTCCCGCTGAGGATGCCGTGGTCGTGGATACCTCTGAAATGACCTTGGACGAGGTCCTGAATCGTCTCACCCAGATTGCCAAGGAGTCCGCACGATGACCGAGAAGCCTTCCCAGAACCCTGGCCAGCTGCCGGACGAGAACGAAGAGACCCAGATTGTGTACCACGCTCCTGGAGGTGGCGAGATCGACGCCTCCTCCGTGTGGGTCGAAGAAGAAGCGGCGGCTAACCATGGTGGCTGGGCCGCGGATGACTTCGACGAAGAAGATTTTGACTACGAGTTTGACGAGTCGGAGCTGGACGAGTCCGAGTTTGGGGAGCCGGACTTCGGCGACGACGAGCCCCTATCCGAGGAGGATTGGGAGGCCCTGGCTGCCGAGTACGGGATCGGTGGGGCGGACGTCACCGAAGAGGCCTTGTGCACCGTGGCGATCGTCGGCCGCCCCAACGTCGGCAAGTCCTCGCTCGTCAATCGCTTCCTGGGCCGCCGCGAAGCCGTCGTGGAGGATTTCCCGGGCGTGACGCGCGATCGCATCTCCTACCTCGCGGAGTGGAACGGCCAACGCTTCTGGGTGCAGGATACTGGCGGTTGGGATCCCAATGTTGAGGGCATGCACGCAGCCATCGCCCGCCAGGCGGAAAACGCCATGGAGACCGCAGACGTCATCGTCTTCGTCGTGGACACCAAGGTTGGCATCACTGCCACCGACGAAATCATGGCGCGCCGCCTCCAGAAGTCGCAGGTTCCTGTCATCGTGGTGGCCAACAAATTCGACTCGGATAAGCAGTACGCCGACATGGCGGAGTTCTGGGGCCTGGGCCTTGGGGATCCGTGGCCGGTGTCCGCGCAGCACGGTCGGGGCGGTGCCGACGTCCTGGACCTCATCTTGGAGAAGTTCCCGGACGAGCCGCGCATGAAGTCGATTACCTCCGGACCACGCCGCGTGGCCCTGGTGGGTAAGCCCAACGTGGGCAAGTCTTCTTTGCTCAATAAGTTCTTGGGCGAGGAGCGCTCCGTGGTGGACAACGTCGCGGGTACGACGGTGGATCCGGTGGACTCCCTGGTGCAGCTCGACGAGCAGCTGTGGCGCTTCGTGGATACCGCGGGACTGCGTAAGAAGGTCAAGAACGCGCAGGGGCATGAGTACTATGCCTCCTTGCGCACTCGTGGCGTCATCGACGCGGCCGAGGTGTGCATCATGCTTATCGACGCCTCGGAGGAGGTCTCCGAGCAGGATCAGCGCGTGCTCAACATGGTGCTGGAGGCCGGCAAGGCCTTGGTCATCGCGTTTAACAAGTGGGACCTGATGGACGAGGATCGCCGCTACTACCTGGATCGGGAAATCGACCAGCAGCTCGCGCACCTGCCATGGGTCACGCGGGTGAATATTTCGGCCAAGACCGGCCGCGCCCTCCAGCGTTTGGAGCCAGCGATGATTGAGGCTTTGGAGAGCTGGGATCAGCGTGTGACCACCGGTCAGTTGAACAATTGGCTGCGCGAGGCAATCGCTGCCAACCCGCCGCCCATGAAAAACAACCGGCTGCCGCGCGTCCTCTTCGCGACCCAGGCCTCCACCCAGCCACCGACCATCGTGTTGTTTACCACCGGGTTCCTCGACTCCGGCTACCGCCGTTACCTCGAGCGGAAGTTCCGTGAGCGCTTCGGTTTCCACGGCACACCGGTGCGCATCGCGGTGCGTGTTCGCGAGCGTCGCGGTAAGCGTTAAACAGCGTTTAACCTGCAGTGACACGGGGCTTGAGATGTGATCAATCTCAAGCCCCTTCGTTGATGTCTACATCTGGAGTGGCGTTTACAATGAGGTGGTAATAACCACCTGAGTTTGAAGGGCGCACCATGCTTGCCTCTGTGCTTGACCCCACCTCCGGGTTAGCAATCACCATCCAAATCCTCATCATTCTTTTCGCACTGCTGCTGGGCACTCGCTTTGGCGGCATCGGACTAGGCCTCATCTCCGGCATCGGCTTGATGCTCATGGTCTTCCTCTTCGGCCTCACTCCGGGTGAGCCGCCAGTGTCGGTCATGCTCACCATCATTGCGGTGATCGGCTGCGCCTCCACACTGCAACAGGCCAAGGGCCTCGACGTGATGATGCAATTCGCGGAGAAGTTGCTCCGCGCCCATCCCGAGCGGATTACCATCCTCGCTCCACTCACCACATGGTTCCTCACCGTGCTGTGCGGCACCGGCCACGTCGTGTACACGATGTTCCCCATCATTGAAGACATCGCTGTGAAAAAGGGGATTCGCCCGGAGCGCCCCATGGCCGTGGCTTCCACCTCGTCGCAGATGGGCATCACGGCATCGCCAGTGTCAGTCGCCACCGTCTCCCTAGCCTCGATCCTGGCCGAAAACGCTGGTGTCATTGACAAAGCCTATTCCATCCCACAGATCCTCATGGTGGCCATCCCGGCCTCGCTCGCTGGCGTCATCTTGGCCGCCCTGTGGTCCCTGCGCCGCGGTAAGGACTTGGATAAGGACCCTGTGTTCCAGGAACACATGCAGGACCCGGAGTTCCGCGCAGCAATGGAAGCCAGCGGCGAGTCGCTTTTGGACAAGGTCTTCCCCACGTCTGCCTTCCGCGCGGTGTGGATCTTCCTCATCGCCATCGCCAGCGTGGTGGTCCTCGGCGCCTTCGAGGCATTGCGCCCCATCGTGAGCGACGGCGAGGGCGGCATGGAACCGTTATCCATGAACCTGGTGATCCAAATGGTCATGCTTGTGGCCGGCGCGTTGATCCTCTTGTTCTGCAACCCCGACCCGAAGAAAATTGCCTCCACTCCAGTGTTTAAGGCCGGCATGACCGCGGTGTTTTCCGTATTCGGTGTCGCCTGGATGGCGGATACCTTCTTCCAGACGCACATCGACGCCCTCGAGGGCGCACTTGGTGGCGTCGTCCAGGCCGCACCGTGGGCCTACGCGGTGGTGCTCCTCATCGTCTCCAAGCTGGTCAACTCCCAGGCGGCCGCTCTCGTGGCCATCGCCCCGATTGGCCTCCAGCTCGGTATCGACCCCGCCATCATCGTCGGCTTCTACGGCGCCGCCTACGGTTACTTCATCCTGCCGACCTACCCGTCTGACCTCGCCTGTATCGGCTTTGACCGGACCGGTACCACCCACATCGGCAAATTCGTTATTAACCACTCGTTCATTATCCCGGGCTTCATTAGCGTGATCACGTCCTGCGTGGTCGGTTCGCTGCTGGCCCAGGTGCTGCTCTAGTAGCTATTCTTCCCCTCCGCGCCGATACGAAAACGCATCGGTGCGGTAGGGGATGTCCACTTCCTGACCCGGGCTAAAGCCCATGTGCTCGAACAGATACCAGTTGAGGTTCCCTGTCATGCGCTCGCGGATTTTCGCTCCGTTGCGAAGCCAATACGCCCGCGTGTGCATCAAAAGGTGAAGCTGTTCGACCGTGAGCCGGTGGGACCAGGTGGTGCGCACGACGTCGCCAAGCTCCCATGGTGAGGCGACCTCGGGGAAGAAGCCAGGGCGTTGAATATCTCCGGAATGCATGATGCGAGCGAGGCGCAAGATCCACGGGTCCGCGCCGACATCTATGGTGTTCCACGCCAGCACCAAGCGGCCCCGTGGCACGATAACGCGATCCATCTCTGCGCTCGCCTGAGCGACGTCCACCCAATGCCAGGTTTGGGCGCACGTTACTGCCGCACACGTATCGGCCCCCAGGGCAGTGGCTTCCGCGGTCGCGCGCCAGGCCGGCACGTCATGCAAGGCCGCGAACTGCCGCAACATATCCGCTGAAGGGTCGCACGCGAGCGTCGACAAGCCGCGGGTTACCAACCCGGCGGTGAACTTCCCGGTTCCCGCCCCGCAGTCCAATACCGGGCCGGGGTAGGAATCTTCTAAGAGCGCGTACACCTCCGTGGGGTAGTCAGGACGAACCTCGTTATAGGTCGCCGCCCCTTGAGCGAAGGCGCCCGCGGAACGCTGGCGGTGAGCCGTATCACTGAACGTGGGCGCCTCTTTTTCGCTGGGGGCGCGGTAGCTAGGGAAGTGGGCGGGATCCGGGAAAGTCATGATGGTGTATGAATCTACCGTTTCCGGGCCGCGGTCAAATAGAATGGCTGGCTATGGTCAACTTCCCCGCCCCCGACGACGAGCACTGGCTGCTGAAGGTCGTCTTCTCCTACAAGCATAAGACCATACCGTCAGGCCTGCTCATGGCATTCACCTTCGTGTGCAACGGCATCACCCCTGTGATTGTGGGGCGGGCGATTGATGAGGCCATCGGGGTGAGTGACTCCGACCGATTGCTCGTGTGGCTCGGAGTCCTGGTTGCTGTGTTTGTGCTCAACGCGTCGGCCTCATGGAACGCGCGAAAACTTTTCATCACTGCGCAGCAGGAGGTGGCTCACGAACTGCGAATGGCCACGACGGATAGGATCTCTGACCCACGCGGCGTCGGCGGGCGACGGCGTACGGCAGGAGAACTCCTCTCCACAGCCTCCGCCGATACCCAAAGAGTGGCTGAAGCCGTGATTATGACGGTGTTCCCCGTGGCAGAGATCGTCTCCATCCTTTACGTCGCGGTCATGGTGTCGTTTATTCACCTTCCGCTGGGCGTGGCGGTGCTTCTCGGCGGGCCATTGGTGGTGTTTACCTCAATTAAGACGGCCGCGCCGCTGCGTAAGAAATCAGGCGCTCGCCAAAAGGCGCTTGCGGCGACATCGGCGATGGCCACCGACGTAGTAGCGGGACTCCGGATCCTCAAAGGTATCGGTGCGGTGGAAACCGTGGGAGCGCGGTACAAGGTGAGCTCCGATGATGCCTACGCAAAGACCCTTGCCGCCAATGGATCCCGCGCAGTTCTCAACGCGGTCACGGAATCGATCGGTGCGCTGTACGTGGTGGCGGTGGGTCTGACCGCGGGCTGGTTGGCACTGCGTGACGTGATGACCGTCGGCGAGCTGATTACTGTCGTCGGTCTGACCCAGTTCATCATCACGCCGATGACTATGCTCGGTAAGAATATTGCGTCGCGGTGGGCAACCGCCCAGGCCTCTGGCCGCCGCGTGCAAGACGTTCTTAGGGCGCCAGCGGAGCATGGGGACTTTGAGCCCGACGTGCCTGCGCTCCTGCCAGGCATGAGCGTGGTGACGACACCGCCGAGCGAGGAGGACATGGAGGTCCTGCGTAGCTGGCCGCGCTCCCGAGCTCTCGTCGCTCCACATAGCGCAGACCTCTTCCAAGGCAGCGTGACCGACAATATTCTTGCCGCCTCCCGAGCCCGGTTGGCGGACCAGGCAGCAGTTCAGGCATCTGACACAGATGCAGCTGCGGAGGAGCTGTCTAGCCATGCGTTGTGGGTGGCTGCCGGTGGGGATATTACGGATCGCGAGCTCGGTGAAGGCGCTGCAAACCTCTCGGGTGGCCAGCGGCAGCGCGTGGCGCTGGCTCGCGCCATCGCGACGAAACCCGAGGTTCTTATTCTGAGCGATCCCACCACTGCGGTTGATTCAGTGACGGAACAAGATATTGCCCACAGGGTGGCTGCTGAGCGGGGTAGCGCACCGACCCTGGTGTTTAGCCAATCTCCGGCGTGGGCAGCGGTAGCGCGACGCCGAGTCAGCACATGGCAGGAGGTGCTCGAACCATGAGGTTTCCTACAGCACGTTTCCCACAGGTGCGCCGCGAGGTCGCTGCACAAATCTCTCAGGTGCCCGGCGCGCGCCGCTGGGCAATGGTGGCCATCGTGTACCTGGTCTTGGGCTCTGCGGCCAACATCATGGTGCCCATCCAATTGGGGCACATCGTGGACCTCATCACAGGGGAGAGCACCAGAAGCCTCCAGGGGATAGCCATCACGCTGGTGTGTGCCGCGATCGCTGCAGCCGGGCTGTCAGCCTTGGGTTTCTACATCCTGTCGCGGATTACCGAGCGCATCATTGCCAACCTCCGAGAGTCCATGGTGACCACCGCCCTGGGCCTACCGGTGCACCGCGTTGAGGACGCCGGCAGCGGCGATCTGGTCTCCCGTTCCACCGACGACGTCGCAGAGCTGTCCGCGGCAGTCACAGAGACGGTGCCGGTGCTCACCACGTCAGTATTTTCCGTACTTGCGACCGGCGTAGCCTTGATCAGCCTGGACTGGCAATACCTGGCGGTCATCGCGGTAGTCTCGCCCATCTACTATGTGGCCGCGCGCCGCTACCTCTCCGTGGCGCCGGACCGTTACAGCGCAGAGCGACAGGCTCGTGCCGAGCGCGCGGACCGGGTACTCGAAGCCATTCGCGGCCGGGACACTGTACGCGCCTATGCGCTGGAACAGACCATGCACGACCGCATCCACTCTTCGAGCCGTGCCGTCGCCGCCTTAGGTTATCGTGCGCGCCGAACGATGATGGTCCTGCAATTGTGGATGACTGGTGCTGAATTGACGATGCTCGTCGTGGGACTTGTTGTGGGCTATCACGCGGTGGCCACCGGCGACCTAACCGTCGGCGCCGTCACCGGCGCGATGCTCATGCTTATTCGACTGCGGGGTCCGCTGCTGGGCCTTATGCGGGTGCTGGATACGGTGCAGTCCGGTTATGCCTCGTTGGCACGCATCGTGGGAGTAGTTATCGATCCGCCCCAACCTCTGCCGCCGATTGAAGCGCCGCCGCGGCGAGGGCAAGTGGACATGGATGGCGTCAGCTTTGCGTACCCTGGCGCCGACGCCCAAGGCCAGCGCTGGGCTGTCGAGGACATCGATCTTCACATCGCGCCCGGAGAGACCGTGGCTATCGTGGGTGCTTCGGGTGCTGGCAAGACGACCGTGGCGGCTTTGCTTGCGGGACTGCGCATCCCGGATTCAGGGTCCGTGCGCATTGATGGTGTCGAAGTGACGGCGCTTCCCGACGCCCAGAGGGTTGCGCGCTTGGCACTGGTGTCGCAGGAAGTCCACGTGTTTTCCGGCACGTTGCGCGAGGATCTCACGCTGGCGAAGCCGGGGGCCGCGGACGAAGAGCTGTTGGCCGCGCTCGAAGCCGTGCAGGCGGACTGGTTCGACGAGCTTATCGACGGTCTCGATACGGAAGTCGGCGCTCAAGGAATGACTCTGGACCCTGTGGCGGCGCAGCAGCTGGCTCTGGCTCGCATCCTCCTGGTGAACCCAAAGGTGATCATCATGGATGAGGCAACGGCGGAGGCGGGGTCCTCCAACGCCGGCGCCCTGGAGGCCGCCGCTGCGGCCGTGACAAGCGGCCGCACCGCAGTGGTCATTGCACACCGCTTGAACCAGGCGCGCCACGCGAATGTGATCGTTGTGATGGATTCGGGCCGCGTTGTTGAGCGGGGTACTCACGAGCAGTTGCTAGCGTTAGGGGAGCGCTATGCCCAGCTTTGGGACGCGTGGCAGCGCGGTAGGGGCGAATAGCTCAATGAAGTAAAGGAGACCAGGTGTGAGAGCATCAAACCACGATGGTGCTCACCGTGGCCGCCTTACCTTATGTTTCTTGCTAGCGGTAACCCTTGTCGCGTCTGGGTGCCAGCGAACAGAGGACACGTTGAGCGATGGGCCTGCGACTGATTCACGCAGCGCCGCGATACCCCGCATGGCTCCGCTTCTGGGGCCGCAGCCTGGGAGCCTGGAGCCCATCAATCTCCCCAGCGGCCGGTCATTCCTGGTGCAGCTCCCCGCGGCACTCGACCACACCGCAGAGGAAACCCGCGCGGCTGGGAAGTCGCGGCGTGAGTGGCCTGTGGTCTTCGTATTCCACGGCTGGAAGGAAACCGCCGCGGAACTCCAGCATTACACGCAAATGTCCGACGCCGAGGCCATAGTGGTGTTTCCCCAAGGCGTTGACAATGCGTGGGCCCCGGCGCCTTATGCCTCGACCTCGGGGGAAGAAGACATCGACTTCGTACATGACATAGTCGATAGCTTGCGGGCCACCTATCCTGTGGACCGCCAGCGCATCTACGCTGCCGGGATGTCCAATGGTGGCGGATTCGCTCAGTACCTGGCTTGTCAAGAGCCGGACTTGGTTGCCGGTGTTGCAGCGGTTGCCGCGGCGAACTATGACCCTGTTTTTAGCGGTTGCGCCGCCTCGGACATACCGCGGTTGAGTATTCACGGTACGCACGATGAGGTGATGGACTATTTCGGCGGCGATCGTCATGACCAACGCTATCAGTCGGTGCCCGACGTGGTTGCGATGGATGCTCAGCGAAATGGATGCACATCGGCCGTACGTGTTGAGAAGCTTGAGAAGTTCGCCATTCAGGAGACATATCAAGGCTGTAGGGCCCCGCTGCAACACGTGCGCATCACAGGAGGTGGCCATATTTGGCCCGGACGTCCCAACCGGCGGCAGCAAGACATTGCTTCAGGCTTCGCTACAGACAGGGTTCTCGACTTTTTCGCCATCCCGGGGCGCGAGACCAGTTGAGGCGTCTAGTACGCAGAGTAAACCACACTATTACGGCTCTATCGATTGGCGACGTACCTGGTTTTCAGCGTATAGGAAACTAACGAATAAATAACGTCTCTTGCTCATATCCCATGAGTTCTCGAAGCTCCGGTACCGTCGGTGGCACACACGGAAGCAACGGCGATGGCGTCCGAGATAGCCGTAAGGATACGGGCCAGGATGTCGGAGCTTGAGGTCCGAGTGTTGAGAAAGAGCTGACGAAAACGTTTTTACAACGAGAAGGGATTCACGACGATGGGTATTTTTGATAAGGCTAAGGATGCAATGAACTCCGACAAGGGGGAGCAGATTTCGGATTCCGCTCTGGACAAGGGCGTCGATGCTGCTAACCAGAAGTTCGGTGATCAGCACGCAGACAAGATTGACAAGGCTCGCGAGGCTGCAGACGGCAAGCTCGGCAACGAGTAAAATCATTTAGTTGCGGGCGATACCCGCACTGCCGCAGGGCGCTACGGCCAAAGAGGCTGTGGCGCCTTGTGTGTTTCCGGGTTAAAGCACTGTTTTCGCGACACTGTCACGCTGGTAAAACAAGCGGAAGTCGAGGATACGTACCCTTTTGTCATCGGGGATACACTGGACAGTGTAGTGAAGCTGACGCAATTCCCTGTTGGGTATGCAACAGTTGGATCAACTTGTGTGTTTCGCTGTTTTATCTATACAACACGATTGGTAGACTGAGGTCGTGCGAAACCAAAACTCTCTGCAATCCCCACACGCCGAACCCTCCGCCCGCGATGCGATTATTGAGGAGGCGACGCTCATCGTCGGTCGCTTCGGCGAGGGAGCTCTCAATCTTGATGAGATTGCTACTGCCGCCGGAGTCGATCTTGGTGACGCGCGAGAGGTGTTCGGCGACACCTTGGGGCTGCGTCAGATCCTGGGCCAATATCATGTCGATGAATTGGAGAAATTCAACCGCCAATCTCTGGAGAAGTTGGCGCCGGAC
The DNA here is from genome assembly GCF_014217255.1 of Corynebacterium incognita. Taxonomy (NCBI): domain Bacteria; kingdom Bacillati; phylum Actinomycetota; class Actinomycetes; order Mycobacteriales; family Corynebacteriaceae; genus Corynebacterium; species Corynebacterium incognitum. The sequence goes on from NZ_CP059404.1 coordinate 27,530, forward strand.
GCTTCCAAAGCCGAGTTTATGAAAGCAGTCTTCAAGTCATACTTCGATCACGCTATGGCTAACAGCCGTGACTTCGAGTGTCTGATCAGTCAGGCTGCCAGCACACCGGGGGAGGCTGCCGAGGCCGAGAACCTCTACTTCGGTAACTGCGCCGCTACGGAGCGGATGTTTGATTGCACAAATGACGCCCTTCAGGATCTCGGATACGAGGGCGATGCCAAGTTCGTCGAGGCCCAAACCATCGTATTTTGGACGGGTACGCACGGCGTCACCCAGCTCGGCCTTAAGGGGCTTCTGCGTTTCCAGCCGTCCGCAGCCCGGAATAGAATTTGGGACGCCAGCTTCGAATCGCTGTACTGCGGGATGCTAGCTAACCTGGAGCGTTACAACAACGGCGACTTTGACTATGACTACTCCACTGTTCGTCCGGTTGTGGATCATATCCGTCGCCACCGGACACAGTTGGAGCCCCCTCGTGCGGACGATATTCGCGGTCGTGTCATTGAAGGGGCTAAAGATTTCGTCGCCATTTTTGGAGTGGAGTCGCTGACTACTGAGGAGGCCGCGCGCATAGCGAATGTGCCGCTGGGCTCCGCGTTGCGGGCCTTTGCCAACTCGGAGGAGCTGCGCGAGAAGCTCATTGAACGGCTCAACGATATTGCCATTGAGCACATGGATCTCGCAGTCGAAGCACTAGGCAAAGGGGGCGAGGTAACCCCTGAGGAACGGATGCGAGCCTATGGCATCGGCTACTTCGTTTTGGGCCAGGATGACATCAACGCCTTCGTCTCCTTGAGCCGAAGCTCCACGTCGTCCATCGTCCCGGCCAGTTTTGAAAATAACGGCGAAGGCGGTGTACAACGTATGAGCCCGACCTACGCCAAGTTCCTGGACGCGATGCGCAGTTGCGTTGTTGCCCAAGGCTTCGAGCAAGACGTGTGGAAGCTCTATCTTTCCGGCGCCGTCGTCTGGTCTGCCATGCACGGCTTTGCAGATCTGTGCGCCAAGGGCATGATCTGCAACTTCCCGGAAGAATGGAAGCTACTGATGGTGCAGGTGATGGAGGACACCATCATCAACAGTGTATGGGCCGGCATTATGGCCGACCAGTGCGGTAAGTAACGGCCGCCTGGTAGTGTTCGACGAAAAGCCAAAACCCGCCTGCATGCAGGCGGGTTTTCTGTCGGGCTAACAGGATTTGAACCTGCGACCCCTACACCCCCAGTGTAGTGCGCTACCAAACTGCGCCATAGCCCGTGGTTCCTCTAGATTACAACACTGTATTTCCAACTCATAATCGCCCCAAGCTAGAGGTGAGCTTGGCAGCTAGACTAGTGAATTTTGCGTGTTAGGCCCCCTCGGTTCCAGTGCTGTAGAGCCACTGCCCATCGCGACGCACAAACGTTGAACGCTCACGCTGTGACCCGACCGCAACTCCTTTATAGAACGCTTCAAACTCGACCACTCCGGTGTCGTCGAGCGGGCCGCCCGCGGAGGTGTCAATGATGTCCAAGCGATAAAAGCGGATGGCTGGCACACCGGCTTGATCGACATCCAAAACCAGTGTCGCCGGCCGGGTTTCGGGATCCCACGTCCGTAGCAGGTAGTCGCTATCGCCTAGCGCGAAGGCGCTAAAGCGTGAACGCATTAGTTTTTCAGCAGTTGGCGCAGGTTTGCCTGCATGGTATTGCCCGCAGCATTCCGCGAAGTTAAAGCCGGAGCCGCACGGACAGCGACGACCCGCGAGATCGCTGAGCTGACTGTCCTGGGGCTGCGTCATGGTTTCAGTTCTTTCGATGTGGTGCTATCCGGGTAACAGAGGGACGAAATGGGTTGTGCATACCGCATCATTCGTCGAGGATGTCGACGATGTTGGCGCCGGCGATGAGTTCTTGCACAGCACCAGTCTTTGCAGCGGCCCAGAGTTTGGCGCGATCTTCGGAGGTGAGGTCACCAATGAAGCTGATGCGCCGCTCGAAGGTTGTGTCGTCAATCTGCGTGATATGAACCCGGATGTCGTCGACCTCCGCGGACAGGTCCTTGACTTTCGCGCGCGCCGCCTGGGTAGTACTGGTGGCAAGCGCAGACATCAATAGACCGTAGGCGGAGAAACCCTGGCCGCGGCCGCCACGGGCCTTGGAACGGTCAGCGGTCACGCTGCGGGAGTTGTGCCGGACCACGACACCAAACTTCGTGCCGACTGCTTGGTGGGAAATTGCCTCATTGGGGGCGGCGGGCTCGGGGACGTTCTCCGGCTCGATGAACTGGTCCGCCCACGCGCCAATAAGGTTAGCGGCTCGTTGCGCGGTACCTTGGCGAGTAAGCAGGTGGTCCGCCTTCTCCAAGGAGACGAGAGACTTCGGGTAGCGGGTAGCCGAGAAGATGGTCTGCGCGTTGTTGATGCCCACCGTCTGATCAATAGGCGAGTGCAGCAGCAGGAGAGGCTTGCGCAACTTGGACAGGTACGCCTCAGGGTTGGTGTCCGCCAGGTCCTCCAGGAACCCGCGGGAGATGACGAGGTCTCGTCCGCCGAGAGTGACGGCGGCGAAGCCGTTTTGATCGATGTCGTCGATCTTGTCGGCGTAGTGGAGAACCGAGTGCGCCGGATCAAAGGGTGCACCGATAGTCGCCACTGCGGCGATGGAGTCAATCTTGGTCGCGGCCGCGAGTGCAGCGGCGCCACCGAGGGAGTGGCCCATAATGAGCTGTGGGGCGCTGTAGTTCTCCTCGAGCCACTGCGCCGCGGCGACAAGGTCAGCAACGTTGTGGCTAAAGCTTGTATCCGCGAACTCTCCCTCAGACTGGCCCAGACCAGGGAAATCGAAGCGCAACGACGCGATGCCAAAGTCGGTAAGTTGCTTGCATGTCCGGGCAGCGCCAGGGGTGTGGTGAGAGCCCGCGAAGCAGTGCGCGAAAACTGCGAAGGCCTTGGGCGGAGAGTCCGGGAAATCGATGGTGCCAACCATCGTGGTTCCCGTGCTGGAGGGGAGAGTCACTTTTACAGACCGCATAGTTTTAAAGTGTAACGATGGCCGCAGGGTGGTGCGACTACAGGGTCATATATTGACGGCACTACGCAGTTCGTAGTCAACCACACTGCCAAGCCGCTACGATGTACAGAAGCGCTGCAGCAGTAGCGTGGACGGGAAACCCGACGCCAACGTGGCCGAGGGGCGACAAGGCGCAGCGAGGCGCGAGGGAGTTGACTGTTAGTCCGCATGGCTGGATTTAAGTGGTTCTGGAAGGCGATGGGCGCGCAATCAGAGCGCAACAATAAAAAGTCCAAAGCGGTCGTGGTGGAATCAATGAGCCGCGCCGAAGAGCTGTCCGGCGCAGATGACGCGGCGGTGGCCGCGACAGCTCGTGGGGCAGTGCGGGATGGCACGATCGTCGACAAGCACATCTTCGTCGCCGCCCTCGCCGTCGCCAGTGAGCGCCGGTTGGGGATGCACCCCTTCAAGGTTCAGTCCCAAGCGGTGTTGCGGTTGTTGGAAGGCGACGTTATTCAGATGGCCACAGGCGAAGGCAAGACCCTCGTCGGTGCCATGGCCGCGACTGGTTTTGCGCTCGCCGGCAAACGTGTCCACGTGGTGACAGTCAACAACTACCTTGCGGCCCGCGACGCCGAATGGATGCGTCCGCTGGTGGAGTTCTTTGGTCTTTCGGTCGCAAGCGTGGCTGAAAAGATGACGGCCCACGAGCGTCGAGAAGCATACGCCGGCGACATCGTCTATGCCCCAGTAAACGAGCTAGGTTTCGATGTCCTGCGCGACAATCAGGTGACCTCGCGGAAGGACGCCGTCCAGGCGCCTGCCGACGTCGCGTTGGTGGACGAAGCGGATTCCGTCCTGGTAGACGAGGCTTTGGTGCCGCTCGTGCTCGCCGGAACCCGCGTTGACGAAGAACCCACAGGCCTGATTACTGACGTCGTGTCTCGCTTGGTGGAAGGCCAGCACTACACCATCGACGACGACCGGCGAAACGCCTTCCTGACCGACGCAGGCGCGGCTTACGTCGAAGAGGCGTTGGGGCTGGATTCACTCTACAGCGACGACAACATCGGCACGGTGCTGGTGAAGGTGAACCTAGCTCTGCACGCCAAGGCTCTACTCATACGGGATATTCACTACATCGTCACCGATGGAGAACTGCAGCTTATCGACGCCGCGAAGGGCCGCGTAGCGGACCTCCAGCGCTGGCCAGATGGTTTGCAGGCGGCAGTGGAGGCCAAGGAAGGCCTCGAAGTGTCGGAGGGCGGGCGCATCCTGGACACTATTACCCTGCAAGAACTGATGCGGCGCTATCCAGAGGTCTGCGGCATGACCGGCACGGCGGTCGAGGCCACCGACCAGCTCCGTCAGTTCTATGACCTGCACGTCTCGGTCATCGACCGGAACAAGCCACTCATCAGGGAAGACGATCCCGAATTTATTTACGACACTGCGGAGCGCAAGAACCGCGCCATCGTGGACACCGTGCTGGAGCTTCACCACACCGGCCAACCCGTCCTCGTGGGTACGCATGACGTGGCGGAGTCTGAGGCACTCGCCGCGGCGCTGCAGGCTAAGGGCGTGGAGTCCAACGTCCTCAACGCGAAGAATGACGCGGAGGAGGCACGCATCGTGGCAGAGGCGGGCGAGTACGGCCGCGTCACCGTCTCCACCCAGATGGCCGGCCGCGGCACGGACATCAAGCTCGGCGGGGTGGACGAGGCGGACCGCGAGCGTGTCGTCGCATGCGGGGGACTGGCTGTTATCGGCACGTCGCTGCACCGCACGTCTCGCCTCGATAACCAGTTGCGGGGCCGCGCGGGCCGCCAGGGCGACCCGGGACGCAGTCTAACTTTCGTGTCTTTAGAAGATGACGTCGTGACCACAGGCGGCGCCGGGGAGCCCCTGGAGTACTCCGCGGACGAGCACGGTCTCATCACGTCCAAGAAGGTGCGCGATTTCGTGCAGCACTGCCAGCGCGTCACCGAGGGGCAACTTCTTGAGATCCATGCCCAGACCTGGAAGTACAACAAGCTGCTCGCCGACCAGCGCACCATCATCGACGAGCGGCGGGCACAGTTATTGGATACCCCGAAGGCGTGGAAGGAGCTGTCGGTTCGTGCGCCGGAGAGGGCCGCGGAACTCCAGGAGGCGGCGGTACCGCAAGGGGTCCTGGAACAGGCCGCGCGCGACATTATGCTCTTCCACCTTGACCTGAGTTGGGCTGATCACCTGGAACTCATGGATGAGGTGAGGGAGTCCATTCACCTGCGCGCCGTGGCGCGTGAGACTCCACTGACTGAATACCACCGGATCGCGGTACGGGAGTTCAAAGATGTGGCGCAACGCGCGGTCGACGAGTCGCTGGAGGCATTTAATTCAGTGCTCATCGATGCTAACGGCGTCCACATGGATGATGCGGGCCTGGCACGTCCTTCCGCTACGTGGACCTACATGGTCTCCGATAATCCGTTGTCTGGCCAGGGCAACTCGGTAGTCAGCGGGATAGGCAATATCTTTAGATAAGCCGATCCAGGGGTGCTTTCTGCCCACACCTGAGTGAAAACTCGCTATTATGAGGAGTAGTTAAATAGTGTCGCCCCTCGAAACTAGTGGGGCGACATTGCCGAATATCGAAAGGTACGAGCATGAGCGACAACACCACGAACAACGGCCCCCAGGTCGAGACCACCTCGGTCTTCCGCGCCGACCTTTTGAAGGAAATGGAGTCCGGCGCAGCGGCCTCCGGAGAGTCCGCGCCCACCGCTGACAATCTGCCGGAAGGCCAGGCGTTGCTTGTGGTGAAGCGGGGCCCCAATGCCGGCGCTCGCTTCTTGCTCGACCAGGACACGACCACCGCGGGCCGCCACCAGGAAGCCGACATCTTCCTCGATGACGTCACCGTGTCTCGTCGTCACGCGGAGTTCCGCAAGAACAGTGAGGGCGAGTTTGAGGTCGTGGACGTTGGCTCGCTCAACGGCACGTACGTCAACCGGGAGCCCCGCAATGCCCAGGTGCTTGCGGTGGGAGATGAGATCCAGATTGGCAAGTTCCGCTTGGTGTTCATTGCTGGCGAGCGGTAGATTAATAACCTGACGCTAAACCGCTTATCTCTATGCGCGGGTGGGGCGCGGGTGGTTCGCATGGTTTAATGAAGGGCCGGGCGTGACCACCGCACGGTAGCAACTGTCAATAGTCCAATTCTCGAGTGGTAGTGAGAAGATTTCTGTGAGCGCGATCCAAAAAAGCACGGCCAAGGCTGTACGCACGGGCAAGAAGACGCCGAAGAGCATGTCCATCGGCGTCGTTTTGAAGACCCTCCAGCAACAGTTCCCTGACGTGACCGTGTCGAAGATCCGCTTCCTGGAATCTGAGGGGCTGGTGGCGCCGCAGCGCACTGCGTCTGGATACCGCCGTTTTTCTGCCGATGATCTCGAGCGTCTGCGGTACATTCTCACCGCGCAGCGAGATAATTACCTGCCGCTCAAGGTCATCAAGGAGCAGCTGGATGCCCTTGATTCTGGTCAGGTTTCTGCGATTGTAGGCGCCGCGGCCAGCGAGCAGATTGTCAGCCCTGACAGCTTCCGCGCCCCGGTGATGACGCGACTGACGGACGCGGATCTCGCCGAGCAGTCCGGAACCACCATGGAACTCGTTGCGGAGATGGTCCAGGCTGGTCTTATTGCCCCGGATGCCTCGGGCTTCTTCACGAATGACGATGTCCGCGTCGTGAGCAATGCTGCGGCATTGCAGGCCTTTGGCTTTGATGCTTCCAAGCTTAAGACGCTGCGTAACAACGCTCGTCGCCAGGCAGACCTCATCTCACAGGTAGCAGCGCCAGTAGCACAGGGCAAGGGAGACACCGCAAAGCAGCAGGCGGAGGAGCTGTCTCAGCAGCTCACCGCTCTCGTGGTGTCCCTGCACGCGACGCTGGTCAAGAATGACCTGCGCAACGAGTATTCGTCCTAGGCCCTGATGGCATCCGTAACCCTGTGGGGCGTGCACGATGTGGGCCCAGAGTCCTTCCCGTGTGCGCTGCTGCGTATTGATAGCTCCCAGCATTTCCTTGTGGCCTGGCTGGGGTGGGAGGCCGCAGAAGCATTGTCGCGACATGCGAATGGGTTGAGTACCTCCCGTCCTGATACCCACGAAATTTTGTGCGAAGCGCTCGAGCTGGCGGGGGGCGTGGAAAGCGTGGAGATTGTCGCGCAGCACGAGGGCGTATTTATGGCCGACGTGCTTACCCGGCAGGGCACCGTGTTGGACTGTCGGCTATCTGACGCGCTTGTGATCGCGGAACTTACCGACACCCCCGTAACCGTCGCTGATGACGTGTTGAGCGCCGCCGTCTTTATCTCCCCTGATTCGATGCACGAATACTTTGGTGTAGAAGGACCAGAAGCGGACGAGGGCGAACAGACAGTCTCACTGGATGCGGATGCACGCGCCAAAGACGTGGAGTTTGCCCAGTTTATGAATAGTTTGGGTGTTAGTGAGGCCGACTTCTTTCCGGGGACGCACGAGGTAGTGGACGGCTCGGAAACAGGGGTTGATGATGCTGATGTTACTCGTGATGAAGATGGGGAAAAATAGGTCTAAATGTAAAGTTGGGGCTTAAGTTGCGGCGTGTTGCCCGACGGTGGGCTTGACGCACGGTTATCCTTAGCTTTAAATGGCTTATTAAGGCACTCTTCTAAACATCAACGGAGTAATTACGTGAGCATCAACAATGACACCGATCCCATGGACGGCTACGTTCAGGAATCTCTCTTCGACGTCGGTCCCGACGAGGAAGTGGGCTACCGCGTGCCCATTGCCTGCCAAGTAGCTGGCATCTCGTACCGCCAGCTCGACTACTGGGCGCGCACCGATCTGGTCAAGCCGTCCATCCGCAACGCACGCGGCTCTGGTTCCCAGCGCCTGTACTCCTTCAAGGACGTCCTCGTGCTGAAGATTGTCAAGCGTCTGCTTGATACCGGCATCTCACTCCAGAACATCCGCCAGGCCGTTGAGGCGCTTCGGGATCGCGGCGTCAACGACATCGCGGAAATCACCCTCGTGTCCGACGGCACGACCGTGTACGAATGCCGTTCCGCCGATGAGGTCATCGACCTGCTTGGTGGCGGCCAGGGTGTCTTCGGTATCGCCGTGCCCGGCATCATGAAGGAACTCACCGGCACCATCGCCTCGTTCCCCGCTGAGCGCGTGGATCAGGACGACAACGCCGAGGTCGTCGGTATCGACGAGCTTGCTCGCCTCCGCAGACGCAAGACTTCCTAGCGCAAGAGGCATCGCGTCTCATACGCAATAGACTGAGTAAAGTTCACCTCGCCGGCTCATGCTCACGGAGCTGGTGAGGTGAGATTTATCGTGGAGAAAATTTTTGTACCCATGGCGCACACCACTGAGAGGATTTCCATGTTCAAGCGCTTAAGTGTTGTCTCCCTAGCAACTCTTCTTGTTATCTCTGGAACTAAGGTACCGTCACAGGCGTTGACGGTGAGCACCACTACGAGCAAGCAGTGCATCGTCACTCTTACACCGGCTGAGCGGGATAGCCTCGGTGCCGATCACCTGGTATCAGATCCCATCAGTCCTGAGGAGGCCTTCGAGGTGGTGGACCATTATCCAATGATCATTGCCGAGTTCGAAGAAAAGATGCATTCCCATCCAGTGAGGTCAAGAGAATACCGGCTGGCCAAGCAAGGGCGAGATACGTGGACTGAGTTTAACGAGGGCATGAAAGCGTGCTCGGAGGGACGGACCTACGATTCGGGCAGAATTAAAAATGTCGCTGGAGCTTCACCCAAGGTGGCTCATCAGTCCTCTTCAATGGGATCTTACGTCCTGGCCGTAGGTGTGCTGGCGGCGGTCGGAGCCGTATTAGCAGCTGTGTCGCCGCAACTCGGGACCCTGTTTTCTCACCAGGTACGCGGTAAGTTTCCTCGATAGGTGACTGCGCCCTTCGGGACACCCACAGTTACATCCCCGAAGCTTTAGCCAGTGATTTCTTCAGGGCCTCGGCGTCCGTGCCGTCCTTGACCACGGTGTGATAGTCTGCGACCTCCTTCAGCGCGGGGTCAACTTCGCCCTGTCCAACGTGGACGACGGACAAAGTGGCGTCTCCTTGCAGCTCTTTCAGCCGGGAGCTGAAGCGCTGCTCATCCATGTCCGCTGCGGTTCCTGTGGTCACCACCACTACGCGGGCGGCTCCGGAGGTTGCGGCCTGCTCCGCCGCGCTCCGCGACGCCGCGAGAACCGCACTGCGTGACTGCGGATCGCCGCCGGTTCCGAAGCTTACCGCCGTGTTGGCGGCCTCCTCTGCACCGCCGAAGCCGGTGTTGCTGCGCCAGCCCTGGGTCACGCCAGGCGTGAGCGGGGACGAGAAGTTCCACAGTGCCACCTGGTGCCCGTCTGCGCCCAGTGCGCGAGCGGTATCAGCGACAGAATGAGAAACCGGAGCGAAAATGGGACCCACTGCATCCGAGGTGTCCATCAACAGGAGGGTATCGGCAGCGCTCACCTCAGCCTTGTCAGCCTTGTCAGCCTTGTCTGAACCTGTGTCAGCGCGTTGCGACGACGTGGTCGCCGACCGGGATTTGCTGGTCGCCGCGGCCGACGACGTCGCAGATGTCGAAGAGGCTGTGGCCTCGGTAGCAGCATCCGACGTGGTGGGAGCTGCGTTCGCGCTTTCGGACGCGGTCTGCGCCGCGGTATTGCCGAATGCGGATTGGGATACGTCCGCGGGTGCCGAATCATCTCCGCCGGTCGGCCAGAAGAGGTATGCCGCGAGTGCTGCGAGAATGACCGCGCCGGCGACTATAAGCCACACGCCCAGGTTGCTGGAAGAGGAGGAACGAGGACTAGAGTGACGACCCACGGTTTCGCGCCCTTTCGGTGATGAGAACTTCTTAATCTGCCTCTACATAATAGCGGCCTGGGCATGAGAAACGAGTTGCACCAGCCGGGTTCGCAAAGGTTCTGCCTTGTGAGCCAAAGTTCGTTGGCGCGCCACGTACTCTGCTTTCCCCTCGGCGGTCTCAATGGGGACTACACCAAGCCCCAGGCTACGGCAGTCGTAGGGAGACGCCTCCATATCCAGTGTCCGAGCTTCAATGGCGAGGTCGAGGCAGTCCAGGAAGAGATCTCCGGGCACCAAGGGCCCAAGTTTCCACGCCCACTTATATAGATCCATCGTGGCGTGCACGCAGCCGCGCTGGTCTGTTTCTGGCTGGGTTTCTCTGCTCAGAACCGTCAGGTTGAGCGGGCGAGCCGGCGCAGTGAAGAAACGGAAGGCGTCGTAGTGAGTGCACCGAATCTGGTGGGAATCAACCACCGCGTTGGTGCCGTCAGGCCCCAGTCGAAGTGGCAGGTCATGGCGGGGATTATTGGTGCGATACACCATTGCCCATTCGTGTAAACCGAAGCAATCAAAGTGTGCTGGGTTCGTCTGCGTCGCGGACATGAGATCGCCCATGAACTGCGCGGAGTTTCCTCGGCGCTCCCACCAGGAACGAAGGTCCAGCGTCACGCCGGCGTCCGTGACGTGATAATCCCGGTACCCAGAGTGGGGCGGTTGCCCTGCCAAGGCAACACCAAGGCCGGGGTGCCAACGCTTGAGGTGGCTCGGGCGGACCGGGTAGTACTCGAAAAGGAAGTCGTACACAGGGTGATAGTCACCGGGATGGCGGAAGCGCGCAAGCCTATCTTCCGCCCGCGTGAGATGAGCCTTCTGGAGCTCGCGCCAGCGCGGTTCCGACAGAGTCTGTGGGCGAAGCTGGTTAGCTTCCGGAGCGTCGCCCACCGCGATTGCCGCCACTCCGGGTGCTTCCGCCGCGGTTGCTGCTACGTGAGCTATCGCCAGAGCGGCCGCGGCCTTGTGCTCGGCCGCCTTCTGCTCGTCCGCTGTTTCCGGAGCTGCGCCTTCTGCCTCCGCCACGTGGCTTTCCTCCCTTGTTGTCTTTGCCCACGGTCTTATTTTTAGCGGTGTCTGGTTTCTGCTGTCCACCTGCCGGTGCGCCGGGTGGGGGAAGCGGTGCGCCTGAAGGCGTCCGTCCGCCGGTAATGGACGCGAGCTGATTCATCGCACGCGAATCGTTGATGTCTGTGACGCTGATTTCCTCGGCGTCCACCTTCGCCTTGCGCATGAGTTTGGTCACTTCGTCGGTCTGGGTGTCCATGACCAGCGTGACGACAGTTCCGGAGGTGCCGGCGCGGGCTGTGCGGCCGGCCCGGTGCAGGTACGCCTTGTGTTCGGCGGGAGGATCCACGTGCACGACCAGGGAAACGTCGTTAATGTCGATGCCGCGGGCCGCGATGTCCGTGGCTACTAACACTGGCACGCTGCCGTCGGAGAAGCCTTCGAGGGCGCGGGTTCGGGCGCCTTGGCCCTTGTCGCCGTGCAGAGGCTCGGCGTTAATGCCCACGCGGCGCAGCTTCTTCGTCTGGCGGTCCACGCCGTGTTTGGTGCGCATGAACATGATGGTTTTGCCATCGCGCGCGGCGATGAAGGGAACGAGCTCATTGCGGTTTTCCCGCGAGCCCGCGTGTACGAGGAAGTGAGCCATGGTGTCCACGGAGGCCTCCACCGCGGCGGTGGAATGCGTGACGGGGGAATCCATGTAGCGATCGACAAGTTTTTGGATGTCGCCGTCCAGCGTGGCGGAAAACAGCAGGCGCTGTCCTTCTTTGGGGGTCAGGTCCAAGAGCTTTTTTACCTGTGGCAAGAAGCCCATGTCGGCCATGTGGTCGGCTTCGTCCAACGCGGTGATGACGACGTCGTCGAGGTGAAGCTTCCGCTGGTTCACCAGGTCCTGCGCGCGGCCAGGGGTAGCGATGAGGACGTCGACTGGGCGTGCCAGCGAGCGAATCTGAGTGTTGATGTTGACGCCGCCGACAACGGACAGCACCCGCAGCCCCACCGCGGCGGCAGGGTCGGCAAGGCGATCTGCGATTTGCGTGGCAAGCTCGCGGGTGGGAGCCAACACTAGACCGCGCGGGCGCGCGGGCTTCGAGGCGCCGGATTCAGAAAGGCGGGTGAGCATCGGCAGGCCGAAGGTGAAAGTCTTACCAGAGCCAGTGGGGCCGCGGCCCAGGACGTCCTTGCCCGCCAGGGCGTCGGGAAGCGCTGCGGCTTGGATGGGAAAAGGTTCGATAATGCCTTGCTGGGCCAGGGTGTTCACGATGGGGCGGGGGAGGCCGAGATCGGCAAAAGTAGTCATTGTCCACCGAGTCTACCCTTAGCTGTGCCATTTCCTGGCATTTGTGGGTCAGGAGCTAGTATGTGTGGAACCACACATGTTATAACCTCAACATCACGTGGGGCCAACTGGTTATAACGATTAGACTGGGAGGCGTTGGGCGCCGAGCGCCCCACGCGACAGGCTTCGTTCGGCGCGACTGTATGAAATGTTTCGTTCATGTTCTAAGGAGTGCTCATGGCACGTTCCGCCGCCCCTAGCGTTGTACCCACCCCGGCCCCTGATGGCAAGAGTGGCCATACCGCACCATGTGGTATCCCGTGGAGTGACGTTGCTGGTTTCCTCGGCGCCTTTGCCGCGCTGATCGTTGTGTTGCTGCTGCCCATCGATTCCATTGGTTGGGACGCGCAAATCGCCTTGGCGATGCTCGCCTTCGCCGTCATCATGTGGGTCACCGAAGCCGTGAGCTACCCGGTGAGTGCATTGCTTATCACCAGCCTCATTGCCATCTTGCTCGGCGTGTCACCCGACCCGGAGAAGCCGGGTGAAATCATCGGTACCTCCGCGTCGCTCAAGGTCGCGCTGAGCGGCTTCTCATCTTCGGCGGTCGCTCTTGTCGCTGCGGCACTGATCTTGGCGGGCGCGATGCAGGCCACCGGGCTGCACAAGCGTATCGCGCTGATGGTGCTGAAAGTGGCGGGGGAGAAGACCTCCAACATTGTTGCCGGTGCTATTGTCATTGCGGTCATCCTGGCGTTCTTCGTGCCCTCGGCCACCGCCCGCGCCGGTGCTGTGGTCCCCATCCTGCTGGGTATGGTCGCGGCCTTCGGCCTTGCGCAGGAATCTCGCCTCGGTGCGCTCCTTGTCATCACGGCGGCTCAGGCAGTGTCGATTTGGAACGTCGGTATCAAGACCGCCGCGGCGCAGAACCTCGTGGCCATCGGTTTCATCGAGTCCCAGATGGAGCAGTCGGTCTCGTGGGGACAATGGTTCCTGTGGGCAGCTCCATGGTCGGTCCTGATGTCCATCGCGTTGTATTTCATCATGCGTGCGGTCATCAAACCAGAGGCAGACTCCATTGCTGGAGGCAAGGAGCTGGTCGAGCGACAGTTGGCTGAACTGGGGCCGATGTCCGGCGCAGAGAAGCGCCTCGTGGCCATCTCTATCGTGCTGCTGGGATTCTGGGCAACGGAAGACATCCTGCACCCGATTTCCTCCGCCACCATCACCTTGGCAGCTGTGGCCATCATGTTGCTCCCGGGAATCGGCGTCTTTGACTGGAAGACCGCGCAGAAACTCGTGAGCTGGGGAACCCTTATTGTCTTCGCCGTGGGCATCTCCCTGGGCAGTTTCCTGCTAGATACCGGTGCCGCGGAGTGGTTGTCTGAAAAGACCTTTGGTGTCCTCGGCCTTGGCGGGCTCCCGATCCTGGCCACCATCGCGCTGGTGTCGCTGTTCAACATCCTCATCCACCTGGGCTTCGCCTCGGCGACGTCGCTGGCCTCCGCGCTCATCCCCGTCTTTATCGCGCTGGCCTCCACCCTTGATCTGCCCGGCGGCGGTATTGGATTTGTGATCATTCAGCAGTTCGTCATCAGCTTCGGCTTCCTGCTCCCGGTCTCCGCCCCGCAGAACATGCTGGCCTACGGCACCGGAGCTTTCACCACCAAGCAGTTCCTCAAGGCCGGTATCCCGCTCACCATCGTGGGCTACCTCCTCATCCTCCTGCTGTCCGCGACCTACTGGAAGTGGATGGGCCTGGTGTAAGGCACTGACATAGCAAAAGACCCGCCGTGGCGGGTCTTTCTTGTATGGTCGGAACGAAGCTGCACTGCGCCTACATTTCGGCTACATCGCGGTCTGGGAACGGTCGCCAGACCACTCAATGTGGAAGGAGCCGTCCTTGTCGGTGCGCTTGTAGGTGTGGGCGCCGAAGTAGTCGCGCTGGCCCTGGATGAGGGCGGCGGGCAGGCGCTTGGCGCGCAGGGAGTCGTAGTAGGAGAGCGAGGACGCAAAGACAGGGGCCGGCTGGCCCAGCTGGGTGGCGTAAATGACCACGCGGCGCCAGGAGTCCATCAGTGTGGTTAGCTCATCGGAGAAGTACGGGTCCAACAACAGGGACGGCAGCTGAGCGTTGGCATCGTAGGCCTCGCGGATGCGGTCGAGGAACTTCGCGCGAATGATGCAGCCGCCGCGCCAGATGGTGGCCAAATCGCGGGGATCGATGTCCCAACCGTATTCCGCGGAGCCGGCCTTGATCTCGTCAAATCCCTGGGCGTAGGCCACGAGCTTGGAGGCATACAGTGCGCGGCGAACGTCCTCGATGAAGTCTTGCTTATCGACGCCCAGGGCGGAAAAGTCGGCGATCTCACCGGCGGGTAGCTGGCCCTGCGCCGCGGCGCGTTGGTCCAGGGAAGAAGACAATGCGCGGGCGAACACAGCCTCGCCGATGGCGGTGACCGGAGTACCCAGGTCCAGAGCCGCCTTAGCGGTCCAGCGGCCGGTGCCCTTCTGGCCCGCGGCATCCACGATGACGTCGATAAGCGGGGCGCCGGTGTCCGGATCGGTCTGGGAGAGAACCTCGGCGGTGATTTCGATGAGGTAGGAATCCAGGTCGCCGGAGTTCCACTCCTTGAAGGTTTCCGCGATCTCCTGTGGCTCCATGCCCGCGCCAAAGCGGAGCAGCTGGTAGGCCTCGCCAATGACCTGCATGTCGGCGTATTCGATGCCGTTGTGCACCATCTTGACAAAATGGCCGGCGCCGTCCGGGCCGATATGGGTCACGCAGGGAGCGCCATCGACCTCAGCAGCGATGGATTCCAGCAGCGGGCCCAGGGTCTCCCAGGACTCAGCGGGACCGCCCGGCATGATGGACGGACCGTTAAGCGCGCCTTCCTCGCCGCCGGAGATGCCAGCGCCGACGAAGTGGCGGTTGCGCTCGGCCATCTCCTTTTCGCGGCGGATGGTGTCGGTGTAGAGGGCGTTGCCGCCGTCGATAATGATGTCGCCGTCTTCCATGGCGTCGGCAAGCTGCGCGATAACGGCGTCAGTGGCCTTGCCCGCCTGCACCATGATGATGGCCTTGCGGGGGCGCTCCAGGCTGGCGACGAATTCTTCGATGCTCTCTGACGGGATGAAGTTGCCCTCCTCGCCGTGCTCTGCGATGAGCGCGCGGGTGCGCTCAGGGCTGCGGTTGTACACCGCAACCGTGTTGCCGTTGCGGGCGAAGTTGCGGGCCAAGTTGGAACCCATGACGGCCAGGCCGACGACACCGATCTGTGCAAGCGAAGAATTCTCGGTCATAGTCACTGAGTTTACAGCCAATTGTTTCGGCGGAACCACCACCACATGGCTCCCACCGCGATCGCCATGGCGAGGAGGGCAATGGGGTAGCCAAATTCGGCATGCAACTCCGGCATATGGTCGAAGTTCATGCCGTAGATACCGGCGACCAACGTGGGCACGGCGGCCATGCCGACGACCGCGGAGATGGTGCGCATATCCGAGTTCTGCTGCATGGTGACCTTGGCCACCGAGGCGTCGATAAGCGACGTCAGGCGCTCGTCGAACGCCGACACCTGGTCCCGCACCGTCATCTCGTGGTCGTAGACGTCGCGCAGGTAGGAACGGATTTGTTTCGGGATGAGGTCCTTGTTGTCGCTGACCATGGATTTCAAGGCAGGCGCCAACGGATCGATGGCGTGCTTCATCTCGAGGATCTCACGCTTGTACAAGTAGATTCGGTCGATGTTGAGAGTATTGTCCGGGGTGAAGACTTCTTCCTCGACCTCGTCCACCTCAACAGAGAGCAGACGAGCGATGTCGAAATAGCTGTCTACCAGAACGTCGAGCACCTTCCATGCGGCCGCGATGGGGCCGAGTTCGGAGAGTTCCTGCTCGTTACGCAGGAGCGCGGGCAGGTCGATGTACTTGGCGCGGTGGCGCACAGTGATGATGAAGTTGTGGCCGATGAGCATCTGGACCTCACCTGTGGAGACAACGTCGTGGGTATCAGTCACCTCATCGTGGTCGCGAAAGTTCACCGAGCGGGCGACGACGAACAGCTGGTCGTCATAGCGCTCGAGTTTGGGGCGCTGGTGGGCGACGACGGCGTCTTCCACGATCAGCTCGTGGATCCCGAACTCAGAAGAGACCTTCTCCATTTGGTGGTCGTCCGGTTCGTTGAGGCCAACCCACACGAAGCCCCGACCGTGATCGGCGACGGCCTTGATGGCAGCGGACGGGGTGTACTCGCCCGGAAGGGGAGCACCATCAATGAAGACCCGGCAGTTGTCGATTGCGCGCTCGGCGGGGACGCGGAGCCGCGGGGCGTTGTCGCCGTTGTCCTTGGGGTTCTTGCGCCCCAGAATCTTCTGCGGGATGGAAGCCATGGTTATACTCTAAACCATGCCCACCTGGAAAGAAGTAACAGCAGCGAACCCCCAACACTCCCACAATTACGCCCAGCGTTGGAAGATGATGCAGTCCCAGGGCAAGGATATTGATGGCGAGGCCCGGCTTATCGACGCCATGGTGCCCCGCGGCGCCAAGATCCTCGACGCCGGCTGTGGCACGGGGCGCGTGGGCGGCGAACTGGCCGCGCGCGGCCACGAGGTCGTAGGCGTTGACATCGATCCCATCCTTATTGAGCACGCCCAACACGATTTCCCGGAAAGCACCTGGGTGGTCGGTGATTTGAGCACGGATCCCATTCCGCACGGCGGTTTTGATATCGCGGTGTCCGCGGGCAACGTGATGGGGTTCTTGGATCCCGCGGGCCGGGAACCGGCGCTGCGCCACATCTTCGAATCCCTGCGCCCAGGCGGCCGCTTTGTGGTCGGTTATGGTGCGGGCCGCGGCTGGGCTTTTACGGACTTCCTTAAGCTCGCCGCGAAGGTGGGCTTCGACCAGCAGTTCCTGTCGTCCGCGTGGGATATCCAACCCTTCGCGGAAGACTCAGGATTCCTGGTGGCCGTCCTGGCTAAGCCGGAGTAGGCGCCGCGCTCGTGCCCCATGGTCAACGGGGCCTCGCCCCGTGCCTATGTTGAGCGCGTCTGCCGCGGCGATGGCCTCGCGCAGCCACGAGGTGGACCACTCTAGCGCTTCTGGCAGGCTGTCACCGTGGCCGAGGCGGGTGGCAAGTGCGGACGATAGGGAACACCCCGTCCCGTGGGTATTCTTCGTGTCGATGCGTGGGGTGGAGACGCGGTGGGTGCGGGTGGCGGTGACTGCGACGTTGTCCGCGTGGTCGCGGCTAGTCAGGTGTCCACCCTTGACGACGACGGCCGTGCCGTACTCGTCAACAAAGTGCTTTGCGGTTTCGGTAGCTTGTTCCAACGTGTCCGCCACTGGAGTATTGGTGAGTACTGCGAGCTCCGGCAGGTTGGGGGTGATGACGTCCGCGAGTCGCGCGAGCTCCCGGACCTTGTTTTCGGCATCAGCCGTGAGTAGGCGGTGACCGCTCGTGGCCACCATGACTGGGTCGAGCACTACATGCTGCGCGCCTAGCCGTGGCAGCCACGCGGTGACCGCGTCGGTGATAGGGGCGTCGCCAAGCATGCCTATCTTGATAGCGTCCACCGTTACGTCGTCCGCGACGGCACGAAATTGGGCGTCGAGAAACTCTAGGGGAGGAGTGTGGATCTCCCGCACGCCGTGGGTGTTTTGCGCGACCAGCGCAGTGATCACGGACATACCGAATCCGTCGGCGGCCAGGATGGCCTTGAGGTCGGCTTGGACGCCCGCGCCGCCTGTCGGATCCGTTCCGGCGATGCTGAGCACTCGCGGAATGGATCCCAGCGTGGTATGCGGCTGCGCGGTCGTCATCGTGGAGCCTAGTCCTCGATCGCGTTGCGGGCGTGGCGCTGGTTACGGGTAAACGCCAGGTTGCCGCGGTCTGCGGACACTACGTTCAGGCCCCAGTTCAGCAAGGTGATGAAGCGGTTGCGGTTGGTCACCAGGTACAGGACGTGGATGAACAGCCATGCAGCCCAACCGATAAACCCAGAGAGCTCGACCTTCTTACCCATCTTCACCACAGCGTTGAAGCGGGAGACGATGGCCATGGAGCCCTTATCGAAGTAATCGAAAGGCTCACGCTCGTTAGCGGTGGACTCCTCGTCGAGCTTGGCAGCGATGAGCTTGCCCACGTGGGTGCCGCCCTGCATTGCCACCTGGGCCACGCCCGGAAGCTTGTTGAGGTTGATCATGTCGCCGATGACGTAGACGTTGGTGTACTCGCCCACGGTCAGGTCAGCGTTGACGGAGACGCGACCTGCGCGGTCCACTTCAACGCCGGCCTGGTCGGCGACCATCTTGCCCAGCGGGGAAGCGGACACACCTGCGGACCAAATCTTGGTCTCGGCAACCAGGGTGGTCTCCTCCTCGGTCTTCATGTCCTTGTAGGTCACGGCGTCCTCATCAACATTAGTCACCATGGCGTTGAGACGGACGTCGACGCCGGCCTTTTCAAGAACGCGCTGCGCCTTTTTGCCCAGGCGCTTGCCGAACGGCGGCAGTACCTGTGGTGCGCCGTCGAGCAGGTAGATGGTGGCCTCGGCTGGGTTGATAGTGGTGAACTCGTTGTCCAGGGTGCGCTTTGCCAGCTCCGCAACCTGTCCGGCCAGCTCGACACCGGTGGGGCCGGCTCCGACAATAACGAAGGTGAGCAGACGTTTGCGCTCTTCGGCGTCATCGGTCATCGCGGCCTTCTCGAAGGCGCCAAGGAAGCGGGAACGCAGCTCCAGGGCGTCGTCAAGCGTCTTCATACCCGGTGCGAACTTGGCAAAGTGATCGTTGCCGAAGTAGGACTGGCCGGCGCCCGCAGCAACCACGAGGGAATCGTACTCGAAGACGCGGGTCGCGCCTTCGAACTCCGCAGACACGGTCCGGGATTCCAAGTTGATGTCGGTGACGTCGCCCTGGAAGAAGGAAGCGTTGTCCTGGCCGCGCAGGATCTGGCGAGTGGACGGTGCGACCTCACCCGTCGACAGAATACCGGTAGCTACCTGGTACAGCAGTGGCTGGAAGAGGTGGTGGTTGGTGCGGTCAATGAGGGTGACGTCGACGTTTTCGTTCTTCAGCTTCTGAACTGCCTTGATGCCGCCCAGGCCGGCGCCGATAACAACGACGTGGTGGCGATTGCCCTGCGGACGGTACGGAGTAGCGGTCATTGTGAAATGAGCTCCTTAGGTTGCTTAAGAAAAATTCGGTTAATCCAAATACTGCAACCAGTGTAGTAGTTCCTGCGAGTTTCTGAGTCGTGTGGTCGTAATTCGGCATGGCAGCAGGGGAGACAACTCCGTGCGCGCTACGATGTCCACTCATGGAACACTTGGCTAGCATCGATGCCGCTGCGTGGCCGCGGGTGGCGAAGGTGCCGCGCGGCATTCGGGTCAGCGTCAAAGCGCAACGCGCGGAGAAGGCGTTTGCCAAGGCCTGCGAGGACGCCGGGGTGGAACTAGACATTACGGCCGCGTCCGGACCGGATATCTTGGTCGAGCACGACGCGCTGTTTGCTCGCATTGCCGATTCGGGGTGGCTCGGCATGGCGGAGGCGTACATGGCGGGTGAGTGGTTAACGCCGTCTTCCGACAAACTGGTGGAGGTGCTGACTAAGCTGCTGCGCCACGGCTATAGTCCGGTATCCGCCAAGGTCCCGGCGGAACCGCATGAAGGCGGGGAAGTGCCACCTGAGCTGGTGGCGTTATTTTCCGGCGACGGAATAAGCCCGGGGCCTGGGATTTTTGCCACCGGCGTGCCGACGACCGTGCGGGAATCCGTTTCCAGTTTCGCCCCGGGCGCCGGCCGGGGGCGCGAGCCGAAGGAGCACTTTGTTGACATAACCTATGTGAGCGAACCCTCGGTGACCGAACGGGAAGACCTTCCGGATGCGCAGGGCCGCAACGCGGACTGGATGCTAGACTCCGCACACGTGGGTGCCGGCACCCACGTGCTTGTCTATCCCGGTTCTGGCGCGCGTGCCGCCGTCAACGCCGTGGGCCGCCGTGGAATCATCGATGTGCTCGGCGCGGACACCGCACAATTAGAGGCATTGCGGGAGTACTTTGTCCTCGCCGGGGTGGACGATGGGATTCACGTGCAAGATATCCCGGAGGCCATTCCGCATGCGAAGGACTGGCGCGGGCGGTACGAGGCGATTGTCAGCGTCGATTTCCTCACTACGTTGGGCCCACGGCAGCGGCGCGACTATTTTGCAGCACTGGACCGGCTCCTCATGCCCGGCGGGCGTGCAGTGCTGTCTGGGCTGGTGGCCGCGACCGGTGGCGCGACGGGCAAGCAGCTTGCCGACGCGAGCCTGTCCGCGTTGCGGGCCTACGTCTGGCCGGGGCTGCACCTTGATGAGGCAACGGACGTACACAAGGTCTGCGACCGCTCGAGCGGGCTGAGGATTATCGCCCAGGCGCATCTGGGCGCACACGCGCAGGCGTCACTGCGCCTGCAGCGTGAGATCTTTGAGGGCAGGCTCCGGGAGGCTGCCGCAGCCGGTTTCGATCCGGTGTTCCGACGCCTGTGGGTATTCCAGTTCGCTATCCGTGAAGCCTTGCTGGCCGCGGGGCTGGTGGACTACGTGCATTTCACCGCGACGCATCGCAATCGCGGCGGGCGCCGATAGCAAGCTGGATACCGTGTCTTTGCACAGTGGCGTGGGGTAGAAGCCCGTCCATCTAAATTGACATAATGTACATTATCGGACAATTGTGAAGGTGGGAGGCCATGCGCCCATGGTTGCAGGCCATCTCGTGACTGCGCTATTAAAGTCAGTGTGACGTTAATGGCGTGATTAATCCCGGCGTTGACGGTATGCAGTCACAAGCTGAATGGCGGTGATGACACCGAATACCGCGCCCAGGCCCGCCATCCAGCGCGGCTCCACGATCCACATGGCGATGCAGAAGACAATGATCGCTAAGAGTCGGAGCCACAGGAATGGAATCTGTTGCTGTTGCAGCATTGGCGAGTCTCCTTGTGCGTCGTCGTGACTACTTCTTCTCAAACGTCAGGCGTAGATCGATGGTTCCTTCGTCGGCGATCTTGGCAGCGATGAACTCCGGCGACTTAATGTCATAATCTAGACGGTTGACTGGGATGTTTCCGCCAACGATGAATTTGTCTCCGTCCCGTAGCGCGTCCAAGGTCGCTGTCACTTCATTAGTCTTGCCCTTGATCGTGAGATCGCCCGTGACCGTAATCGTCGCCTTCGTGCCGCTGTCGGGCACCGTTGAAACATCCGCAGGCTTAGTCAGTGAGAACGTCGCCTCCGGGTGTCTCTCCACCTCAAAAAGCTTTGTCTTCATATTATTGTCACGAACATCATTATCCGTGGTGAGAGTGGTGATATCCACTGCCACCTGGGCATCTTTTAGTTCGGTTCCTTCTACGGTGGCCTCACCCGTGACGGACTTCGTCGAGCCAGACGTTGAACGTCGCTCGGACGGGAGAACCTCGTCGATGGTAAAGCCGGCAGACGTAAAGTTGCGGGCATTGCCCGTGGTGACCTGCCACTGCCCTGCCAGTTCTGTCGACGCCGCTTCGGCCCCCTGGCCAGACACTGGCTTGGTAGCTACGCCACGGCCCATGTATGCGGAGTACAGCATTGGGCCCAACGCGACTAGTGAACTGGCAATGATGAGGACCACGAACACGGTGATCATCAGCTTGCGGTTGTAAAAAAGCTTCTTCAGCATTGGTATCTACCTTATTTTCTCTAGATCGCGAGCCAGTGCAACCAATTCCGCGCAAAGCTCCTTCAGGTCATTCGCGTTCGCACCTTCTGCGGACGCTGTGGCGACGTCCTCGGCGGCGCAGCGCAGCTCGAATAGGCCGTCGTGAAGCTGGGTGACTTTGTCCTTCGTCATAATGACGGCGTCGGCGGGAATGCCGGTGCCCATGACATTGTGTCGCTGTTCGTATGCCCGTTGCTTGCAGGAGGGTGAACAGAACTTCCTGCGGCGCCCCCTTCCCCTGTTGACCGTGATTTCCACGCCGCACCACTCGCAATGGCTAGTAGTGTTCCGGCCCGAGGAGCCCACGGACTGAGAACGCGGCGAAGAAGGAGTTGGAGACGTCACGCATTCAAAGCTTAGTCCATGGGTCAAACCGCGCTTCAGGGGACGCGCAGCGGTTACGTTGTTGGGGCGCCTGTTAGTGCCGTCGAAAAGCGAGCAGTGAAAGATGGTGGTCTGGGAACAAGGGGGATTGCTCGTACGTTATACTGATTGCTCTGCAATACACACAACGTATGAACCAACCAAAGGATGATGTCTACTATGGCAGACCGCGTGCTACGAGGCAGCCGAATGGGAGCAGTCAGTTACGAAACTGACCGTGACCACGACTTGGCTCCCCGCCAGATGGTCAAGTACAAGACCGCCGACGGAGAGATTTTTGAGGTCCCCTTCGCTGATGACGCGGAAATCCCGGAGGAATGGCTGTGTAAGAACGGTCAGTGGGGAACGCTCATGGAAGGCGAAGGCGTGGAGTCCAAGCCGCAGAAGCCGCCGCGTACCCATTGGGACATGCTGCGCGAGCGTCGCAGCATCGAGGAATTGGATGAGCTGCTCGAGGAGCGTATCGACGCGTTGCGTAAGCGCCGTCGCACCGCCGCCCGCCTGCTTAAGGAGCAGCAGGAAGCCAACAGCAACTAATTAAGCTGCGGTGTACGCACCACAAAGGCCGGTCCGGGGTTTTACTCGGACCGGCCTTTGGCTATGTTATGGTGCAGGGAACCTAATTTCTCAAAGTTCTCAATTGGTTCCCGACGTGGCTTTAACGGCGCTTTTTAGCCCATTCCTCTTTGGTTTCCTGGAAGGCGCGCGTTGCCATGCCTACCATCACGCCGCCGAGCTCTTGGGCCTGTTCAGCGCGGTGAGCGATGCCCCACTTAGTGACTTCGAACAGAGAATCCTTCACAAAGCTGCCGTCCAGCTTCGACTCGCCGAGCTCGCGCTCGGTGAAGGTGATGGGGACCTCCCGGACGTCGAAGCCCGCTTGGTCAACGCGGAAAGCTAAATCAACCTGGAAGATGTAGCCGGCGTTCGAAAGCTCATCCAGATCCATGACTTCGAGCACTTCACGGCGGAACGCGCGGTAGCCCGCGGTCATGTCCTTGATATCCGTGCCCAGCGCGAGGGAAATGTACAGGTTGCCCATGCGGGACAGGTATTCACGTTGCGCTGGCCAGTTGACCACTTCGCCCCCCGGAATGTAGCGGGATCCGATGACGAGGTCACCGCCCTTGTCCACTTCTTCTAGCAGCCGGTGCAACTGCTCCGGAGCGTGCGAGCCGTCAGCATCCATTTCGCAGAGGACCTCGTAGCCCTTATCCAAGCCCCACGCGAAACCGGCCATGTATGCACCGCACAAGCCCCCCTTGCCCTCGCGGTGCAATACCGAAATCTGGGAATCCTCTGCGGCCATCTTGTCGGCGGCGTCGCCAGTGCCGTCCGGGGAGTTGTCGTCCACGACCAGAATGTCTACGGCCGGGATAGCCTCACGCACGCGCTTGGTGATGAGTGGCAGGTTCTCGATCTCGTTATATGTCGGGATGATGACCAATGTCTTCGACGAAGGGGCGTACGCGGTCGGCGTGGACGTCATATTTAATATCTCCTTAGTTGTTGAGCTCTATTCATTGTACTCTCTGCACCTACTCGGACGCGGCGGCGGTCAGGGGTGCTGAGCTGTGCTGCGCCGCAGTGCTGTCTACGGGGCGTCGCCAAGCACAGCGACGCCGCAGCGACGGGAACATGGCGCACAACGCCACCCCAACGCCGATGCCAGCGAGGAGCCATTCCAACCAGGTTCCCCATCGCACCGCTGGGGTAAGGCCGTCCCGCAGCGGCAGGTCCTCCACGAGACTTGCGGCCGTAAAGACTTCCGTGCGCTGTGCCACAGTCCCGTCTGGGGCGATGATGGCGGAGACCCCCGAGGTAGCCGGTACGACGACGGCGCGGTCGGTCTCAACCGCGCGCATCCGGCTCATCGCCAACTGCTGGTAGGTCATGTCAGAAAAGCCAAAGGTGGCGTTGTTAGTTGGCGTGGCCAGTAGCTGTGCTCCGGCCTTAACCGCTTCACGGTAGGCGGCGTCGTATTGCACCTCGTAGCACGTAGCGATGCCCAGCGCGATGCCGTTCGCGTGGACCACTCCGTTGCCCGTCCCTGGTTTGAAGTCACCAGCAAGATCTACATACTCAGAAACGTGGCGCAGCACATCTCGGAACGGCATAGTTTCGCCAAAAGGCTGAAGGAATTTCTTGTGGTGGTGCTCCCCCACTTCCCCGCCGGGGGCAAAAACTTGCATGGTATTGCGATCACCCACTGAATCTTTAGTAATCGTGCCAACGACGATGGGCACCCCAGCCGCGGTTACCGCGCCGTCGATGAGTCCGCGCGCCGCGGAATCTGTCAAGGGATTCACGTCAGAGGAATTCTCCGGCCAAATAACCAGGTCAAGGTCGGGGTTGTGGGTAACGACCGCGTGGGTTTGTTTAACGTGGTTGGACAATACAGCGCGACGCTGGGCGTTGAAGTCCAGGCCCAAGCGCGGCACGTTGCCTTGGATCGCAGCGACTTTCACCGTGTCTTGAAACGCTGGTTCGTGTCCCTCCTGCCCAGTCACACTGGTGCACAGCACGGCGGGTACAGAGATCATTGCCATCGCTGCGACGTTAGACTTCACATGACGGCGCGAGTGGAACAGCCCCACGAAGCCGCACGCTATACAGACGACGGCGAAGCTCACCAGCGCCGGGCCGCCGAGCCGCGCCAGGGTTTCGAAAGGCCCCCCTACCTGTCCCCAGGCCACACGAACCCAGGCGAAGCCGCCGAACGGCCACATTGATCGCGCAAACTCGATAAGCAGGAAGAGGAAGGGAAAAAGGGCGAAACCATAGCGCCAGACGGCGACGCGGCTGCCCCACCAGCCCAATAGCAGGGACCACAAGGACAGCGTGAATGCCAACGCCACGTAAGGGAAGGTTCCGACGAGCTCGCCGATCCATGGCAATAACAGCAAGTAGGCGGTCATGGTGTGCATCC
This sequence comes from Corynebacterium incognita, assembly GCF_014217255.1. Classification (NCBI taxonomy): domain Bacteria; kingdom Bacillati; phylum Actinomycetota; class Actinomycetes; order Mycobacteriales; family Corynebacteriaceae; genus Corynebacterium; species Corynebacterium incognitum. Next base: position 52,779 of record NZ_CP059404.1, read on the forward strand.
ATGCCACAGCCATGCCGACACCGATGGGGATCGGGCGTCGTGGTGCGGGGCTATCCGCTTCAGTGGGCGCCCAAGGACTTAACGCGACATAGAGACCGACGATGCCGATAATCCCTGCCCACCACAGGCCGAGCGGCTGGAAGGATGCGTAAACGCCCGCGCCTGAAACTGCACCGAGGAGGATGCGCAGCAAAGCTTCTTTCATGAAAAGTCCCCTGTGCTAGTTGTTGTCACGCTTTCCATCATCGCCGAAATCTTCGGGCCGGGCGTTTTCTGACCACTTTCGGATTTCTTCCTCCTCGATAACGAGGTCATCATCAACCCCGCCGTTACCCTTAACAAACCGGCGGCCGTTAGACTGCTCGCCCGGCTGTGGGACGGGCGCTTGGGAAGGGTGCCACCCTGGGTTTCCGGAGCGAGAACGGGCTTGTTCTTCGCCGTCCGCGAAGCTGCCATAGAAGTCGTGGTGCTGGGACATTGGCGAGGCCTCGTAGAGGCGCACGCCCATGTTCTCGAGAGAGCGAAACATCCCACGTGCGAGGCCGCGACGGATCAGCGCGCGGGTTGGCGGGAAAATAAGCAATGCTCCCAGGACGAAGCTGACGAAACCGGGTGCCGACACTAACGCGCCGCCGGCGACAGTGAGGCCAAGGTTAGAAGCGGTCCGGCCCGGATGGTTCGGAGCCACCTGGAGATGGCCGGAAGGGCCGCGGACCACCTGAGAGGACATGAGTCTGCGAATCTCAAAGCCGGCCCACACCATGCCCATAAACATGGTGGCGAAAAACGCGACGAGCGCCCACCCAGTCCCTATCCATGCGGAGACGAGCCAGAAGGCGAGGGCCTCACAAATGAGGTAGAGGAAGAACAGTACTGCTGGCATGGCAACCCATGCTACCTAACGAGGGGTTTGGTTGCGGGGCAACCCCGTTTCTATACTTGGTGTTTATGGCTCCTGTTTTTATTCGTCAGCCGGGTGAGGGCTCCTCCGTGACCAGCCTGTCGTCTCCGGCTCAGGAAGCGGACAAGATTTCCGTGTGCGTCCACGCCCCTGGCGGTGTCATGGCTCCCGAGGATTGGTCCATCGTGTCGGAGGTAGCCCGCCGGTATGGCGATGGAGACGTACACCTCGTTGGACATAGCTGCCTGGAAATTCACGGCATTGCTTCCGGCAGCGAGGAGGATGTGGAAGCAACGTTCCGTCAAACGGAACTTATTCGTGAGCATCTGGTTTTGGCGGCGCCGCTTTTCGAGCCTGCGCGATCGTTGGCACACCGCCTTTCCCTCCGTCTGGAGTCTACGGGGCAGGGCCTGGTCGCTCCTGACGTCGTTTTCGGCGTACTCCCTGCAAACCCGGAGTTCTCCCGGGGCATGGACACTGACGCTGTAGACGTCGCGGTGGTGCTGGACTGTTCCGGTCCCCAACCCACAGCCAGGGTGCTTGTCGACGACCGTGAGACGGGCACCGCCGTCGACGACGAAAGCGCTCTCGACCTCGCCGTCGAGGCAGCCAGGTCCCTGCAACCCGCAGGTCGAGCGCTGACCACTACCATCGGAGCTGATCGCCCGATTGGCTGGATAGCGGAGCACCATAGCCCGGGAACGGTCACGCTTGGCGCAGGGGTGCATCGCGGAATCCTGGCTGCGGAGCACGCCGAACTTTTGGGGGTCGTGGGGCTGCCAACATCTGTCACCCCGCACGGGGACGTCCTTATCCACGATCTCCCGGAAGCTGATGCGGACGTTATCCTTCGCGTTCTGGCTCCGCGGGGATTCATCTTCGACGCCAATTCAGACCTGCTCTAGGTAGCGTAAATTAAGCAGAATGAACGTTTCTGCCTCCCCCGTGATTCCACATGTCGTCACTCCCGTGGCTCTGCGCGGACCTCGCGCATACTGTTCTGGCGCATTGATCGCTCCTGACCTTCAGCCCGGGAAGGGAGTAGCGACGCGGTTTGTCCTGACCTGCGCGCACTACTTCCAAGAGATCGAAGCATCGCGATTTACGGTCAGCGTTCGTGGAGCACACATTCCGGCGGTCGCCGCGCGCGCCATCAACGGCACCGACATCGCTGTAGTGTATCTGGCAAGGGAAACCTCCCCTATGGTGGTCGCAGGTTTGGCCCACAATGCTCCGCCAGTGGGAGAGCACACTCGGACCTTCGGATTCGGCGGGAAGGCACGCTCCGCACAGGTGCGCGAAGGGTACTTCGTCACGTCCCTACCGTTTGCCTTCACCCGTGACTTCACGACGCGCATTCGGGAGGCCGGGCTTGTCTTTAACCGGAACGCGGCAGTGTACGGGGATTCCGGCGGTCCGGTCATGGTGGGCGGAACTATTGTTGGAACGCAGGCCCTTATCGCGGAGCCTTTTGGCCACAATATTCATGTCGCGACGGTGAGCCTTGTTGCGCCGTACCACGAGAGCATCCGGCAGGCCTGCGTCCTGCTCGAAACTCAATTCGGCAACAAAGCGTCCTAGGAGCCGATGGCGACGACCCCGCGTTGGATCGCGTCGATGGCGCGCCGTGCGTTGGCCCGGATTTCGTCCTCGTATCCCGTTTTGGCCACCTGCTGAAGCAGGTCAACGACCTGGCGGCACCAGCGCACGAAGTCGCCGGGAGTGAGCTCCGCGCCACAATCGGCGGCGGCCTTCATACAGTAGCCCAACGGCGCGCCGGCGGCCCACTGATGAACGGCGAGAGCGAAACCGGCCTCCGGCTCCCTCGTCAGTGGCAGCTTGTGTCGCTTCTCATCTGCGACAAGCTCAGTGTAAATACGCCACGTGCTATTCATCGCGTCAGCCATCCGGTCAGTCGCCGCATCCGGGCTCCCGCCGGTGGTCTTGCGGTTTTCAAACGTGCACAAAGACACCACGCCGGCGAGCTCCGCGGGGTCGAGTTCGTTCCAGATCCCGCGTTTGAGGCATTGGGCCACCAAGAGGTCGGATTCGTTATGAATCTTCGCCAAGCGCTCGCCCTCCTCAGTCACGATGGGGCGTCGATTATCACCCTCTCCAACGAATTCCACGTAGTCCATCTCCTCGAGCAGTGCCACGATGCGCTCGAAGGTTCGGCCCAAGGTGTCGGAAACGTTGGCGACCTTCGTTTCGAGCTTGTTGAGATCTTCCTCGCGCCGATGGAGTTTCTGCGCCAACCTAGACAACTGTTCCCTGTCGGTGGCTGGCCAGCGGTGGACTGGGTGCTGCCGAAGGGCGTCGCGGAGCTCCCCTACCCGTGCCGTCGTTCGCGCGCGTGGCGCAGACTTGAGGCGCTTTGGCCGTGGGTAGTGATTACGCGAGAACTGGTCTTTAACGTATTTGACGTGCTTCCGTGGCATCTTCGCCACTGCGCGCGGAATCCGCATGTGCCCGGTGACGATAGGTGGCATGGCGATGCCCGCGGCATCAATGCGTCCAGACCAGCCATCCTCCGTGGTGATCCAGGGGCGCGGGTCTTGTGCTTGATTCGCCGGAGTTACCACGACCGCGAGCTGCGGGCGTTTGCGCCCCGGCAGCGCGATGACGTCGCCGAGCTGGAGCTTGGACAACACGGCCACAACTTCTTTGGCTCGCTCCGTTGTCTTCGCTCTCTCGGCGGACCGTTCCTCGTCCGTGAGCCGCGCTCGGAGTGCCACGTAATCCATCAGTAAGTCGACGGGCTCGGCGTCATCCATAGCAGGCGGCGCCAATGACGCGATCGCGTCAGCCAGCTGTTCGCGCAGCGCCGCCACGCGATCTTCCGCGCGCTCGATTTCCCGGGTCTCTTCCACCACCGAGCCATCAGCTTGGTACTGCGCAAAGGATTTTTCCAACAGCCGCAGTGACTGCTGGAAGCCCAGCATACCCAGCAGGTTAATGGCCATATTATATCCCGGCGTGAAGGTGGAAATAAGTGGATAAGTACGGGTGGACGCGAGGCCCGCAACCTCAGCGGGGTTCATGGCCGGTGCCCACAGGACCACCGCATTGCCGATGGTGTCGATGCCTCGGCGACCGGCGCGGCCGGTTAACTGGGTGTATTGCCCCGGCGTCAAATCCACGTGGGCCTCGCCATTGAATTTGACGAGCTTCTCCAGCACGACGGTGCGCGCTGGCATGTTGATGCCCAACGCTAGGGTCTCGGTGGCAAAAACTGCGCGAACCAGACCCTTGACAAAAAGTTCTTCGACGATGTGGCGAAATGCTGGCAGCATGCCTGCATGGTGTGCCGCGAAGCCCCGCGAGAGTGCCTCGCGCCACTGCTTGAAGTTCAGTACCTCGAGGTCTTCTTCGGGGATCCCGGCGACGCCGTCGTCGATGATCTGCTTGATGAGTTCAGATTCCTCTTGAGACGTCAGAACCATACGAGAACGCAAACACTGGTACAAAGCTCCGTCGCAGCCCGCACGCGAGAAAATGAAAGTAATAGCAGGCAGCATGTCCTGGCTTTGGAGCACGCGCAGGACCTCCGGGCGGCCGAGGGGGCGGTAGCGGTCTTGGCTACGTGGTGCCCCGCTGCGGCGGTGGGACCGATCCTGGTCCCCGCGTCCCCCCTTTTCTCGCGCGCGGCTACGGAAGCCGCCCGCCTTATATCGCTTAGCGCTCTCGTAGGCCTGCTCTCCCCCGCTGTCGGACTCTAAGCGCTCGATGCGGCGGGCCAGTTCGGCGTTAACGGCGCCGCCCGAATCAGGCTCGAACAAAGGATAAATCTTCTTCCCCAACAACATCCATTGGTCCAGCGGGACCGGGCGATGTTCGGAGACAATGACTTTCGTGTCTCCGCGGACGGCGGTGAGCCAGTTACCAAACTCCTCGGAATTGGAGACGGTTGCTGAAAGGCCGATGATGTTGACGTGGTCCGCGATATTGAGAATCACTTCCTCCCACACCGCACCGCGAGATTGGTCCGCGAGGAAGTGGATTTCGTCCATTACCACGTGCGTCAGGCGGTCTAAGCGGGAGGATTCCTCGTAGATCATGTTGCGGAGCACCTCGGTGGTCATCACCACGATGTCCGCGTCAGCGTTTACGGAGACATCACCAGTGAGCAGTCCCACTGCGTCGTCACCGTGCGCGGCGACGAGGTCGTGGTACTTCTGATTGCTCAGGGCCTTAATAGGGGTGGTGTAAAAGCACTTCGTGCCCTGAGAGAGCGCCAGAGACACCGCGAATTCTCCGACGATCGTCTTGCCCGCACCCGTGGGCGCGCACACAAGCACGCCGTGGCCCTCCTCCACCGCTGTGCAGCCGGCGATCTGGAAATCGTCTAGCGGGAAACCTAAGCCGGCGCGGAAATCTTCCAGGTGCGTCAGAGTCATGCCTTCCAAGCTACAGGACGTCACCGAACGGGTCGCGGTTCTGGCTTTCCGACGTCCCGTGCTTCCGCCGCGTATCCGCGTGGGGCGTCGAATCTGCTATTGGAGCAGGGCGCGACACCGGGGTGACGTGAGCGATAGGCCCGGAAGCTTCATCATCGTCAAGATCGCTGAGGTCCGCCCACTCGGGATGCTCGCGCTTGAGGCGTTTGTCGTTGACTCGGCAGAACTGCAGCGACAACTCGACCAATAGCGACATGGAAAGCGCGAGCGCCACCATGGAGAACGGATCTTGGCCGGGAGTCATGAACGCCGCGAACACAAACAGGCCCACAATGATGATGTGGCGTTTGTCCTTAATCTGGGCGTATTCCAACAGGCCGATAATGTTGAGCATCACGATGAGGAGCGGGACCTCAAAGCTAATGCCGAAGATCAGGATGAGGTTCAAGACGAAGGAGAAATAGCGCTCGCCGGTCAGAGCCGAGGCTTGGAACTCCTCGCCGATGCCCATGAGGAACTCAAGGCCCACAGACAGCACCACGTATGCCAACACGGCGCCGAGCACGAAAAGAGTTACCGCAACGGTGACAAAAGCAAACGTCCAGCGACGTTCTTTGCGCAACAACCCCGGGGTGATAAACGCCCACAGCTGGTACAGCCAGATCGGGGAAGCCAGCACGAGGCCCGCCAGGCCACCGATCTTCATGCGCAGCATGAGCATTTCGAACGGGCTGGTCGCCAGCAGGCGACACTGTCCATCGCCGGTGGAAATGCGCATCTCCGATGGCAAGTTACAGTACGGGCCGCGCAACAGCTCGCCCAGCGGAATCGTCCCCAAAGGAGCATGCTGGTACCAGATGAACCCCAAGACGGTGGCTACTACTAATGCGCTGAGTGAGATGATGATGCGGCGACGCAGCTCTTTTAAGTGCTCGACTAGGGTCATCTCCCCCGTCGGATTGGCCTTCCGCTTAGACCGCTTACGCTTAGTCCGCTGCGCCGCTCCTTGCTGTGGTTGCGACACGACTAATTACTGGCCAGGCTGCTGCGGGTTTCCGTAGCCCTGCTGCGGCTGCTGGTACTGGGTCGGCTGATTGGCCGGGTCATTCCAGAAGTCGTCGTTAGCAGGATCGCGCTGCGGCAGCTGCCCCTGCTGCGGCTGCTGTGAATTGTTTTCTTCCTTCATTTCGTTGACCTCGGACTTGAAGATCCGTGCGGAACGGCCAACGGAACGGGCCAGCTCCGGCAGCTTCCGCGCGCCGAACAACAGCAGCACGACGAGAAGGATTGCCAGAATTTCCCAAGGCCCAACACTCATGAGTTCCTCTTTCGATTGACAGTTGACACCGCAGCACGCGCTCGCGTGCTAACGGTAATTGCTCGTTTGTTCAGTATAGCGCCGCTGTGCGTCGACTCTCTTCTCCGCAATGGCAGCTACCGCCTCCGGAGGCCCGAGAACGGTCATCACATCGCCATAAGCCAGTGCCAGTCGCGCCAACCATTCAACGGAACCAAACGGCATTGACGCAGCTAGATGGACATTATCTAGCTCTTCGCCGAGTTCCATCTGGTATTCCTCAGCAAGCCACGTGAATTCTTTGTGAACTGCTAGTTGCGCGCGTGTGGCGCCCATTAGCCCGAAAGGGTCATCCGGGGAAAAGTTTAACAACTCCTCATGGGGCGTGGCCTGGTGTTCGACGTCCCGAAGCACCTCGGCACGCGACATGCGATCTTGGCGGAAGGTCCGGTGGCCGCCGTTCTGACCAGCGCTGTCATCCCAAGCGACGAGGTACACCTCGGAATCGCGGATGAAGATGCGGGCCGGAGATACCACGCGTGTGGAGGTGGTGTTGCTCGTTTGCGACCAATAATCGAAACGCAGTTTATGTTTGCCGGTAAGAGCCTCGCGCATCACTGCGCCCGCTGAGGACTCCTCGGGGTCCGGCACGGCAAGGGTGTCGTAAATTGCCGCAGTTTTCTTGTCCATAATTGCCCGAATCTTCGAGGCCGCGGAGGTTACTGCACTGGCATCCGTGAGGCCCGGCATGGCTTCGAGAGATTCCAACATGAGCAGCAATGACCCCGCCTCCGTGGGAGTCAGCTTCAGCGGTTTATTTAATCCCTGGTCTTCGGTGATGATGACACGCCGCCAATCCGAGGCATCACCATCGAGCATCTCTTCCGTGTGTTGGCCTACTCCGGTGCAAAACAGGCTTTCCAATCCCTCACGGACTTCAGCTGGGGTCATGCCGAGGTCAGCTGCTGCCTCCATCGTGGTCTTATCTGGATGTGCTCGGAAGTATGGCACGAGGTTGAGGGAACGAACCAGCGCTTGGAGCTTTTCTGGGGCATCCGCCATCTTCTATTCCTCCCCTTCTTCAGCGATGCCGAGGTTCATCGGTGCGTCGAGAAGCGCAATGACGTCGTCACGCACGCCCCGCGGTTCGAACACTTCAACCTCGGAAGCGTATCCGGCTGCAGTGCGCACCAACCAATCTTTGTCGACATCAACGAAACGAACCACCTCACCGTCACGCGTGCCGACGTCCGCGAGTTCTTCGGCGATCCCAGGCGGAATGGACACCACGGCGTCAGTGCGCTCGGCCCCTTCAAGGAATCGTTCCACCTTCTCCTGCAAGTCACCCTCATAATCGAGGTGGGTGGGTACTTCCTTCCGCCCCGATACGGCGGAGATGCGAGTGAGGCGAAAAACGCGTTCGGCGTCCTTTTCTACGTCCCAGCCGATGAGGTACACACGTCCGGCGATGGGGACAAGGCCCCACGGGTCCATGAAGCGTTGCTGAATTGGCGCCACCGCGGACTTTTGGTAGTCGAAGCGAATTCTCAAACGATTGCGGATGGCCGTGAGGAGGTCCTGAAGTACTTTGGGACTCACTCGATTGATGTCATTGGTGGAACTATAAATAGGTGCCTCGGACAGTTCGCGATGTACACCCGCAGCTGCAAGCTTGGTCCACCCGGTAGCTGCAAAGGTGGCGAGGCCGCCCGTGCGCCCAATATCTGCGGCCATGCCTACTACCTGGGCTTCCTCCGCAGTGAACTCTACCGGTGGCAGGGAGTAGTCGTCCATTTCCATGTAGTAATAGGAGACTTCACTAGTCTTGTCCAAGCGGACGGGGACGCCTGCGCGGACGAGAGTATTCACGTCGCGGCCAAGCATTTTGTGAGCGTTGAGTACGTCCTCCGGATACCCGGGTACGTGGGAAAAAATCCATTCAGCCGTACGATGCGGGCGCCCGAAGCCCATGGCTGCGCCCTGCAGAGCGAAGCAAAGGTTAGTAAGCCGCATTACTGCAGCAGTCGTGCTGCTGCGGAGCTTGTTCTCGCTCATAAAACTAAGTCCCCAACTTTCCGAATAAACCTCAGTCAGCGTGTGAAGGTTCCGCATCCGAACCTGGAAGATTCCCCAGGAGAGCGATGAGCCCCTCGGCGTCCGCATCGGTGGTAGCAAAAGGATCTGCCAACTCCACAGTACGGGCATCAACGGTGCCGTAACTGTTAAGTTTCAGCCTTGTCCAATCCACGATAGTAGTTGGTGCTTCAACACCTGCCTCACGTGCGCGTAGCACGGCATCGCGCGCGGCCTCAAGAAAGGCTCCGCGAAGCACCGCACGGGTGGTTGTCGGCGGTGTCACTGTAGCGCCAGCAATCTCCACCTCAGTGGCCCACCTTTTTACTGCGCCTTTTGTCTCAAGCAGCGAGAATAGCCCACGGCCTTCCCTAATATCGTGATATGCAAGGTCGATATGGCGCAGTTTCGGGTGGCTGAAGTCCTCTGCAGATACGCCGAGGCGTTGTTGATACGAGCGCAGCAAGCGAAGTTTGATTGCCCAATCAACGTCGCGGGCCAGGCGGTCTACATCGCCTGCGTCCAGGGCGTCGAGAAGCTCACGCCACAGCTGCACCAGACGATGCACGACTGCATCGGCAGGACGATGATGCAGCCACTCGGCAGCCTTGTCCGCTATGGCTCGCTGAATCTCCAGGGCGGTCACCGTGCCGCCCGCTGAGAGCTCTAGCGGAGTCTTGCCGCTTATGTCTCCGGCGATAGTCCTCACATCGGACATGGGATCGTGTAGCTCCCATTCGGGGACATAGAAACCTGATTCCAGCATTTCGAGCACGAGCTGCGTGGACACGATGCGAAGCAGGAAAGAACTGTCCGCCATGTTCGAGTCGCCGAGGATAACGTGCATCCGCCGGTAGCGTGATGAATCGGCATGAGGCTCGTCGCGAGTGTTGATGATTGGGCGGGATCGCGTTGTCGCCGAAGAAACACCTTCCCATACGTGATGTGCCCGCTGCGACAAAAGGAAGCGTCCAGGATCAGTAGAGGTAGCCGGCGTGATGCTGCCGGCACCACAGATGAGCTGCCGGGTGATGAGAAACGGCAACAGGCTGGTGCCAAGTTCTTTCAAAACCAACTCTCGGCTAATCAGATAATTTTCGTGGCTGCCGTAGGAGTTTCCCGCGCTATCGACATTGTTCTTGAGCTGAAACACGGAGATCGGGTGGTGCAATCGCCCGCTCAGTGCCTCCTCCGCGCGCCGTGCTAGGTCGTCGACAATGCGGTCCCCCGCCCGAACATGGCGGAGCAGTTGCAATGGATGGTCGCACTCAGCCGTCGCGATCTCGGGATGAGATCCAACGTCAAGGTAGAGCCTTGAAGAGTTCGGCAGAAACACGTTTGTGGAACCATACTCGTCCTTCACCGGATCGAACATTACTCTGCCGAGCTCGTCCACACTGATCGGTCGATCCGTCGTGGGTGTGCGGGCCTGGGCCCCGTACTCAGTCTCCACGCCCATAATGCGGCGATAAAAGACGTCAGACTTGGAATGTGCCACGGAACTACTGTCCGCCCTTTTGAACGAAATTATTAACGAACTCCTCGGCGTCGCCTTCCAAGAGGCCATCGATTTCATCGAGCAGTGCATCGGTATCGGCCGCAGTACCGTACACAAACTGTGTCGTGGATTCCACTGGGGTTTCCGCCGCGGAATCCCCAGTCGAACCTTGAGCGTGAACCTGTTTGCTACTCATGTGACCTCCCAGCTACATACTGACCCGCGGCAAGCCCGCCGGATCGCAAATGATATCCAGTCACCCCAGTTTATCGGAGACGGTGCCCTCCGGGAGCCCGTTGAGGAGCACGGTAATATCCCCCTTAGCGACCGCCGAGTCGATCAGGGGCCCCACGGAAGCCTGGCTAAAGTTCTTGTTATTGGTGATGTCGACGGTAACGAGTCGTTCACTGTCAAGATCTGTTTTGAGCGTCATGTGTTGCCAGTTCGCAGCGACCACGTGTGCGCCGAATTCGCCACTCACCTTGCCGCGGAAATAGGCGCGCGTGGTCTTTGGTGGATGCAGCGCCGCCTGCTCAATTTGCTCATGAGCGACGAGCTCGCGCATCTGGCCCTTGCGCACTAAGGCGTGGTACAGCGACTTAGCAGGGTCAATATCTGAATACTGCAAGTCTACCAGCGCCATGCGGTGGTCAGACATTGCCAGTCCGCGGGCCAGATAGGCGGAGATGAGCTTATACTTGGCGGTCCAATCCAAAAGGTGAGCGGTGAGCAATGGATCCTGTGCCAGCAGATCAACTACCTCATCAAAAACTTCCAGAACCCGGCGTTCACCGGCGGTTGAAGCCACCACGCGGCGTCGGTATTCGTTGAGAATTTCCAGGGCAGTAAGGACGCGGCCGTCGCGAAGCTCGAGCCCGTGAGTCAAGGACACATCGCGACTTACTCGACGGACCTCAGCGACCGGATCTACGAGCCGCAAGTCACTGAAATCGACTCCGGACTCGATGCTATCGAGCACCAACGCCGTCATACCGAGCTTGATGAATGTAGCGGTTTGCGACATGTTGGCGTCGCCGATGATCACATGGAGCCGACCATATTGCGAAGCATCCGCGTGGGGTTCGTCGCGGGTGTTGATGATGCCGCGGTTCAGAGTGGTTTCCAGAGAGATTTCGGTCTCGATGTAATCTGCGCGCTGCGAAATCTGGAAACCTACCTCTTCACCCTCCGGACCCAGTCCAACGCGCCCGGCACCGATGATAACTTGGCGCGCCACAAAAAACGGGATCAGCGCCTGAGCTAGTGTGTCAAAGTCGGTTGAGCGTAGATAGCGATAGTTTTCGTGGCTACCGTAACTGGCGCCCTTGCCATCGACATTGTTTTTGTAGATTTTCAGCGGTGGGCAGGGTTCCTGCCCCTCGAGGACTGACTCCCCTGCTGCGGTCCGCTCAGCGACGGCCTCGATCGCTCGGCGCAGCACGAGGTCGCCGGCTTGGTCGTATATCATCGCCTCAAACGCGTCCGTGGTTTCAGGCGCAGAGTACTCCGGGTGGGCATGGTCCACGTACAACCGCGCGCCCGTCGGGGTCACCACGTTGGCCACTCCCACCGTATTAGGGTCCACAACTGGAGACTGCTGGTAGCGGCGATTATCCATTCCACGTAAATCTCGCTGCGGGGACTCGGCGCCATAGTCCCACCGCGGCCGCACCACTGGTGTGGCAGCGAGTGTCGATGCGTAGCCGACGACCGCATGGGTCGACGTAATAATCGGCGACAACTGGGGCCAGGAAGGGGTGGCAATCCCGTATTCAGTTTCGGTTCCGATGATGCGTGGCAACTGAAAGAGACCTCCACTCGTGAAGAAAATAATGCGATTGGCAAGAACCAACTTAGCGTGATTAAGAATCTACTCTATATTTGTGGACGCATCATATTCGTTAATCTCTTCAGCAACCGCGTGTTCTACATCGTCCACCGAAACCGCGAGCGCGACGGCATTAACATGTCCGGAAGCATTTTCTAAAAACTTTTTCGCCGCGCGCTTCTTTGCCCGAGCCACTACGTTAGCGATGATGGCGCCCGACACAGGAACCTGGTTCGGCTCCGTATACAGCGTATCCAGGCCCGTCATGATGATTTCCTCCCTATCTCCATCGATAGGGACGCCCTCGTGCAAGTGGCGGCGGAAAATGTCTGCGGCGCTATCGCGTGTCGGGCGACCAATATGGATCTTGATATCGAGACGCCCGGGTCTCATCAGCGCGGGGTCAATGAGATCCGGACGGTTTGTCGCGCCAATGACCATGATGTTGCGAATGGATTCTACGCCATCGAGCTCTGTCAATAGCTGCGGGACAACAGTCGTCTCAATATCGGAGGATTTACCCGAGCCACGGGTACGGAATACCGCCTCCATCTCGTCAAAAAACACCACGACGGGCCGTGAAGGATCTTGAGCGGCAAGTGCGCGGGCGCGTTCAAAGATCAATCGAATTTGCCGTTCGGATTCGCCTACAAACTTACTCAGGAGCTCCGGGCCCTTTACGTTAAGAAACAGCGTTGGGGAGTCGGCCAGCGAGTGTGCGACAGCCTTGGCAAGCATCGTCTTGCCGCAGCCCGGCGGGCCAAACAACAGAACGCCCTTGGGTGGGGCCAAATCCAATTGCGTAAAAACGTCGCGGTGCACGAAGGGCAGCTCGACGGCATCACGCAACTGCTGGATTTCTGCCTCCAGGCCGCCGACGTCGTCATAGGATACTGTCGGAGTTTCCTCCAAGACCACCTGTCCAAACTCCATGCGCTGGACCCGTTCAATAGCCAGGTTGGCGGAGGTGATGAGCGCGACGGTGTCCCCTTCTTTGAGCTGCCCTCGCAACCGCGGAACCAAGCGAACGAGTAGTGATTCCCCGGTGTGGGATGAAACGACCGCGCGATCCGATCCTACCGTGCGCTCCACGGTGGCCAGAGAGCCTTCCGCAACAGTGTCCGCGACCTCGACCACCACGAGACCGTCGCCAAGCCGCACCCGGGTTCCCGGCTGCAACTGAGATCCTTCTATGTGGGGTGCGACCTTTACCAAAAGCTGACGCTGCCCATACAAAATATCGACCTCGCGCACGTGGCGCGACGCACCCTGTCCTCTGCCTTGACGGCCCTCAGGCTGTCCGAGCACGATGCCGTAAGCCAAGGACGGATCCGCCATTGCTTTGAGTTGCTCATGCTGGTCGACGAGCTGGGCGCGGGCCTTGTTGAGGGCTTGCTTCAACACCGCATTGCTCGACTCCAACTCGTCAACCAGGCGCGTGAGTTCCTGGGCGCTTAGCGGATTCGGCATCGTGAGTGCCTCCTTACTTGCGAGCGCGGCGTTGCGGACGGGGCGGGGTGACACCGTCCGCGAGCCTGCGGGTCCAGATGAGGAACGCTGTGTGAGCATTCATGCGGTGCTCCGGGCGAGTAGCCAGGCCCTCCACCTTCCACTCGCGGACGAGGGACTCCCACGCCTTGGGCTCCGTAAAGCATTGCAACTCCCGAATCCCTTCCATTACTTTCATGAGCTGAGGCACGGTGGCGACATAGGTCATGAAGACACCGCCCGGGATCAACAAATCACGCACCTGCTCCAGGCATTCCCAGGGCTCCAGCATGTCGAGGATGATCCGGTCAACTGGGCCGCCAAGGTCGTCGACAGTCACGTCCTTCAAGTCCCCGAGACGCGGACTCCACCACTCGGGTTGCTGACCGAAATACTCGCGTACGTTGTCCACTGCGTACTCCAGGTGGTCGTCGCGAATCTCGTAGGAAAACACGTGCCCCTGCGGGCCGACTGCACGTAGAAGAGTCATCGAGAGCGCGCCCGAACCGGCGCCCGCCTCCAACACCCGGGCCCCCATGAAGATGTCGCCCTCGACCAAGATCTGGGCGGAGTCCTTCGGATAAATCACCGCGGCACCACGAGGCATCGAGAGAACATGGTCAACCATGAGGTGACGGAACAAAAGGAAATCCGAACCAAGGCTTGACCGGATAACGGAGCCCTCGTCCATTCCTACGATGTCGTTGTGCTCAATGATTCCCTTGTGGGAGTGGAATTGACCGCCGTCTTCGAGAATGACTGTGTAGTGGCGGCGCTTGGCATCGGTGAGCTGGACGCGATCGCCGAGCTGAAATGGTCCGGAATAAGGCAATGCTCGAGCCTTCCTGTAGTGGCAGCAACAAAAGTCCGCAACCAAGTACGCACTGCACTTGGACACAGACAAAGACTGTTTCAGCCTAGCTTAGGCAAGGAAATAGCTAAATAGTGCCTGTTCAAAGGCAGCCTGGTCCGCGAGCCCCACCATTTCGCGTGCCGAGTGCATCGACAGCATCGGCACGCCGACATCGACAGTGTCAATTCCTAAACGGGTGGCCGTGATAGGTCCGATCGTGCTGCCACAAGGAACCTCGTTGTGCCCCACAAAACGTTGGACTGACACGCCCGCCGCCCGACACGCGTTTTCCCACAGTGCGATGGTCCCCGCATGCGAAGCGTAGCGTTGATTGGCGTTTATCTTGGTCACGGGACCGCCTCCGATGATGGGATGGTGATCCGGGTCGTGCTTGACGGCGTAGTTGGGGTGAACCGAATGCGCGGCGTCGGCCGACACACACGAAGACCGCGCGAACATGCGGAAACGTTCCTCCTCACCGGCGCCGAGTGACAAGGCAATGCGCTGCAAGACCGTTTCAAGCAGTGGTCCGGCCGCGCCAAAGCGCGTTGCGGAGCCCACCTCCTCGTGGTCAAATGCCGCCAGAACTGCGACGTCATGGCCTAAGTCTCCAGAGGCTACTGCAGATTCCAAGGCACGCAGGCTAGCGTAGACGCTGCTGAGATTGTCCATGCGTCCGGCCGCGATGAACTCGGCCTCGCCGCCGAACACCTCGCCGCGCTGGGCGTCCGCAGTAATCATGTTGAATGCGGCGATGTCTGCCTCGTTTACCCCAAGCTGCTCGGCGATAACCCCCGTCATTGTCGTCTCGCCCACCGTTAACACCGGCATGAGGTGTTGCTGCTTGTCCGGTTTGAATTCGTTGGAGCGCTCTAAGTGGATCGCTAAATTAGGGATGCGCAGGACCGGCCCGGTGTTGACCAAACGGGTGGAGCCATCGGTCAGGACGACCTGGCCTGCCGCGACCAGTTCGCGGTCGAACCACGAGTGCAAGATAGGGCCGCCGTAAACTTCGACGGCTACGCGCTGCCAGCCTGCGACTGAGCTGTTGGGGCTGGGCTTGAGCACAAACCCCGGAGAATCGGTGTGTGAGCCAACAATGCGGAACCCCGACTCCGGCGACGCCTCCTCCGGGATCCACCACGCCATGACGGCCCCACCGCGGATGAAGTAATATCCGCCAGGCCCGTCGGCCCAGTGCGCGGACTCATCGACGTTGGTAAATCCGCTAGCCTCCAGACGCCGGGCCACTTCTGCCGCGGCGTGGTAAGAACTTGGGGACGCTTGAATGAAGTCGAGGAAATCGTTGCTCGCAAACATGTCTATAGCTTGCCATGTCTGAAACCAAGATATGCTTGAAACTCACAATGACTTCCAAGACTCCCCTGGCCCTGTCCCCCTCGCGCGCCACTGATTACAAGCAATGCCCGTTGCTCTACCGCCTCAAGGCTATTGATAAGTTGCCGGAGCCTAAGACCATCGCTCAGGTCAAGGGCACACTGGTCCACGCAGTATTGGAGGAACTCCACGGGCTACCTCGGGAGCAGCGCACCTACCCGGCTGCGATCAAGATGGTGCGGCCGCGGTGGGAACGGATGACGGAAGAGGATCCCGCGCTCAACGAACTCGTGCCGGTGGCCAGCCGTAGCGACTTCTTCGAGGAATGCCGTCCCCTCATCCGGGGCTATTTCGAGATGGAGAACCCCGCCGGCTTCGATGCGGCCGCCAATGAGCTCGAGGTGAAGACCATCCTGCCCAACAACGTCCCCGTGCGCGGCTTCATTGACCGCGTCGACGTGGCTCCGACAGGCGAAGTGCGCGTGGTGGACTACAAGACCGGAAAGAAGCCTCTGCCACGTTTCAAGGACAACGCGGTCTTTCAGATGACGTTTTATGGACTCGTGTACTGGCGCCTTCGGGGCGTCATCCCCACGCAGCTGCGGCTAATGTACCTCAAGAACATCGATTCAATCTTCATTACTCCCTCGAGGGAGAATTTGGAGGAGTTCGAACGAAATCTTGAGGATCTCTGGTCCAAGATCGTGGATGACGGCCGCAAAGGCACCTTCCAGCCCAGGCGCAATAACTTGTGTGGGTGGTGCAATTTCCAGGATTACTGCCCAGAATACGGCGGCACCCCGCCGGAATACCCGGGATGGCCCGGGGCGGCGGGGGCAGCTAGCAGCGACGATCCACAGCTGACCTAGAAAAGGCCGGACATCACGCCGTCAGCGTCGACGTCGATACGCTCCGCAGCAGGGCGCTTGGGCAAACCAGGCATGGTCATAACATCGCCGGTGAGCACAACGATGAAACCCGAGCCAGTGCGAGGCAACAACTCCCGCACGTGGAGGGTATGGCCCTCCGGAGCGCCCAATGCGGTGGGGTCATCACTGAAGGAGTATTGCGTCTTAGAAATGACCACCGGCATGTTGTCCCAGCCGTTGGCCTTGATGTACTTCAAATCCTTGAGAGCCTTGGCGCCGAAGACCACGACTTTTGCGCGGTAGATCTTGGTCGCGATCGTCTTGATTGACTCCTCAATCCCCTCGGCCGGGTCGTACAGGAACTCCGAGTTCCCGTCGAGATTGTCCAGGAGAGTCTGAGCCAATTCAATGGCACCGTCTCCGCCCTTGGTGAAGACCTCCGCCTCTGCAATAGCGACGCCGAAATCCTGCGCCCACTTCTTCATGAACTCACGCTCCGCATCAGTATCAGACGGGAAAAGGTTCACCGCGACCACCGGCTTGACGCCAAACTGGCGCATGTTTTCCACGTGGCGCTCCAAGTTCACGATCCCAGCCCGCAGTGCGTCGACGTTTTCCTCTGTGAGCTGGTCCTTGGCTACGCCGCCGTTGTACTTCATGGAGCGGATAGTGGTGACCAGGACCGCTCCGTCCACGTTCAAATCACCGAAGCGGGCCTTGACATCGAGGAACTTCTCACCGCCTAGGTCGGAGCCGAACCCAGCCTCGGTGAGAGCGATATCACCGTATGCCAAAGCAGTCTTCGTGGCCAACAGGGAATTGCAACCGTGCGCGATGTTGGCGAAGGGGCCGGAGTGAACGAATGCGGGCACCCCGCCGAGGGTCTGGACCAGGTTGGGGTTTAGAGCGTCACGCATCAATGCGGTAAGCGCACCAGCGCAGTCGAGGTCCCCTGCGGTCACCGGTTTCTGGTCGTAGGTGTAGCCGATGGTGATGGCAGCGAGTCGCTCTTTGAGATCCTCCAGGCTGGTGGCCAGGCCTAGAATCGCCATGATTTCGCTGGCCGCGGTGATGGTGAAGCCAGTCTCGGCCGGGACGCCGTGCGCGGGGCCGCCCAGGCCGGTGACAACGTTACGCAATGCGCGGTCGTTGACGTCGACGCAGCGCTGCCAGGTGACGCGGCGAGGATCGATGTTCAGTGCGTTGCCCTGGTGGATGTGGTTGTCGATGATCGCGGCCAGGGTGTTGGTAGCCGCGGTAATCGCGTGGAAGTCACCCGTGAAGTGGAGGTTGATGTCCTCCATCGGAACGATCTGCGCGTAGCCGCCGCCGGCAGCGCCACCCTTGATACCCATGACCGGGCCTTGCGACGGCTCGCGGATGGCCACCATGGGCTTCTTGTCCAGCTTCTCCAACGCATCGGCGAGGCCGATGAGGATCGTGGATTTGCCTTCACCAGCCGGGGTCGGCGAGACGCCGGTGACCAAAACGAGTTTGCCTTGTGGGCGCCCGTAGTCCAGCTTGGTTATATCCACCTTTGCTTTTGTGGTGCCGTATGGGATGAGGGCGTCGTCTGGCAGGCCTGCCGTGGCAGCGATATCAGCGATAGGTTGTAGCTCGTGAGCCTGGGCAATCTCTACATCAGATGGCATAGTCATATTTCCCATGCTACCCAACTGGTTATAGCAACTAGGCGGAAAAGCAAGGGGCGGGGCGTGAGTGTTCTCACGCCCCGCTGCTGCTCTCCTCTGAGCTAGAGAATTAAGCGAGCTGAACTAGACGATAACTGCGCCAAGCAGGTAGCCGAGCAACACGGAGCAGGCGATGGACACCACGCCCGGGATGAGGAACGGGTGGTTGAACACGGCCTTGCCGATGCGCGTTGAACCGGTGTCGTCCATCTCCACGGCCGCGAGCAGCGTCGGGTAGGTCGGCAGCACGAACAGCGCGGAGACGGCGGGGAACGCGGCGATAGCGGTCAGCGGGCTGACTCCAAGTGCCAGCGCGGCCGGCATAAGGGTCTTCGTGGTGGAAGCCTGCGAGTACAGCAGCGCGGCTGCGAAGAAGAGGACCACGGCCAGCAGCCACGGGAACTTCTCCAAGATGCCGCCGGAGAGAGACTGGATGTCTTCGATGTACGCGTTAATCAGCGTGGTGCCCAACCACGCGACACCCAGCACACAGATACATGCGGACATACCGGAACGGAATACCTGAGTGCCCAGGATGTCGGCAGCCGGGATCTTGGCTACGAGGACAATGATGGTCGCGGCAGTCAGCATCACTGCCATGATGGCCTCGTTACGTGGGAGCGTCGGCTCGGCGATGAGACCCACCTGCTCGGAAATGAGGGAGGCGTACACCATGACGATGAGGATGGCGATACCGAAGATGATGACGGACGCCTTGGCACCCGGCTGAATCTTGAACTCGGTCTGGCCGATCGGCGGCTTGACCTGGCCGGCCTTCATCCGCTCCTGGTAAATCGGATCATATTCCAGGTCCTTGCCCAGGTGGTTAGACAGCCAGGCGGCCGGGAAGATAGAGAGGAAGGTCGCAGGAATCATCACGGCGAGAACCTGCAAGTAGCCGACGCCCAGTGGCTCAGTCATGGCTGCAAGAGCGACGACTGCCGCGGAGATGGGCGAAGCACAGATTGCCATCTGGGAGGCGACGACAGCGATGGACAACGGACGCGACGGGCGAACGCCGCCTTCTTTGGCAACTTCGACGATGACCGGCATCGTGGAGAAAGCGGTGTGGCCGGTACCTGCAAGGACAGTCATCAGCCAGGTCACCACAGGCGCGAAGAACGTGATCTGTTTGGGGTTCTTGCGCAGCGCGCGTTCTGCGATGTGGACCAGGTAGTCCATGCCACCTGCGCGCTGCATGGCAGAAATTGCCGCGATAACACACATGATGATCGCGATGACGTCGAACGGAATGTCCTCCATCGTGACGTTCAGTCCGGTAACAGCCAGCGCGAGAACGCCGAGGCCGCCGGCGAAGCCGATGGCGATGGAGCCCAGACGTGCACCAAGCACGATTGCCGCGAGGACAATGAGGATGTGTAGAACAACCATGAGACTCATCTACTTTCTATGAATGAGTTTGGTAACAGTAGGAATTGAATAGGTATTGAATTAGAAGTGGTGAAAGCTTTGTAGAGGTAGTGCAGACAATGAGGAAGCCGGGTACACCAGATGCGAAGGTGTCTGGCGCGACTGCGCGCTGCGTACCTGTGGCATCGTGGTGACCCGGCTTTCTTATTAGTGTCGTGGTTCTACCAGCCTCGTCGACTAGTCCTCATCGACGAACAGCTGGCCCCGGAATTCCGGGTGCATCAAGTTCTCCACGCTCAGTACTCGGCTCAAGGTCTCCTCGTCGAGCAGGCCCTTTTCCAGCACCAGCTCCTTGACGCCGCGGCCGGTCTCCAGGGACTCCTTGGCAATCATGTCGCCGTTGTGGTGCCCGATGAACGGGTTAAGGTAGGTGACGATACCGATGGAGTTCTCCACGTATGCGCGGCACACATCGGCGTTGGCGGTGATGCCGTCAATGCACTTCTCGCGCAGGGTGTCCACAGCGTTGCCCATGATGCGCATGGACTGGAACAGCGGCTCACCGATGGCCGGCTCCATGACGTTGAGCTGCAACTGACCAGCTTCCGCTGCCATGGTGACGGTGACGTCGTTGCCGAAGACCTTGAGGCAGACCTGGTTGACGACCTCTGGAATAACCGGGTTCACCTTACCCGGCATGATGGAGGAACCAGCCTGGCGTGCCGGCAGGTTGATCTCGTTGAGGCCAGCGCGTGGACCAGAGGACAGCAGGCGCAGGTCGTTACAAATCTTGGACAGCTTCATGGCCGCGCGCTTGATGGCGGAGTGGGCCAAGACGTAGGCACCGCAGTCGCTGGTGGCCTCAATGAGGTCCGGGGCAGACTTGATGTCCAGACCGGTGACCTCCTGGAGAGCAGCGGTGACCTGGTGGCGGTAGCCAGCAGGGGTGTTTACGCCGGTGCCGATGGCGGTGGCGCCCAGGTTGATCTGCAGCAGGCGACCCTGCGCCTCGCGGAGCACGCTCTGCTCTTCCTGCAGGTTGTGAGCGAAGGCCTTGAACTCGTCTCCGAGGGTCATCGGGACGGCGTCCTGCAGCTGAGTGCGGCCCATCTTCAGGATGTCTTGGAACTCATTGGACTTGGCCAAGAAGGAGGACTGCAGTTTGTCCAGACGCTCGATGAGCTTTTCCATCTCGGCGTAGAGGCCCAGGCGGAAGCCGGTCGGGTACGCATCGTTGGTGGACTGGGACATGTTGACGTCATCGTTTGGATTGATGATGTCGTACGAACCCTTTTCCTCGCCCAGGTATTCCAGGGCCAGGTTGGCAACGACCTCGTTGGTGTTCATGTTCAGCGAGGTGCCGGCGCCACCCTGGAAGACGTCGAGCGGGAACTGATCCATGCAGCGTCCCTCTTCCAGAATCTGGTCACAAGCCCAGATGATGGCCTCTGCCTTCTTCTTCGGCAGGGTGTGCAGGCGACGGTTGGCCATTGCGGTGGCCTTCTTCACCATGACCATGCCACGGATGAACTCCGGAATGGAGTTGATGGTCACGTAGGAAATCTGGAAGTTGTCCATGGCGCGCATGGTGTGGACGCCGTAGTAGACATCGTTCGAGACTTCCATCTCACCAAGGAGGTCAACCTCGGTGCGGGTCTTCTTCGTGGACTTGGGTGCGCTCTTCTTCTTGGTCTCTGGCTCCTGATCCTTGACCTTCGCCGTGGACTCCGCTACTTCGGCGGCCTTCTTGTCCTCGTTCTTCAGATCTTGGTCTTTGGTGGAATTCTTGGCCATGACGTGTGCCTCTCCTTCGATCCCTAGTGGCGCGCGGAATCGGGAAGAAATTTTTGGGGGATGATTCCGCCGTCAGTAACCAGCATAACGCGCTGGACACCAGGTGTCATGACCGGGTTGAGAACTGGTTATTTCCACCCCATTTTGCAGGTATTTTACCCCAAAACAGGGCTATTTTATTCACCGGTTAGGAAGACTTTTGAGTCCACTATGTGCCTGCATCGCGCGGCCTTAGCGCGCTAACAAACGGGTGTCGTTGAACCAGCCCAAAACGTCGCCTGCCGACGCCCCGGCGAGGTGCCGCGCTCCCGACAACTCGCCGATCGGAACAACGCCCTGCGGCACCGTTACCGAGTCGGTCTCCGGCAGTCCCACCACACGACAGCCCGCGTCAATGGCGGCGGTCATGCCCGCCGTTGAGTCCTCGAACACCAGGCACTCGCTGGGCGGTGCGCCCACCGACTGTGCGGCCATGAGGTACATGTCCGGTGCCGGTTTTGGTTGCGGCACCTCATCGCCGCAAATGGTGTCGATGAAGAAATCCCGCCCGATAGCGTCGATGGCAAAGTCAGCAACCTGGCGCTCAGTATTGGTGGTGAGGAGCATGGGAATATCTAGTGCCCGCAAGTCCGTGAGCAGCTCGCGAATACCATCGAAAGTGTCCAGCTCCTGCTCAAAAAGTTCGCAGACCCGGTCAAACATCTCCGCACGCAAGCGCTCTTCGTCACCCGGCTGCAAGATATATCCCGCGTAGTCCGCGCAGATCTGTAAAGTCCGCCCAAACGAGGAGCCCACCGTGAGTGCGCGAACCTCCGGGGTAATGCGCTTACCGAGCTTTTCCGACAGCTCAAAAGTCGCAATTGCCCATAGTGGTTCAGAATCGGTCAAGGTGCCATCCATATCCCAGAAGATGGCGGCTGGTTTCAAAGTCATTCAGGTTCCAACAATCAATTAGTCCAGGTCTGGCAGCTGTGCCAGAGCCTCGTCATCGGCGCCGGTAGCAGCAGCAGCGTTGTACACGATCTCGGCGAGCTCAGCCTTTTCTTCGGGCTCCACCACGGCGTCGTGGTGCTTGCGGTTAAACGCAGCGATCTCCTCGTACCGTGGTGTGATGGCAGCGGCCAAAGCGTCGCCCTCTGGGTCGTCCGGCAACGCGTCCAAGGTGTCGAGGAGCTTTTCTACAATATCGCGAAGCTCCGGAAGCACAGCCGGATCGAAAGGTTGATCCCAGAATTCCTTCTCGTCTTCCTTGAGGTAGGAACCGGTGGCGAAGGATTCGAGGTTAGAAATGAATTCGTCGACGGTGGGCTGGAACTCTGCGCGAATAGACATGGTGATATTCTTACCTACTTTTCGGTGATCTGCACGCCAAGCAGAGAATTCAGGGCAGTTTTTATCAAATCCGCAGCCTCTGTTGAGTCCGCTCCCCTGTTCCCGCGCGCCCATGCATCGATCGCCTCTAGCGCAGAAGGGGTGTCCAGATCTTCCGCCAGATGCCGACGAAGAGCTGCGACGGCGGCTTCCGCGGCCTCCACTGAGCCCGGGGTGGCAAGCGCTTCGCTCCACCGTTGCAGGCGGTCCTGGGCCTGCGCTACGACGTCATCAGACCAGTCACGGTCCTCGCGGTAGTGACCCGAAAACACGCCCAGGCGGATCGCTGAGGCGGAGACCCCTTCCTCGGTGAGTGTGTGGACGAAAACGAGGTTACCCAGAGACTTGGACATCTTGGTGCCTTCGAGTCCGATCATGCCGGCGTGGGCATAGATATTGGCCATGCGCTCGACGCCATGAGCAGCCTCTGCGTGGGCGGCGGAAAACTCGTGGTGCGGGAACCGCAGGTCCGTGCCCCCGCCCTGGATATCGAAGGGCACGCCCAAACGATTGGTTGCGATGGCAGAGCATTCAATGTGCCAGCCAGGCCGCCCCGGGCCGAACGGCGAGTCCCAAGCCGGCTCCCCTTCGCGGTGCGCACGCCAGACCAGGGCATCAAGAGGATCGCGCTTTCCGGGGCGATCCGGGTCACCGCCGCGCTCGGCAAAAAAGGTTTCCATCTCCGCACGTGAATAATTGGACTCGTAGCCAAACTGCTTTGTCGCCGCGACGGAGGCATAGATGTCTGGGTGCTCGGGATCATCGACTACGTAGGCCGCACCGACGTCGAGAAGCTTGCCTACCAAGGCAATGACCTCGTCGACCGATTCCATCGCCCCGATGTAGTCGCGCGGCGGGAAAACGCGCAGGACCTCCATGTCTGAGCGGAACAGATCAATTTGGGAGGTGCCCAGCTCCCGCCAGTCCACACCGTCGCGTTCCGCCCGCTCAAACAGCGGGTCGTCAACGTCCGTGATGTTCTGGACGTAGTGCACCTCGTGACCGTTATCGAGGAGCTGGCGGTACACCAGATCAAACGCGAGATACGTCGCAGCGTGGCCAAGGTGAGTTGAGTCGTACGGCGTGATCCCGCAGACGTACATCGTGGCAGTGTCCCCTGCCTCAACCGGAACAACGTCCTGCCGGGCGCTGTCATACAAGCGCAACGGCTGCGCGGTTCCCGGTATCTTCTTAAAATCTGGTGTCGGCCAAGAATGCATGCCCTACATGCTACCCGGCGCACCAGGCATAGAGGTGTCTAGTGCTTTACAGTGGCTGCAGCATCCCAATAGCCAGCAGGATCATGACGATGATGCCCACCGGGATTCGGTACGCCGCGAACCACTCAAAGGAGTGGTCGGAGACGAACTTCAGCAGCCAGGCGATGGAGACATAGCCCAAGACAAAGGCGATGCCGGTGCCCACAGCGAGCTGGAGGCCCGAAGCCGCCTGCCCGGCTTCGGGAGAGAAGGCGTCGGGAAGCGAAAACAAACCCGAGGCGAGCACGGCCGGAATAGCCAACAGGAAGCTGAAGCGGGTGGCTACTTCGCGGTCCAAGCCCAAGAACAAACCACCGGAAATCGTACCGCCGGATCGTGAGACGCCAGGTACCAGCGCCAGGCATTGGCACAAGCCCATAACGATGGCGTCTTTCATGGTCAACTCGTCAAAGCCGCGAGACTTGGTGCCCATGCGTTCTGCAGCAATGAACACGAAAGAAAAGAGAATCAGCATCGCAGCTGTAATCCACAAGTTGCGCAGCGCGCCACGGATATAGTCCTCCGCCAGCAAGCCAATGACGCCGATTGGGATCGAGCCGACGATGACGAACCAACCCATCTTCCAGTCCTGACCGCGGTGGGACTTATCCGCCCAGCCGATGCACCACCCTTTAAGAATCTGCCAAATCATTGG
This sequence comes from Corynebacterium incognita, assembly GCF_014217255.1. Lineage (NCBI taxonomy): Bacteria > Bacillati > Actinomycetota > Actinomycetes > Mycobacteriales > Corynebacteriaceae > Corynebacterium > Corynebacterium incognitum. Next base: position 77,462 of record NZ_CP059404.1, read on the forward strand.
CGCAAAATAGACGAGGACGGCAAGCTCCGTGCCCAGCTGAATCACGGCGGTGAACGAGGCTCCGGCGTCTTGGCCCCAGAACAATTCCGAAACGATGCGCAGGTGGCCTGAGGAGCTCACGGGGAGAAACTCGGTCAGGCCTTGGACGATCGAAAGGACCACCACTTGGGTCCAGCTCATAGCTTCGTTCATGGAGCACTACCCTACCCATGTCTCACGACATGCGAGTGCAGGCGTGGCCGATTCGCGCTGCTAGGATCAGGCGGTGTGAAACGATTAACTGCCCTTGCTTGTGTAGCGGCTACCGCACTCGGAATGATCGCGTGCACGCCGGAACCCGTGATGAATACCCCGGAGCAGGTGGGCGGCGCTACACCCGCCTCCTCCCCGCAACAGCAAGGAGCGAAACCGGACGGCGAGATCATTGAGCTTGACGACGCCGAGAACATCACCGATCTCGATACCGTCGGCGGTGTCCTCGCGGTGCGCACCGGCGATAGCCTGCGGATCGGAACACCAGAGCAGTTCGGCGGCGCATCCGACGAGGCCTTCACCACTGATATCGCCGGGTGCGGCGAGGTGACTACGTCAGGGGCACAGGACGGGGGCACCCCGGAATTCCTCGTAGCTTGCGGCAACACCGTACGCATCTTCCCCGCTGCTGACGCACAGGCAGAGCAGACCGCGGACACCCAGGGGTTCGCCGCCACGTCCGCGGTGAGAGCTCCGAACGGATCGCTTCTCCTCGCTTCTGACAAGGAAGCGATAATGAAGGTCATCCCCGCCGACGGCGGGGAGGCCGAAGACATTGAGGTGGCCGCGCCCACGGATCAGTTGGTCATCGTTGGTGAATCCCCGGTGCGCATGAACCGCGGTGATTCCACCATTCAAAACATCGACTGGCGGGAAGACCGCGAGGGCGGCCGCCTGCGCATCGGCGTCGGAGTGGGCACGATTGCCTCCGGACCGAGCGAGGTGATCGTTGCTGCGGACGCCTTGGGCAAGCAGCTAGCCGTATACACCTCCGGGACCGTGGTACGCCTTCACCAATTGGGCCCGATAGACGGCACGCCCTGGGCAGCGGGCTGGGACGGTAAGCTCGCGTGGGTCACCAGCACCGATACCAACCAGGCATTCGGCTTCGACATCTCCACTGGCGCGCCAGTGGAAAAGAAGAAGCTGAACGTAGTCCCTGATGCCCAATCGATGGCGGCGGCCGAAGGATTCACTGCGTTCGGCTCCGCTACCTCGCCCCAATTGCAGATTGTGAGGAAGTAAATGCTTTACGACGAACTCTATGGCGCCGCCCTCAAGGGCATGTTCCGCGTGGACCCAGAAAAGATCCACGAGATCATAAACTCTGGACTGGGAGCGTTGCATAGGCTCACCCCGGTCAACCGCGGCATGGCCAAAGTGGCCCACCACGATCCGGTACTGGAACAGGAGCTGTTTGGCGTTCACTTTCCCCGCCCCCTGGGATTGGCCGCAGGCTTTGACAAGAACGCCGCTGCTGCGGATAGCTGGGGCGCCATAGGGTTCGGCTACGCCGAGATGGGCACCATCACCGCGGAGGCACAGCCTGGCAACCCCCAGCCCCGGCTCTTCCGCCTCCCGCAGGACAAGGCGATTCTCAACCGCATGGGGTTCAATAACCTCGGTGCAGCCAACGCGGCGAAGAATCTTCGCCAGCGTAAAAGCTCGGACGTCATTGGCATCAATATCGGCAAAAACAAGGTGACTCCGCCCGAGGAAGCAGTAGACAACTACCGCCGTTCCGCGTCCGTGCTGGGTGATTTAGCCGACTACATTGTAGTGAACGTCTCGTCTCCGAATACCCCGGGACTACGGGACCTCCAGGCAATCGAGTCACTCCGCCCTATTCTGAGCGCAGTGCAGGAATCTACCTCCTCCCCAGTCTTAGTGAAGATCGCTCCAGATCTCAGCGACGACGACGTCGATGCTGTCACTGATCTTGCCCTCGAGCTAGGACTAGCTGGCATCATCGCCACCAACACGACCATCTCGCGTGAAGGCTTGGCCACTGATGCCGAAGAAGTCGCGGCGATAGGTGCAGGAGGAATCTCCGGTGCCCCGGTGAAGCAGCGCTCCCTCGAGGTGCTGCGCCGCATTCACGCCCGGGTGGACGGTGCGGATCTGGTCCTCATCGGCGTCGGCGGCATCAGCACCCCGGAGGACGCGTGGGAGCGCATCGGCGCCGGCGCGCACCTCCTCCAGGGCTACACCGGCCTCATCTACGGAGGTCCGGCGTGGATAACCCGCATTCACAAGGGGATCGCGCGGCAGGTCAAGGCCCACGGACTGAGTTCGCTGGGCGAGGCCGTCGGGCGCGAGCTGCCCTACAAGCACTAGCTTCAGCGCGCTAGGAACGCGGCGTCACGCTGCGCCGCAACAACAGCGCACACAGGACCGCGACCACGATCCAGCCAATCACCCAGAACTGCTCCGTCACGAACACCTGGGAGTTGGGAACCAGGCGCGAGACGATAATAAGCACCACGGCCGTCGCCAGGACGCCGATCTGCGTCATTGCGCCCTTCTCACCAGCAGCAGTCATGGCGAAACCACCCACGAGCATCGCAGCAACGAGCAAAAAGTTGCGCCGCACTGTGAAGGCGAACGGCGTTCCCCATCCGAGGCTGATGGTGTCCATGATGAGAAACAGCGCTAGCACCACAGCAAGCGCGAGGAACGCGCCGCCCAACCGCAGCGCCGCGGGTACGGGGGCGGCGTGGTTGCGCTTCGAAGACTTCTGTTGAGGCATAGGACTTAACCTAGCAGCGGGTTGCTACTTGGTCTCCGCCCAGCCCCACAAGATGGTGCGCGCGAGTGAATGGAAGTAAAGGTTAAAGCCCAAAACGGTCGGAGTTGCGTCCGGGTCAATGTCCAGCTCCTCCACGTCCACGGCATGCACGGCGTAGAGATAGCGGTGCGGGCCATGCCCTGCCGGCGGCTGCGGGCCATAGTAGGTGCGCTGCCCAGAATCGCCCTTGAGGCTCACGATGTTGCCTCCCAGACCGAGATCTTCTGCTGCGCCCGCGCCCGTCGGAATGCTGGTGGTTTCCACCGGGATGTTGAACACAGCCCAATGCCAGAACCCTGCGGCGGTCGGCGCATCCGGGTCGAAACAGGTGATGGCGACGGACTTGGTCCCCTCCGGTAGGTTGGACCACTCGAGTTGTGGAGAAACATTCTCCGGTGCGCGGAACTTCTCCATGAGCTCATCGCCGTCGATGAGGTCGCTGGAGGACAACGGGAAGGTGGGAAGGTCCTTCAGCGACGCGTAAGGGTCTGGTCCAGGGAAACGAGAATCATCTGCGTAGGTCATACCTCACCATTGTGCCCGAATTAGTAGGCGTATCACACCGTTTCTCAGAAACTCTTCACCCACGACCTCAATTGTGTTTGCCTGGCGCAAATTACAGCAGTGCTATTCTTAGCCGTGTTTTGACGCAATGACCTGGCGATTTGTTAAGTGCACGTGCGCCGGGCTATTGTTATCAGGTGCGTTCACCGCAAGGTACACGCCGCTCACCAGCCCGGGTGGCGGAATGGCAGACGCGCTAGCTTGAGGTGCTAGTGTCCTATTAACGGACGTGGGGGTTCAAGTCCCCCTCCGGGCACAGAGAATTAGCCCCGTTGCTTCCTTCCAGAAGCAGCGGGGCTTTGTCGTGCGCTTCGTTCTGCCGGAGCGCTAGGCGCCCTTGTAATTAATACGTATCGAACCCAGCCGCCCGGAACTGCTCCCGGATGGCATTTATCGACTCAGGCGTTGGAGGTTTGGTGTCCTCCAGGTTGTAGGCAATGCCCAGTTCACGCCACTTGTCGGCACCCATGTTGTGGAATGGCAGGACCTCTACCTTTTCCACGTTGTCGCGCCAACGGCTGACGATGTCGACGACGCCCGCAACGTTCTCGGGGGCGTCGGTAAGCCCGGGCACCACCACAAAGCGGATCCATACTCGCTTGCCTCTGGCATGGAGTCGATCACCGAAGTCGATGGTCGGCTGCAGTTGGCGGCCGGTCACCTTCCGGTAGGTGTCCTCGTTGCCGGACTTGACGTCCAGGAGCACGAGATCGAGGTTGTCCAGGTCGTCGTCGTTAAGCCGCGCGCCCAAAAACCCGGACGTATCGATGCAGGTGTGGATCCCCTCATCGTGGACGACTTTGAGGAGCCGACGGGTGAACGCGATCTGAAAGAGCGGCTCGCCGCCGGATACCGTAAGCCCGCCGCCGGAAGCGCGGAAGATGGGTGCGTAGCGTTTAATTCGCTTGACGACGTCCTCGATGCGCTCCAGGGAGCCGGACTTCATCTCCATGGTGTCGGGGTTATGGCAGTACTGGCAGCGCAGTGGGCACCCGGACATGAAGATGGTCATGCGGGTACCCGGCCCGTCGACGGCCGTGACTAGTTCCCAGGAATGGACCAGCGCGATATCGCCGGTGCGCCGGGCCTCCATGAGCTCGGGATGCGTGATGTCGTCCCACGGGGATTCCCCGGGGCCGAGACCGACAGCGGAGCCCAATCCAGCGGCCACGCCGCGGACTTTCTCCCCTAGCTCAGGGGCAAGGGTGACCACGCCTGAGATGCCGTCTGCCATAAATCTGCCTGCCTTAATTGGGTTACGTAGTCCGAATTTAGGAATCCTGGTGGAAGGTTCGCGAGATGACGTCGAGCTGTTGCTCCTTGGTCAGGCGAACGAAATTGACGGCATAGCCGGACACGCGAACGGTCAGGTTCGGGTACTTCTCCGGGTGCTCCACGGCGTCTTCCAGGGTGGATTTGTCCAGGACGTTGATGTTGGCGTGATACAGGCCGGAGTCCATGTTGTGTGCGGCGCGGTTGCGCTTCATGCTCTCCAGGCGCTCATCAAAGGTCTTGGCAGTCATAATGATTCTCCTTGTGGATCGGGATGTGGTGGGTGGTTAGTTGTCCATGATGAAGCCGGCGTCCAGGACACCGACCAGGTTGGTGATGCGCTCTTCCGGGGTGCGACCCAGGCCAGACGGAGTGATGGTATTCGTCAGAGAAATGCCGTCCAGCGCGTCCTTGTAGTCGAGCTTGCCCACCGACAGCATGGAGGCAACCATGCCGTGAGTGTCGGCGCCGTTTTCCGGATTGGCGCCGGGCGCAAACGGGGTGCCTGCCTTGTGCCCGGAGGGGAACGAGCCCGTCGCTTTGCCGTACACCACGTTGGAGGTGATGGTCAGGACTGACTGCGTGGGGATAGCGTTGCGGTACATCGGGATGGCCTTGATCTTCTCCATCACGGTGTGGACGATGGTCGCGGCGATGTCATCGGCGCGGTCATCATCGTTGCCGTAGAACGGGAAGTCGCCCTCGGTACGGTAGTCCACGATGAGGCCCGTCTCGTCGCGCACAGGCGTGACGGTGGCGTACTTGATTGCCGACAGGGAGTCGGCGACGATGGACAGGCCCGCGATTCCGCAGCCCATTGAGCGGACGATGTTCGAATCGTGCAGAGCCATCTCGACGGATTCGTAGGCGTACTTGTCGTGGGAGTAGTGGATGATGTTGAGGGCCTCCACATAGGTGCCCACGACCCAGTCGAGCATGTTCTCGTATTTCTGCCAGACTTCGTCGAAGTCGAGGGGGCCGTCGCCCGCAATGGGGTCGAAACCTTCTACTACCTGCTTGCCAGAGACCTCATCGCGTCCGCCGTTGATGGCGTACAGGAGTGCCTTCGCAGCGTTGACGCGGGCGCCGAAGAACTGCATTTGCTTGCCCACCTCCATCGGCGAGACACAACAAGCGATGGCGGCGTCATCGCCCCACTGCTCGCGGATCTGACGGTCGGACTCGTACTGGATGGAGGAGGTCTCAATGGAGATGTGGGCACAGAACTTCTTGTACCCCTCGGGCAGGGCCGGGTCCCAGAAGATGGTGATGTTCGGTTCTGGGGACGGCCCAAGGTTGATGAGGGTCTGCAACAGGCGGAAGGAGGTTTTGGTCACCTGGTGGCGGCCGTCGGTGCCAAAACCAGCGTCGGACCAAGTGGCCCAGTAAGGATCGCCGGAGAAAATCTGGTCGTAGTCGGTGGTGCGCAGGAAGCGGACGATGCGCAGCTTGAGCACCAGAGAGTCGATGATCTCCTGGGCGTCCTGTTCGGTGATGAGCCCCTTGGCCAGGTCGCGCTCAAAGTAAATGTCGAAGAATGCGGAGAGGCGTCCGATGGACATGGCCGCGCCGTCCTGGGATTTGATGGAAGCCAGGTAGCCGAAGTAGGTCCATTGCACCGCTTCTTGCGCGGTGGTGGCAGGGAGCGAAATGTCGAAGCCATAGGACTCCGCCATGACCTTGAGCTTCTTCAACGCCTTAATTTGTTCCGAGTGCTCCTCGCGGTAGCGGGCCCAGTCCTCTGAGAAAGGCAGATCGGCGATCGCGTCTTTGGACGACTTCTTTTCCTCGATGAGGTAGTCCACGCCATAGAGAGCCACCCGGCGGTAGTCACCAATGATACGGCCGCGACCGTAGGCGTCGGGAAGGCCAGTGATGATGTGCGACGAGCGGGCGGCGCGAATGTTTGGGGTATAGATATCGAAGACGCCGTCGTTGTGTGTCTTGCGGTAGCGGGTGAAGACCTTCTTAACGTCCTCGTCGACTTTTTTGCCGGCTTCTTTGATCGCCTGCTCCACCATGCGCCAGCCACCGTAGGGCATCATGGCGCGCTTGAGTGGGGTGTCCGTCTGCAGGCCGACGATCACGTCATCGTCTTCACTGATATAGCCCGCGGGGAATGCGTCGATGTCTGACGGGGTGTGGGTGTCCACGTCGTACACTCGCTGCTCGCGCTCCACCGAAAGGTAATCCTTTTCAAGGACGTCCCAGGTACGCTGCACCTTCTCCGTGGGGCCTGTCAGGAAGCTCGCGTCGCCATCATACGGGCGATAGTTGCGCTGGATGAAGTCGCGCACGTTAATGCGTTGGCTCCAGTCGCCGTCTTCAAAGCCTTCCCAGGCCTCGAACTTGGTGGGTTGTGTTGCAATAGTCACAGGCCGTGACTCCCTTCCGCACTGGATTGGATTGAGATATGAATCCGGGGCGTGAGCCGCGACGACAACTCCACTGGCGGCACGAAGCCCCGCTACCTCCCAGTGTAGGGCGGAGAGCGGGGCTATAAACTAAGGCTGACCCGCTCGTTTTTGAGGGCAGGCCGATTGAGGGGGCGACTGTGCAGGCCAACGCATTCAAACCGTACGTGCGACTTAGGAAGCTGGTTATAACCGAGAGTATTGTCACAGCTTTTTCGGTTAAGTCGCCCCCGAACGGGGCAGCTAGTGCTGCTCGTTAGGGTCGTTGTCCGCGTCTTCCTTCGTCTGATGGAACGTCCCCTTCACATGGTCCGGTGCGGCGTAGATGGAGTAGACCTTGAACGGGGCGTCCGATTCGTTGACCACGTTGTGCCACTTGCCGGCCGGAACGAAAATGGCGAAGTCGTCCTCGACCACCTGATCAATGTCCAAGCTATCTTCGCTGTCACCAATCATCACACGAGCCTTACCCTCCTCGAGGCGCAAGAACTGGTCGTGGTCGTCGTGAACCTCAGCGCCGATTTCGCCGCCCGCCGGGATGGACATGACGGTCATCTGCAGGAATTTGCCCGTCCACAGGGTGTCACGGAAGGCATCGTTAGCCTTCGTTACTTCCTCGATGTTGAGAACGTATGGGTTCGGGCCATGGTCAGTGCGCAGATCAGACATGAGATGTACCTCCTAAAGCTCGGGATGAACAAGGTGGCCGATAGTTGAGGCCACGTCCCTATCCAGCGTACGCACTTTTGCGGCCGTGCTAACGTCAAAACCCTTATGCAATCCTCAGCCCGCCCGCCAAGACGCGCGTCGTCATCACGCATCACTAGCTTCGCCGATTTTCTTAGCACGCTCATCCGCGACGCGGCCGTGGCCGTGCGTTCCTGGTCGCCCTGGCAGTGGGTCGCGGTTGTCGGCGCGGCGGGGATCTTCGCCATTGCGATGGTGGCCGTGGACATGCCCAGCCTGCATTCGCTCCGCGAGTGGGCCGACAACACCGGGCCGTGGTTCGCGGTGATCTTCATTGGCCTTTCCGCGACCGCCACACTCTTCCCCTTGCCCCGAACCTTGTGGACGGTGGCTGCCGGGGTGCTTTTTGGCCCCTTGAAAGGTGTATTGATTTCTTTGATTGCGCTGACGGTGTCCGCGTGCGTGGCGATGCTGACGGTTCGCCACCTTCTGGGCGACTGGATGGCACCGCGGTTAAACCACCCTGCCGTCAGCGGACTCAATCAGCGCCTCGCGGAGCGTGGCTGGTGGACCATCGCTAGCCTCCGAATGATCGCCGCTGTCCCCTTTTCCTTGCTCAATTATGCCGCCGGATTGACCGCCGTACCGCTGCTGCCTTATGTCTTCGCGACGCTCATTGGTTCCGCACCCTCGACCATCATTGGGGTGGTTTTTGGCGATACTCTCACAGGAGACATGAACCCGTGGGCCATCGGTTTGTTGGCCGCGCTCACGATCGCCGGGATAGTGAGCCTCGTGTTGGATTCCCGGACGCCATTGGCCAAAGTAAAGGCTTCAGGGTAGACTTTTTTAAAAATTTGTTCTCTTTTTACGCCCAGGAGAGTGGTTATGTTCGCCGTCCACGCCCGCTATCGAGGTCGCAATACCCGTCGCGCAGACTATGTTGAACGCGCCGCCGAAGCCCTCGCCACCCTCCCCGGCGTCAGCGAATTTGACATCCTCGGCGTGGAAGATATTTGTGCCAACGTCGCCGACGCCACCGCAGTGACCAACCTCGTGATGGCGTTGCTTGCCGACGGCGAGTGGGCCGTCGGAATCGGCGTCCACCCCGGCCCCCAGGAATTCGGCGTCCGCCGGATCGCGACCGCGGCGCTGCGCAACTCCGCCCGCGCCGGTGTGGTCAAGGTCCGCGTCCAGGTCCCAAAGGCAACAACAGAAGCTGACGATATATCTTCCACTTTCGCCCTCCTAGCGCACGTCCTCCACAAGCGCACCGCGGAAGGTCGGGAGGCGACGTCGCTGGTGCGGTCCGGGCTAGATCAGAACGAGGCCGCCGCCGAATTGGGCATCTCAAAGCAAGCGATGTCGCAACGACTCCAGGCGGCCGGCTGGGCCGCGGAACAAGCCGGGTGGCAACTCGCGGTCAACCTTTTGCAGCGCGCTAACCCCGCTTAGAGCAAGTCCTCTTTACGGAGCTCCGGTGTAGTCACGAAGTCCACCAAACGCTCCACCGCACCAATGAGGCTCGAATCCAAATCCTTGTAGGTGTGAACGGCATTGTAGACCCGGTTCCATCCCTCTCGCGGATCACTCCACCCCACGCGGCGACAAATGCCTGTCTTCCAGTCCTCCCCATAAGGGACGTCAGGCCAGGCGCGCAAGCCCAGGCGCTCGGGTTTCACAGCGGCCCAGATATCGATGTAGGGGTGACCTGTGACCAGCACATGCTCGCCAACCTCCTGTGTCATGCGGGTTTCCTTCGAGCCTTGGACGAGATGGTCGGCCAACACACCCACTCGGCGCCCCTTGCCCGGGCGAAACTCGCGCAGTCGCTCATCGAGGTTGTCCAGGCCGTCCAGGTACTCCACAACCACGCCTTCGACCCGCAAATCGTGGCCCCATACCTTCTCCACGATCGCGGCGTCGTGGACGCCTTCGACCCAGATGCGCGACGGCGCTGCCACTTTCGCCTCGACGTTGGCCACCCGGCGGGAGCCTGAGTTCGACAGGGCTGGCTTCTGCAAACGAGGCGCAACGTATTTCACGAGCGTCACCGGCCTGCCTTCAAACAGGAAGCCGCCCTTGACGAGGTTAAAAACACGTTCGGTGCCGTAGCGATCTTCCAACCGCACAACGTCCCCATAGACCGTTTTGTCGACACCAACGATGGCCCCTACAAAATCGTCTCCGCGAACCTCCACGACGAGCCCGGGCTCGGCAGGGACTTCAGGGTAGGTGCGAGGCTGGCGGCGAGGATGGCCGGAGAAGATGTCACCGGAGTAGCGGGAATCGGCATTCATGGCTGTCCATCCTATCGGCTAGAATGCCCCGTCATGGATATGCGCGCCGAGGTGTGGTCACCTCTTCAAAACACCGCCTGTTGGTTGGGGGCTTGGCTGTGGGGTCATGAGTCGACCGATGCTCTCGTGGACGCGCTCACAGCACTTGGTGGGGTTCAATACGCCGGCGATGGCGCTGCGTTCGCTGAGATGTTGCGCACCTTGCGCGCCCACACCCGCGGGCTTATCGACGCCCGCGAACGCGAACCCATCATGAACCTCATTCTTTCCGGACCGGGCGAGGCCCCGGCGCTGGCGGCCGGAAGTTCGTCGGCTCAGGCGGCGCGCCACAGCGCCGAAGGGGTGCTGATGGTCCGTACTGATAGCCCGGAGACGCCCCTGTGTCTTGTTCCCGTCCGCACAAAGGTCAAGGGCGTGGACGCGACTTTGTGGAAAGTGATCGTAGAATCAAGCCCTCAGACTTTATCTACGCCCCTGAGCCCCGGCGACGCCGACGCCGCACTGACGGCCGCCACAGACGAATCGGCGTCGCTTATAGAGGCGCTAGGATACTCCACTGACCCCCTTCCCAACCCCCGGCTGACGGTAGGCACTCTGGCAGATTTTTACGACACCCCCGGCCTCCCAGCGTCCATCCCCGGCCGCGCCGCGCAACTGTTTGCCCGCACCGACGGGGTCGCGGCGATCATTGAAACGGTGACGGAAAGAGTCGGCGACCACAGCCTGGACCCGCAACTGTTTCGGCTCTGGAGACACATACGCCACGCCCGCATGGCAGGTGTGGCGTATGCGATGAGCGAGTTCGCCCGCTAGGCCTTCGTACGCAACCCGGCGATGTCGCAGCATCCCGCCGCACAGGGTTCACCGTTGACCGTGCAGCCCTGAACCGTCACAGCACCCAGGGTCGCCGGATCCGCGCCGTCGACATGCTCTTGGGCCAGGTCCACGATCATCGCAGCGAAGTCCTGGGTTGGCCCCACCGTTGGTGTCCGGACCACCTGCACGCCCAGGCTGTCAGCGGCGGCTTTGAGTTCGGTATCCAGATCCCAGATGACTTCCATGTGGTCGGAGACGAAACCAATCGGGCACACGACCACCGCTTCAACGCCCTCGTTTGTCGCCAACTCAGTGGTCCGATCCACGATATCGGGTTCGAGCCACGGGGTACTCGGGTTGCCCGAGCGCGACTGCCAAACAACCTCGTAGTCGCCAACACCCGAGGCCTCCGCAACCAACCGGGAGGCCTCAGCCACCTGGCGGGAGTAAAGGTTTTTATCACCTTCTGCGCCGGCAACGTTGTCGTGTGCGGTGGGGACAGAGTGTGCGGTGAACAGTACCCGCACCTCGTCCTTCGTCACCTGAGAAAGCCCTTCTTTGAGACCGCGCGCCATCGCAGACACGAAGGCCGGATGATCAAAGAAGTGCCGCAGCTTCGTAAACTCAATCGGCTCATGTCCCTGCGCCGACAGGTGCTCCCGGAGACGGACGATGTCCTCGTCATATTGCCTACACGCCGAGTAGCCACCCCACGCAGAGGTGGCAAAGACTAGAGCCTTGCGCACGCCGTCGCGAGCCATGCGCTCTACCGCGTCCTCGCCGAAGGGATGCCAGTTACGGTTACCGAAGTAGACCGGCAGCTCAATGCCGCGGTCCGCGAGCACGCCTTCGACGTTGGCAATGATCTCGCGGTTGAGATCGTTAAGTGGTGACTTTCCGCCGAAATGGAAATAGTGTTTGCCAACGACTGCCAGACGCTCCCGCGGGATGCCTCGGCCTCGGGTCACGTTTTCTAGGAACGGGACAACTTCTTCTTCGGCTTCTGGGCCGCCAAAAGACAGCACTAGGAGCGCGTCGAATTCCTCGGTGATGGAGTGTGAGATCATACTTTCGGATAGTACTAGCGATTGATCTGGGGAGATAATCCTAGAGCAGGCGCACCGCGTGCGGAGACATTCCGGACCACCGGACGGGGGTCTTGGTCACGGTTTGCCCGGACTGCGGAGCCTCGAGCATTTCTCCATTACCCAAGTAGATAGCAACGTGGTGGTTGCCCTGCGGGCCGTAGAAGATAAGGTCTCCGCGTTGCATATTGGCCGGATCGATCTGCTCACCCATGGTGTATTGGTAGCCGGTGTAGTGCGGAAGGGAGAGCCCCGCGGCGCTAAACGCGTAGAGGGTTAGACCAGAGCAGTCGAAACCGACCTTGTTGTAATCGCCGTGTGCGTCCGCCGTGCCGCCATCGCGGATGCCTTGGCTGGGTCCGCTCGCGGTACCGCCACCCCAGGCATACGGGGCGCCGATCTGGCTTTCAGCTCGGGCGATGACTGCCTCGATCTTTTGCTCGCGGCTCGAGTCGGGAAGCGCCTGGGACGCCTGCGAAGACACAGAGTCATTGGTGTCCAGCTCGTTGAGGAGGCTGTCCACAGACTCATCGCCGGTAGCGGCGGCGTCAGTGGCGTCGCCAGACAGCTGCAGTGCCGGAAGCTGGGTGGAAGACTCGGATTCTTCGACGGTTTCGAGGGTCAGCTCTGGCTGCGAGCCCGAGATGATCGTGGCTGCCTCATTAAGGGCGTCGGTGAAAGCCTGGACGTCGGTCGCGAAGGTGGAGGCCGCCTCAGTCTGCGCAGGGCGCGCTGGTCGGGTTGGACGTTGTGGTTCGGAGACCGTCTCCTCCGGAGCCTGCTCCGTCGGTGTCGGAGTCTGCTCCGTAGTCGAGGTCTCGACTGCCGACTCAGACAGCGGGACCGTACTTTCCACAGTCGATTCCTCTGCTGCGGACGAAGGAGCGGGCGCTGCAGTAGTAACCGTTGTCTCTGCTGCAGCAGCAGTCGCTGCCGGCTGGGCGGCAGGGGTTGCTTCCGGAGCCGCCGCGGCGGTAGTCGCAGCGTGGGAGTTCCCCCCACGTTTGACGTCGAGCTTGCGCTGCGCCTTTTCTTGAAGCCTGGTGAGCTCGTCATGTTGCGTACTCAGCTCCGCGTGCTCAGCGGCGGAGTCCGCGAGTACGGACTGAGCCTCGCTCTTGACGTCAGAGGCCTTTTTCTCGCGGTCCTCTGCCAGCTGCTTGACCTTGCGCAGCGTGGACTCCTGGTTGGCCTTGTCCGTGCGCACACGTTCAAGATTGTCGATGACGTCATTGCGCTTGGCAGTCTCCTGGCGCAGGTATGACTGACGATCCAGGGCGTCGGCCGAGGCGTCGCCGCCAGCGAGCTGCGTGACCGGCTGGCTGCCGGCGGCTCGGCGGTACTGGGAGCTGGACAAGCCGTTGAGGAGAGCCTGCGCATCTTCCAGATTGGTGTTGGCGGTACCCAGCTTCTTCTTGGCGGTGGAGGCACCGAGTCGAGCCTGCTGGGCCTTGGTGCGCGCGTTGTGGAAATCCACGAGGGCTTTATTGACCTGCTGTTGATAGCGGCCCATTTCAGATTCCAGGGTTGCAATCTCGGCGTTCAGTGACGCAAGAATTGCAGCCAGATCACCGACGTCGCCGGTGCTGGACAGTGCGTTATTGAACTTCTCGACGACCGATTGTTCCTGCGCCATGGCAGGGGTCACCGACGTCGCCGTGGACACCGTGACGGTGCAGGCTACGGTGGCCAAGAAATTTCGGCGGCGGACTAACTTAGACCTTTTTCGGGTACGGGAAATAGAGGTGGTCACCACGACACTCCTCACGCCGCCATGGCGCGTACGGCGAATCTGGATACGCCAGCATCGACGTGCCACGGAGACACCGTGGCACGCGCACGTGACGTACCCGCGCACGCGAAATGGCGGGTGCATTCATAGAAAGCTTGTTGAAAAATCGGACAAAAGCTGACGCACGTGTCGGCCCCTCCCGCCCCTTGCCGCATTCTTCCTGTGACCGTCGTGGCGTGCTTCCCCACATGCCCGTGCGTAAGTCAAGGATCAAAATATGACAAAAGTGAGATTGATCGACTCGTGAGTCAATAAGCAAACCATAGAGCACACCCGTACCATGATGCACGATGATTTCAGGAACCCCAGAAGTCAAGCTGGGTAACAGGACTTAACAAACACACTTGGCCAGCGGTTTATCAAAACGCAACAATTAAAGTGATTTCAGTCACAACGCCGCAACGATGGCGTGTCGGTCAACGCTGCGCGCTTGACGTCACGATAGTGGCGACAGCACACATGGAGATGAGAATGAGCAACGCTCCCCCGAGCGCCCACCAATTCATGCCAGCCCCCTCTACGGACGCGAGCAATTGGGTCACGGCCGCAGCATGGTCCGGTGTGGCAGCCACCTTCGCCTGAGCGGTTTCAATCGCCGCCCGGGAATAGCCCTCACTTACTGCCGACGTCGTCCCCACCCCGCGCACAATAACAGTGTCTAGCCCGGTGGCGTCGGCAAGCTCCTGGGCGACGTCCCGGTAATCCGCAGGCATCTGCGCCCGGACGGGGACGACGGCGACACCGATGCTGTCGTGCCCCGACAACGCTTCAGCGATGAGCGGTTCCTCAGTCAACGATGCCCCCGTGATACCGTCGGCCCGCATCTCTGCAGCCAATTCGGTGATGTTGACACCTTCTGGAACCATTCTTTTCCTCGCTCTCCACTTTCGCTTGCTCCCCAATCTTCGCCCGCCCTCCCCCATTTGCGGGATGCAACGCGCCGAGCATGCCAAACATTCGAAACAGAACGCCCGTACTGTTACACTGATGCCTATGATGGATACTGGTCCCATCACACATGCACCTGCTTAATTAATAGAGAACGGAGCAAAAATGACCCAGAGTCTAAACTCCTTTGACGCCAAGAAGACCCTCGAGGTTGGCGACAAGTCCTACGACTACTTCGACATCAACGCTGTTGAAGGCCTGTCCAAGCTGCCTTACTCCCTCAAGGTACTCGCTGAGAACCAGCTGCGGTACGAGGACGGCAAGAACGTCACCACCGACCACATCCAGGCTCTGGCCAACTGGGACCCCAAGGCTGAGCCTTCCGTGGAAATCCAGTTCACCCCGGCCCGCGTCCTGATGCAGGACTTCACCGGCGTTCCATGTGTCGTTGACCTCGCCACCATGCGTGAGGCAGTGTCGGCCCTGGGCGGCTCCCCGGATCAGGTCAACCCGCTGAACCCGGCCGAGATGGTTATCGACCACTCCGTCATCGTTGAGGCCTTCGGCTCCTCCGATGCCCTGGAAAAGAACGTGGAAATTGAGTACCAGCGCAACGAGGAGCGTTACCAGTTCCTCCGCTGGGGTGCGGAGAACTTCTCCAACTTCCGCGTTGTTCCTCCTGGAACTGGCATCGTGCACCAGGTCAACATCGAGTACCTGTCCCGCGTTGTCTTCGACAACGAGGGCGTTGCGTACCCGGACACCTGCATCGGCACCGACTCCCACACCACCATGGAAAACGGCCTGGGCATCCTGGGCTGGGGCGTTGGCGGCATCGAGGCCGAGGCTGCCATGCTCGGCCAGCCGGTCTCCATGCTGATCCCGAAGGTCGTCGGCTTCAAGCTGACCGGCGAGATCCCAGTCGGCGTTACCGCTACCGACGTCGTATTGACCATCACCGACATGCTCCGCCAGCACGGTGTCGTGCAGAAGTTCGTGGAGTTCTACGGCGACGGCGTCAAGTCCGTGCCGCTGGCAAACCGCGCCACCATCGGCAACATGTCCCCTGAGTTCGGCTCCACCTGTGCGATCTTCCCGATCGACGAGGAGACCGTTAACTACCTGCGCCTGACCGGCCGCCCGGAGGAGCAAATCGAGCGCGTTGAGGCTTACGCCAAGGCCCAGGGCATGTGGCTCGAGGCCGGTGCTGAGGAAGCCGAGTACTCCGAGTACCTCGAGCTGGACCTGTCCACCGTTAAGCCGTCCATTGCCGGCCCGAAGCGCCCGCAGGACCGCATCCTGCTGGAAGATGCCAAGGAGCAGTTCCGCAAGGACCTCACCAACTACACCACCGACGAAGTGTGCGAGGACGACTCCCCAGAGGCCGTTAAGATGGGCGCCGAGGGCGAAGAACTCGAGCCGACCTCCTCTGCCGACGGCAACTACAACGCCTCCCGCGCTGGCGAAGGCGAATCCGCGGCCGTTGGTGCCAAGGGCCGTCCGTCCAAGCCGGTGACCGTCACCTCGCCTAACGGTGGCGAGTACACCCTGGACCACGGCATGGTGGCCATCGCCTCCATCACCTCCTGCACCAACACCTCCAACCCATCCGTGATGATGGGTGCTGGTCTCATTGCACGTAAGGCCGCCGAAAAGGGCCTGAAGTCCAAGCCATGGGTCAAGACCATCTGTGCCCCTGGCTCCCAGGTTGTCGACGGCTACTACAAGCGCGCCGACCTCTGGAAGGACCTCGAGGCCCTCGGCTTCTACCTCTCCGGCTTCGGCTGCACCACCTGCATCGGCAACTCCGGTCCGTTGCCACAGGAGATCTCTGACGCCATCAACGAGCACGACCTCGCTGCCACCGCCGTTCTGTCCGGCAACCGCAACTTCGAGGGCCGTATCTCCCCCGACGTCAAGATGAACTACCTCGCCTCTCCGATCATGGTCATCGCCTACGCTATTGCGGGCACCATGGACTTTGATTTCGAGAACGAGCCGCTGGGCCAGGACCAGGAGGGCAACGACGTCTTCCTCGCCGACATCTGGCCAACCCCACAGGAGATCGAGGACACTATCCAGTCCGCCATCTCCCGCGAACTCTACGAGGCTGACTACGCCGACGTCTTCAAGGGCGACGACGCATGGCGCAACCTTGACGTTCCAGAGGGCAAGACCTTCGCATGGAACGAGGACTCCACCTACATCCGCAAGGCACCGTACTTCGACGGCATGGAGATGGAGCCGGCTCCGGTACAGGACATCAAGGGCGCACGCGTACTGGCGAAGCTGGGTGATTCGGTCACCACCGACCACATCTCCCCTGCTTCCTCCATCAAGCCAGGTACTCCTGCCGCGCAGTACCTGGACGCCAACGGCGTCGAGCGCCAGGACTACAACTCCCTGGGTTCCCGTCGTGGTAACCACGAGGTTATGGTTCGTGGTACCTTCGCCAACATCCGTTTGCAGAACCAGCTTGTCGACGTCGCGGGTGGCTACACCCGTGACTTCACCCAGGAAGGCGCTCCGCAGGCATTCATCTACGACGCTGCGGAGAACTACAAGGCTGCGGGCACCCCACTCGTGGTCTTGGGTGGCAAGGAATACGGCACCGGTTCCTCCCGCGACTGGGCGGCAAAGGGCACCGTACTGCTGGGCGTGAAGGCGGTTATCACCGAGTCCTTCGAACGCATCCACCGTTCCAACCTCATTGGTATGGGCGTGGTGCCTCTGCAGTTCCCGGCTGGCGAGTCCCACGAATCCCTCGGCCTGGACGGCACCGAAACCTTCGACATCACCGGCCTGGAGGAGCTCAACAACTCCATCCCGAAGACCGTCAAGGTTACCGCCACCAAGGAAGACGGCTCCACCGTCGACTTCGACGCCACCGTGCGTATCGACACCCCAGGTGAAGCCGACTACTACCGCCACGGCGGCATCCTCCAGTACGTGCTGCGTCAGATGGTTGCTTCCTAACGGATAGTTATGCCGATTGTCAGCGAAGCAGAACTGCAGCGCCGCCGCCACGAAATCCTGGTCGGTGCGAGGCGCTGCTTCGCTGCACACGGATACGAAGGAGCAACGGTTCGGCTCCTCGAAGAAGCCACGGGGAAATCCCGTGGCGCCATCTTCCACCACTTTGGCGACAAAGAAAGCCTGTTCCTCGCGCTGGCGCGTGAAGACGCAGCCCGCGAGGCACAGGTTGTCGCCGAAAACGGTCTGGTAGAAGTGATGCGGGATATGCTCCAGGATCCCGACCGCCACGAATGGTTAGCGACAAGGCTGGAGATCACAAGGCTTTTGCGCACCGACGTATCGTTTCGCGCGCGTTGGATGGAACACCAGCAGGTCCTCGACGACGCCGTGCGTCAGCGACTGCAGACGACGAACCCTGACGTGGACGTCGATACGCTCGTAGTATTTCTCGAAACGTTTATGAGCGGATTTATCAATAGGCTTGCACTCGGCCAAACCGACGGGCTTGACCGAGTCCTCGACGTTGTCGAGCAAGCAGTTAGATCGAGCTGACCGCGCTGTCGCCGTCAATAAACTCCAGCGGATTACGCTTGGTAGGTAAGAATTGGCGGTCGACGACCTCAGTAATGACGTCGGCGACAAGCTCGCGCGAGGTAACTAGCTCCCCCGTTGGCTCATTCTCGCCGATAATCTCGATACCCCCGGCCGGTTCGTGGGTCAAGGTCGCAGGGCCAAGGACGAGGAAGTTCAGCTGGGAGTCAAACAGGCGATTATCAACGGCCTTCTTCGCCTCGACGTAGTCGTACCACGCCCCCTCAGACTCATCCGCGGTGTTGGTGCGGGCGCCGATGTAGGACACCATAACGTAGTCCGGGGCGTCGTCAAGAGACTCTAAAGCTTCGATGGTGCGCAGCGCGGCGTCGCGGTCGATGGCGAGGGTATCGCCCTTGCCTCCGGCTCCCGCGCTCCACACGACGGTGTCGAAGTTTTGAAATAGCTCCGTCCAGTCAGAGACCGAGAGCTCCGTGACGTCTCGGACTAGAGGGGTCGCGCCCAAGTCAGCGATTTCAGCCTCATGGTCCGGGTTGCGGAACAAGGAAGTAACCTTGTGTCCCTTATCGATGAGCTTCGGAGTGGCATGCAAAGCGACGTGGCCGTGGCCACCGATAATCAAAACGTTCTTCATGAAATCCACCCTAACAGTCTGAAACTGGGCTAGAATTTATGCATGTTTGCCATCATGACCGTCACCGGTGCCGACAAGGTCGGTATCATCGCCGCCGTAACTACCACTTTAGCCCAGCTTAACGTTAATATCCACAACGTCTCCCAGACGATTATGGACGGGCATTTCACCATGCTTCTCCGTGTGGAATTTGATGAAAATATTCATCCCATTGTGAATATCAAGGAAGAGATGCACCCGGTTGAGGAACGAATGGAAGTGTCCATCCGTGTCCAGTCCGAGGCCATCTTCAACGCTATGACTGAGGTATAGACCATGGACTTCAATATCAAGGCGGAGTCGATCCTTGACACCATCGAGATGATCGAAAAATACCGCCTAGACATCCGCACCGTCACCATGGGCGTGTCTTTGCTGGACTGCCGAACGCCACAGCAGGTCTACGAACGCGTCGTCGGCCGAGCCCGAGACCTGGTCAGTGTCTGCGAGGGGATCGAAGCCGAGCTCGGCATCCCGATCGTCAACAAGCGCATCTCGGTCACCCCTATCGCCATCATCTCCGACGACGAACCGCTCCTCTACGCCCGCGCGCTTGACCGAGCAGCGAAAGAAGTAGGAGTGAACTTCATCGGTGGGTACTCAGCGTTAGTTGAAAAGGGCGCGTCCGAGGCCGACCGACGGCTTATTTCATCCATCCCTGAGGCGCTCAACACCACTGATATCGTCTGCTCCTCCGTGAACGTGGCCACCTCACGCGCGGGTATCAACATGGATGCAGTGGCCACCATGGGCCAATTAGTCAAGGACGCAGCCGAAGGTTCTGTGATAGCCCCGGCAAAACTCGTCGTCTTCGCCAATGCCGTGGGCGACAACCCGTTCATGGCGGGAGCGTTCTTCGGTGTCGAAGAGCCAGATTGCGTGGTCTCGGTCGGTGTGTCAGGACCGGGCGTGGTGGACCGCGCCGTCGGCACGCTAGAAGGCGCCAGCCTCAACGAGGTCGCAGAAGAAATCAAAAAGGCGGCTTTTAAGATCACCCGCGCCGGCCAGCTCGTAGGCAACATGGCCGCGGAGCGCCTCGGAGTGCCGTTTGGCATCGTGGACCTGTCCCTGGCACCTACCGCCGAGGTCGGCGATTCAGTGGCGCACATCCTTGAGCGCATGGGCTTGGACCAGGTCGGAACCCACGGCACCACCGCAGCGCTGGCGTTGCTTAACGACGCCGTCAAAAAGGGCGGCATGATGGCGTGCTCGCGCGTTGGTGGGCTGTCGGGCTCGTTCATCCCGGTTTCCGAGGATAAGGGCATGATCGACGCAGTACGAGCAGGCACCATCACGATGGACAAGCTCGAGGCCATGACGTCCATCTGTTCAGTTGGATTCGACATGATCGCCCTGCCCGGGCAGACTTCTCCACAGACCATCGCGGGCATGATTGCGGACGAGGCGGCAATTGGTGTAATGAACCATAAAACCACCGCCACGCGTGTCATCCCAGTTCCGGGTAAAGGGCCAGGTGAAGAGGTCAATTTCGGCGGCCTGCTGGGGTATGCGCCGATCATCGATGTAAACCAGGTAAGCAACGACAAATTCATCGCACGAGGCGGATTCATCCCCGCGCCAGTACACGGGTTCCGTAACTAGCAGCGGAGTTATCCACAGGCCGGGAACAGGTCTGTTGCGGAGCCGTGCGGTGCGGTTGAATCGGACGCATGGACATCAGTCAGCTTCTCACCGCGTACACCCGCCAAGGCCTGGCAATAGCGCACCACGCTCTAGCCCACGGCCTCGACGGGTTAGACGTGGCGGGAAGCACCAAACGGCAACTCATGTCGATTGGGCGAGAATTCTACGGACCATGTCGAGAGAAACGGCTGCGGGCCCAGGTAGTGGAACTCGCCGGGGATTTTTCGGTTGACCGACTCTCCGTCATTGTCAAATACCCGAACCAGCTGCGCAAAGGCGCTGCCATGACGCCCTGGGAGCTGCGGGTAGAGCTCGCGGAGCGGACGGAGGGCGTCGATAAGCTTGCTGCGTATGCCATACAACGGGTCCGTGAGCTCAATGCCACGGCCGGTACACGAGCGCCACGCTCGCTCGTGATCGCGCACCAGCCGGACGCGACAGGACGTCGCACGGCATTGCTCAAGCTACCGGCGGAAGAAATGGCGGCGTTTGAACGCACACTTCGCTCGATGATCCGCGGGCAGGGAACCTTGCCCGAGGACATCGCAATGGGAGACGCGGCGTGGGCGCTACTCACCACCGGGGCCGGCGTGGAAACGCGCGGCCTCGAGCCCACAGTGCTGATCAAGGCCGAGGACCTCATCGGATGTGGCGATGGATGGCTGCAAGCAACAGACGGCACACGCCTGCGAGCGGCTGAGTACATGAGGGCCCAGCTCGGTCGCCACGGATGGGCGCTGCTGTACGATGCGAACACCCAACCCGTCGACTTGTGGCGGACCCAACGGCTTGCTAACGAAAAACAACGCCAAATTATCGCGGCAGATCAAGGAACCTGTGCCTGGCCCGGATGCAACCGCAACGCACTCTACGGCCAAGCACACCACGTCACAGCGTGGGAAGATGGCGGAAACACCAACCAGGCGAACCTCATGGGACTATGCGGGCCGCACAACGCAATGAATGGCCGCAACGGCCGCGGCACAATGGAGAGAGGACCGCAAGGTGAAACAATGTGGAAACCGCCAGATGGTGGGCAGCCACTAGATACGACGAATCAAGACTTCGGAAGAGCGTGGGCGCTACGCCAACTCGACGATGTCTAGGTAGTCGTCGCTCCAAAGATCCTCGTCCCCGTCCGGCATGATGATGACGCGCTCGGGCTCGAGGGCCTTCACTGCGCCCGGATCGTGGGTCACGAGCACCACGGCGCCAGAATAGGTACGAAGGGCGTCGAGGACCTGTTCACGAGACATAGGGTCAAGGTTGTTGGTCGGTTCGTCAAGCAACAAAACATTGGCGCGTGAAGATACAAGGGTCGCGAGAGCGAGGCGCGTCTTTTCACCGCCTGACAAGGTCCCAGCCGGCTGCTCCAACTTGTCGCCGGAGAACATGAACGCGCCCAAGAGAGATCGGAGATCCTGTTCATTCGCGTCAGGGCACGCCGAAATGGTGTTCTCCCACACGGTCCGGCCGCCGTCAATCGTGTCGTGCTCCTGCGCGAAATAGCCAATCTTCAGACCATGTCCGGAGACGATACCACCCTCACCGTCGGTGCGTTCCACCCCAGCAAGCAGCTTCAACAGCGTCGTCTTACCTGCGCCGTTATATCCCAGCACGACGACACGCGAGCCTTTGTCGATGGCTAAATCCACGCCGGCGAATACTTCCAGTGAGCCGTACATCTTAGTCAGCCCCTTAGCAAACATCGGTGTCTTACCACACGGTGCCGGCTCGGGGAAAGAGATAGAAGCGACCTTGTCAGCAGTGCGGACTTCATCAAGCTGGCTCATCATTCGGTCGGCACGCGCCAGCATTTGCTTTGCCGCGGCCGCCTTAGTTGCCTTTGCACCCAACTTCGCCGCTTGCTTTTGCAAAGCAGACGCCTTCTTTTCCGCATTCGCCCGTTCCCGGCGACGCCGAGCTTCGTCCGTGGCACGAGCGTCGAGGTATTTCTTGTACCCCATGTTGTATACGTCTGCTTCGGCTCGTACTGCGTCCAGGAACCATACCTTGTTACATACCGCTTCGAGCAGCTCAACGTCGTGGGAGATCATGATCAGGCCGCCCTCGTGCTTGGGTAAGAATCCGCGGAGCCAGGTAATGGAATCAGCGTCGAGGTGGTTGGTGGGCTCGTCCAACAGCAGGGTTGTTTGAGACTTGCCCGAGCCTGCCGACGCCGCAAACAGAATCTGTGCCAGCTCCACACGACGTCGCTGACCGCCCGAGAGGGTCCCCAGCTTCTGGTCCAGCACTCGCTGCGGCAGGCCGAGGTTGTCGCAGATTTGCGCTGCCTCTGAATCTGCCTCGTACCCACCTAAGGCCTGATACCGTTCCTCCAACTTGGAAAACTTCACGATGGCCTTGTCCTGTGTTTCTGGGTCCTCCATCAGCCGTTGCTGTTTGGACATCGACCGGCGAATTTCATCTAACCCGCGGGCCGACAGCACGCGTTCGCGTGCCGTTTGCTCTAGGTTGCCTTCTTTACTGTCCTGCGGCAGGTAGCCGATAGGCCCAGACCTAGTCACAGACCCGCCGTAGGGCTCGGTCTCCCCCGCCAAGATTCGCATCGTCGTCGTTTTTCCAGCGCCATTGCGCCCGACTAGACCAATCCGGTCCCCCGGTTGGACTCGCAGGTGGTTTCCGGGGGCGTCGAGAAGCGTGTGTGCGCCAACGCGCACTTCAAAATCTTGGGTGACAATCACGGGCGTTTAGTCTATACCGCGAAGCCCAAGGCCCGAAGTTGCTCCCTGCCTTCTTCAGTGATCATGTGTGGGCCCCACGGCGGCATCCACACCCAGTTCAGTTCCAGTTCATCGACCGAGGTATTTCCCACGACTGCGTCTTCCGCCTGCTCAGCAAGCACGTCGGTGAGCGGGCATGCGGGCGAGGTCAAGGTCATGTTGATGACGCACACGGTGCGACCGTCACGGTCCTCCACCCAGATGTCGTACACCAAGCCGAGGTCTACGACGTTAATCCCCAACTCGGGGTCGATAACATCGCGCATGAACTCGCGGGCGTCGAAGGCCAGCTTTTCCTGTTCCTCAGTCATGGTCGGACGCTCTTTGGCGCCGTCGTAGTGTGAGTTTTCGTTTTGGTATGGTTCAGTCATTTCTTCTCCAATGTATTCAGCGCGTCTGCCGCGGCGGCTTGGTAGGCTTTCCAGCCCAGTAACGCGCATTTGACACGCGCAGGGAACTTGGCGACGCCCGCGAATGCCACGCCGTCGCCAATCACCTCTGGGTCGCCTTCGACGTCGCCCCTTGAGGTCACCATCGTCTCAAACTCGTCGAGTTTGGCTTTAGCCTCAGACATGGTCAGACCGATGAGCTCCTCCGCCATCACCGACGTAGACGCCTGAGAGATGGAGCACCCTTCGGCTTCGTACGAGATGTCTTCGATGGTGTTGGCCTCGGGGTTGATTTGTACGCGCAGGGTCAGCTCGTCTCCGCACGAGGGGTTTACGTGATGCACTTCGGCATTGAACGGGTCCCGCAGGCCGGAGTGCTGGGGGTTTTTGTAGTGGTCCAGGATCACTTCCTGGTACATGGATTCTAGGTTCACTTATGCGACTCCAAAGAACTCTCGCGCGTGGATGATGGCGTTGACCAGTGCATCCACTTCTTCACGGGTGTTGTAAAGATAGAAGCTGGCGCGCGCGGTGGATTGGACTCCCAAGGTGCGATGGATGGGCCATGCACAATGGTGCCCTACTCGAATACAGACGCCTTCGTTGTCCAACACCTGTCCGAGATCGTGGGGATGGATTCCGTCCACGACGAAGGACAAGGCTGCTCCGCGTTCTTCGGCTGTCTCCGGGCCTACAATGCGCAGCCCTGGGATCTCTGCAAATTTGTCGAGTGCATAGGCGGCAAGTTCCTGCTCATGGGCATGGATGTTTTCCATACCAACCTTGTTCAAGAATCGCACAGCGGCCCCAAGTCCGACGACTTGCGACGTCATCTGGGTACCGGCCTCAAAACGTTGCGGTGGAGCGGCGAAAGTCGTGCCTTCCATCTTCACAACCTCAATCATGGACCCACCGGTCAAGAACGGTGGTAAGTCCGCGAGCAAGTCAGCCTTGCCGTACAGCACGCCAACTCCGGACGGGCCGCACATTTTATGCCCGGAAAATGCTGCGAAGTCGACGTCCAACGCGTGGAAGTTCACGGGCATGTGCGGTACCGACTGACATGCGTCCAAGACCACCATCGCCCCTACCTCGCGCGCGCGTCGTACTAGGTCTGAGACCGGCGCCACTGCACCTGTCACGTTTGATTGATGCGTAAACGCCACGACCTTGACGGTTTCATCTAGTACGAGCGAATCAAGGTCGATGCGTCCGTCTTCCGTGGCCTTGTACCATTTGAGCGTTGCCCCGGTCCGACGACACAGTTCCTGCCACGGCACTAAGTTGGCGTGGTGTTCCAGCTCAGTGACCACGACGGTGTCGCCCTCCGTCACTTTTCCTGCGTCGCCAAGAACGTAGGCCACTTCGTTGATGGCTTCGGTCGCGTTTTTGGTGAACGCGATTTCTTGCTCATCAGCTCCTACGAACGCCGCTATGTCCTCGCGGGCCTGTTCGTAGGCGTCGGTGGCTTCCTCGGCGAGCTGGTACGCCCCGCGGTGCACGGGGGCGAAGCTTTCGAGGACGAAGTCTTGCTCTGCCTGCCACACTTCGCGTGGCCGTTGCGAGGTCGCCCCAGAGTCGAGATATACCAGGGGCTTTTCACCGCGGACGGTGCGCTGCAAGATGGGAAATTCGGCGCGGATTGCGTCTACATCCATGTAGATTACCTGCCTTACTTAGAGGAACTGGTCGTAGCCGTCTGCCTCGAGCCTGTCGGCGAGTTCTGCACCGCCGGTGGTCACGATCTGACCGTTGGCAAACACGTGGACGAAGTCCGGGGTGACGTAGTTGAGGATGCGCTTGTAGTGGGTGATCATGAGGATGCCGCCGCCAGTCTCGTCCTGGTAGCGGTTGATGCCGTCGGAGACGACGCGTAGGGCATCAACGTCCAAACCGGAGTCAGTCTCGTCCATGACGGCGAACTTGGGCTTGAGCAGGTCGAGCTGCATGACCTCGTGGCGCTTCTTCTCGCCACCGGAGAAGCCTTCGTTGACCGAGCGCTCGGTGAAGGACTTATCGATCTGCAGGTTTTCGCGTGCGCCGTTGAACTCGGAGACCCATTCGCGCAGTTTCGGTGCTTCACCGCGCACGGCGGTCACTGCGGAGCGCAGGAAGTTGGACATGGAGACGCCAGGCACCTCGGTCGGGTACTGCATGGCCAGGAAAAGGCCTGCGCGGGCCCGCTCGTCTACTTCCATGTCCAGGATGTTCTCGCCGTCGAGAAGCACCTCACCGGAGGTGACTTCGTACTTAGGATGGCCGGACAGAGTGTAGGCCAGAGTGGACTTGCCGGAGCCGTTAGGTCCCATGATGGCGTGAGTCTCACCGGATTTGATGGTGAGGTTGACGCCCTTGAGGATTTCCTTGGGCTCAGAGTTTTCGTCGGAGGGGAGGACCTGCGCGTGAAGGTTCTTGATTTCTAGGGTTGACATGTGTGGGTTCTTCACTTTCTCGTTTCTAGGCGGTTACTTTGGCGAGTTCTGCTGCGACTCGGTCTTCGAGTTCTTCGCGGAGGGACTCGATCGGGATGCGGGAGATCACTTCGGAGAAGAAGCCGCGAATGATGAGTCGACGGGCTTCGGCTTCTGGGATGCCGCGGGACATGAGGTAGTAGACCTGCAGGTCGTCAAAGCGTCCGACCGTGGCGGCGTGGCCGGCCCCGACGATCTCGCCGGTTTCGATCTCGAGGTTTGGAATCGCGTCGGCGCGGGCGCCTTCGGATAGGACGAGGTTGCGGTTGACTTCGTACGTGTCGGTGCCTTGTGCACCGGAACGGATGAGCACGTCGCCTACCCAGCAGGTGCGAGCACCTTCGCCTTGGAGCGCGCCCTTGTACATGACGTTGGAGCGGCAGTTGGCCACCGAGTGGTCCACGAGCAATCGATTTTCAAAGTACTGGCCTGCGTCGGCGAAGTAGACGCCGAGCATTTCCGCGTCGCCGCCGCCCGCGGTGTAGTTGACGCGCGGCACGATGCGGACGATTTCGCCGCCAAAGACTGCAACGTTGTGGCGCAGGACCGCGTCCTTGCCCAGCTGGGCGATCTGATTGGACAGGTGCACGGCGTCGTTGTTCCACGCCGCGTCGACGACGACGGTGAGGTGGGCGCCTTCGCCCACGATGAATTCGACGTTGTCCGCATGAGTACCGGAGCCGACGTACTTGAGCACGACGGTGGCCTCGGCGTGGTGCTCGAGCTCCACGACGGTCGCGCCGAACGAGGTCACACCGTCGCCCTTACCGGTGATGGTGACGGTGACGGCGTCGGTCAGCGCCGCGTTGGCAGGAATGGAGACGTACTGGGCACTGGGCATGGAGGTCCAGGCCTGCGCTGCCACGCGATCGACGGGGGCACCGGCGCGGCCCAAGCGGGCGTCGCCAGGCTGGAGTGTCTCGACGGTCACGTTTGCCGGGGCGTCGACAGTAACGTCCTGTTCCACGGCCTCGGCGAATTCACCGTTGTGGAGGCCGCGGAGGTTGCGCAGGGAGATAAAGCGCCAGACTTCGTCGCGGCCGCCGGGGATCGGAAAGTCGTCGACGTTGAACGAGGTGAAGGCGTCACCCTTGGTGGGGTTGGCCTGTACTTCATTGGAGTTGACCATGGTGTTTAGCCGACCGATCCTTCCATTTGCAGTTCGATGAGACGGTTGAGCTCGAGGGCGTATTCCATCGGGAGCTCCTTGGCGATGGGCTCGACGAAGCCACGGACGATCATGGCCATGGCCTCCTCTTCGGCGATGCCGCGAGACATGAGGTAGAACAGCTGCTCCTCGGACACCTGCGAGACGGTGGCTTCGTGGCCGAGCGTCACGTATTCGTTACGAATGTCGTTGTACGGGTATGTGTCCGAACGCGAGATGTTGTCCACGAGCAGGGCGTCGCATTCGACGTTGGAGGTGGAGTGGTGCGCGTTGGCGTTGACCTGCACCAGGCCACGGTAGGCTGCGCGTCCGCCGCCGCGGGCTACGGACTTGGACACGATGTTGGAGGAGGTGTAGGGCGCCATGTGGGTCATCTTCGCGCCGGTGTCCTGGAACTGGCCTTCGCCGGCGAAGGCCACGGAAAGAACTTCTCCCTTAGCGTGTGGGCCGGTCATCCATACGGCCGGGTACTTCATGGTGACCTTGGAGCCGATGTTGCCATCAACCCATTCCATGGTGGCGCCCTCTTCGCACTTGGTGCGCTTGGTCACGAGGTTGTAGACGTTGTTGGACCAGTTTTGGATGGTCGTGTAGCGGCAGCGTCCGCCCTTCTTAACGATGATCTCCACGACGGCGGAGTGCAACGAGTCGGACTTGTAGATCGGCGCGGTGCAGCCTTCGACGTAGTGCACGTAGGCGTCCTCATCGACGACGATGAGGGTGCGCTCGAACTGGCCCATGTTCTCGGTGTTAATGCGGAAGTACGCCTGCAGTGGGATGTCCACGTGGACGCCCTTGGGAACGTAGATGAAAGAGCCACCGGACCATACGGCAGAGTTCAGCGCGGAGAACTTGTTGTCGCCGGCTGGGATAACGGTGCCGAAGTATTCCTTGAACAGCTCTTCGTGCTCCCGCAGTGCGGTATCGGTGTCAACGAAGATGACGCCCTTGGATTCCAGGTCCTCGCGGATCTGGTGGTAGACCACCTCGGACTCGTACTGAGCTGCCACACCTGCGACCAAACGCTGCTTCTCCGCCTCGGGGATACCCAGCTTGTCGTAAGTTTCCTTGATGTCCTCGGGGAGGTCTTCCCAGCTCTCGGCCTGCTTCTCGGTGGAGCGGACGAAGTACTTAATGTTGTCGAAGTCGATGTCGGACAAGTCCGCGCCCCAGGTAGGCATAGGCTTCTTGTCAAAGATGCTCAGGGCCTTGAGGCGCTGGTTGAGCATCCACTCCGGCTCGTTCTTCTTCGCGGAGATGTCGCGAACGACGTCCTCGTTGAGGCCTCGCTGTGCTGCGGCGCCAGCCGCGTCGGAATCGTGCCAGCCGTACCCGTATGCACCGATGGACTCGATGATTTCGTCATCAGTCATCGGCTTTTGTGCCTGGGTCATGACTTGCTCCTCTCGTAATAACGTTTATTGGAATGTTCGTCGTACAGATGCCGTGGCCGTCGGCGATGGTGGCCAGTGGTTGAACGTGTTGCCCCAACAGCGAGGATATGACCTCTTGTTCGGCTTCGCAGAGCTCCGGATGTTCCGCAGCTACATGCGCTACGGGGCAATGGTGCTGGCAGATTTGGACGCCAGTGCCCGCATTATTCACGGTGGCGGCGTAGCCCGCCTCGTCCAGTGCCTTGGCGACGTCCTCAGGGCTGACGTTGTCCGTCTCGATTCCGGCAACGATGCGCTCCATGCGGGCGCGGGCAAAGGTCTTGACTGCCTCGCTTCCCCCGGCTTCTCGGAGCGCATTGAGGGCGTCGCTAGCGAGCAAGTCGTAGGCGTGTCCGAACTGCGCCCTTCCGGAGTCGGTGAGCCGGAAGTACTTCGCTGGTCTGCCACGTCCTTCTGGTCGGCGGTGCAGGATTTCCGCAAGCCCTTCTTCTACAAGGATATCGAGGTGGCGTCGAATGCCCGCCGCGGACAACCCCAGTTTGGAGCTTAAGTCCGTGGCGGTAATCGGGCCTTCCTTCAGAAGAAGTGCCATCACCTCGCTTCGGGTATCCCCTTCCACTGGTGTCCACCTCCTTGGTGCGAAATCTCTGTACGCCTTTACACAACACTAGTGTTCCGTAAATCATTCCGCACGATCGGGGGGCTAGACTCGATTCTCGTGAATTCCCTCCTGCGTCGTCTCCTGTCCGAAGCCCCGTCCTTCGGCAAGGCTACCCAGCTCCACACGGACGCCCCCGCGACCCCGGCCCCGGAGCGGGCGCGCCAGCTCCATGACGTCTTTCACCTGCGCTGGTTAGGAACGATCGGTAGCATCTTAATTCTCGTCGGCGCGTTGGGCGCCGGTGCCTTACCGGTGGTCAACAACCCTTATTTCGATGTGCCGGGTGGCGCACTGTTTTCCCGCATGCTGCACACCTCGACCGCTATGGTCTTCGTGGGGGTCGGATTCCTCGTCGTCGCCTGGATGTTATTGGCCCCTCATGTGGGGGCACCACTGCGCAAGAACGCGGCCCTTCACAGTATCTCCGTTCCACAACTGTGGCGGATCTGGCTCAGTTGGGTCATCCCCTTAGTCTTCGCCGCGCCCCTATTTACCCAAGACATCTACTCGTACCTCGCTCAGGGATCGGTCGTCGCGCATGGCATGGACCCCTATGCCGCGGGTCCGGTGGAACTCCTAGGCGCCGACAACGACCTCGCTCGCTCCGTACCGTTCATTTGGGCCAACTCCCCGTCCCCTTACGGACCGGTCGCCCTCGGGATCGCCGCCGCGATTAGCCGCGTGACGGGCGATTCCATTCTGTGGGGTGTACTCCTGCATCGGCTGTGCGCCTTGCTTGCCCTGGTCGGCGCCGGCTGGGCTATCACTCACCTGGCTCGCCGCTGCCGCGTGCAGCCGGTCGCCGCGCTCTGGCTGGGCCTGCTCAACCCACTGACCCTCCTCCACCTTGTCGGAGGCATCCACAACGAATCCGTGCTCCTCGGACTTCTTTTAGTCGGACTTGAGCTTGGCCTGCGTGGCAAGTGGTCACTGTTCCTGGTATCGGGTGCACTAATTGCGTGCGCCGGTGCGGTCAAGGTCACCGGATTCATCGCGCTTGGTTTCACCGGCATGGCCTTGGCTCGCGAACTTCGCACCCGCACTCGCTGGGCTATCCCTATCGCGATTTTCGTCCAGTTAGCAATCCTCTTTGTCACCCTTGCCGCAGTGACCTGGCTGACCGGAATCCCCTTGGGATGGGTTTCCGGTCAAGGTGGCGCCGTCACGGTCCGTTCGTGGCTTTCTTCCAGCACGGCCATTGGCGTCGGCGCGGGTTCCATCGGCATGCTCCTCGGACTAGGAGATCACACCGAAGCCATGCTCACCCTCACGCGCGGTGCTGGGGTGGCTGTGGCCGGCGTATTCATGGTCTACATGCTCTGGAACACCTACAAGGACCGGATACACCCCGTCGGTGCGTTGGGAGTCTCGACCTTGGTCTTGGTCGTGTTGTTCCCAGTAGTCCACCCCTGGTACATACTCTGGGCTGTTCTCCCGTTGTCTGCCTGGGCCAACCGCCTGTTCTTTCGTGTACCAGTCGTGGCCTATTCCGCGTTCATGGCCTTTGTGGTCCTCCCCCGTGGCTCGAGCTTGCCCCCATCAAGCGTCGTCGTGGTGTATGCGTTAACTGTGGTGTTCTTGTTGGCTACACTGGCCGTGGCGTTACTGTATTGGCGCCGTTCTGGCCTACACTAGACACTTGTGAGTGAAACAAGTGCACTGCTGTGCGAAGGGGTAAGCAAGTCCTTCGGTTCAACGACCGCAGTGGACAACATCTCCTTCCATGTCGACTATGGCGAAACGCTGTGTTTGCTCGGCCCCAACGGCGCGGGTAAAACCACGACCATCGAGATGTGTGAAGGATTCCTCACCCCGACCTCTGGATCCATCCGCGTCGTCGGTATGGATCCTTCTCGCCACCCGGACGCCGTGCGGGCGCGCATCGGCATTATGTTGCAGGGTGGTGGTTCTTATTCTGGTATTAGCGCTCGTGACATGCTGCGGCTCAGCGCGAGCTACAACGAGAATCCCTTGGACCCGGAGTGGCTTCTCGACGTCCTGGGCCTCCAGGGCGTTGCGCGCACCAGCTACCGTCGTTTGTCTGGGGGCCAAAAACAAAGGCTTTCGTTGGCAGTCGCGATCGTCGGCAAGCCTGAATTAGTGTTCCTGGACGAGCCAACCGCTGGGATGGACGCTCAGTCCCGCATTGCGGTGTGGGAATTGGTGTCAGCTCTCAAGTCGGACGGGGTTGCCGTGGTGCTCACTACTCACCTCATGGATGAAGCTGAGGCATTAGCGGACCGCGTCATCATCATGGACCACGGTTCTCTTGTCGCTGAGGGCACTCCCGGAAGTCTAATGGCAAACCACCGGGCAGACACCATCAAAGTGGTGACCTCGCACCCGGTGCACGCTGCGGAATTCCTTGATGCCACGGGCATGGAATTGGAGAGCAGCCGACCTCTGCACTATTCCATTCACATCGAGCCCACCCCCGCGGCCGTCGCGAAGATATCGCGTGCGCTTGCCGCACAGGACGTTTTGGCATTACGCCTGGATACCGCGCGCAGCAATCTCGAGGACGTATTTCTTGACCTCACCGGTCGCCACCTAAGGAGCTAACAATGACCTTTGACCCCGGCACCTTCGCGCCGGCCCCGCGCCGCGTGGGCCCACAGGCGATGGCGTGGGCGCAAGGCAAGATTGAGGCCAAGCTCATGCTGCGCCACGGCGAGCAGCAACTGTTATCCCTCATTATTCCGCTGGCCATTTTGGTGGTCGCGGCACGCTTTCCGGGGGTGGCCTCCCTCCAGGAGGTTTTCCCCATGGTGTTGGCTGTCGCGGCTACGAGCTCTGGGTTCACCGGCCAGGCAATCTCGCTGTCCTTCGACCGCCGTTACGGCGCGTTGAAGCGCACCGGCGCATCAGGGGTGCCCACGTGGGCGATTATCGCCGGCAAGATCATCGGGGTCATGGCGATGGTGGCGCTGCAGGTCGTCATTCTGGGCGGCGTCGCGCTTCTCCTTGGCTTCCACACGTCGGTGTTGGGGGCATTGCTGGGACTTATTACCCTTCTCGTAGGAGTCGCTGCGTTTACGGCGCTGGGGCTGCTGATCGGCGGTTACCTGCGTTCGGAAGTGGTCTTGGCCTTGGCTAACCTCATATGGTTTGTACTTCTCGGAGCAGTAGGCTGGGTGTTGTACTCCCAAGGTTTGGGGGCCAACGGCTGGTGGAATGCAGTTCCCACTGTAGCGTTGGCGGGCGGACTCACTGAGGCGTTCGCCGGATGGTTCCCGAATACTCAGTTGATCAGCCTGCTGGGCTGGCTACTTGTCGGAGCGGGCGGCGCCACCGCCTGGTTCCGTTACGACGGATAGTTTTCCTTCTCAATTTTATAGATCAGGAGTTTTCTCATGGCAGAGCAAAAGGTCAGCCTGAGAACACAGCGCCTCGTGGCGTTGCTGTTGCTCATTTCGCAGGCTGGCATCACTATCACCGGCGCCGTTGTGCGCGTCACCGGCTCCGGCCTGGGCTGTGTGACGTGGCCGGAATGCCACCCCGGTTCCTTGGTTCCGCAGGCAGGTGCGGCACCGGCTATCCACCAGGCCATCGAATTCGGTAACCGACTCCTGACCTTCGTCGTCATCGCTACTTCTGCTGCGGCCATCATCGCGATGCACCGTGCGCACCGCCGCAAAGAACTCAAGATGTACGCCTGGGTTTCCATGGGGCTCGTTATTCTCCAGGCGTTGATCGGCGCCGCCTCTGTCTTGCTAGACCTGCGCTGGTGGTCGGTGGCCCTGCACTTCTTGCCGTCTATGATTCTTGTCTGGGTCGCCGCAATGCTCTATGTTCGCGTCCTCGACCCCGATGATGGCACCCCTACCCATATCATTCCGCAGTCTGCGCGCATGACTGGGCTCATTGCGGCTATTGCGCTGGCCGTTGTTCTGATGACGGGCACGATGGTGACCGGCTCAGGCCCGCACTCTGGCGACGAGGGCGTGGGCATGGAGGGCC
Organism: Corynebacterium incognita; assembly: GCF_014217255.1. Classification (NCBI taxonomy): domain Bacteria; kingdom Bacillati; phylum Actinomycetota; class Actinomycetes; order Mycobacteriales; family Corynebacteriaceae; genus Corynebacterium; species Corynebacterium incognitum. The sequence goes on from NZ_CP059404.1 coordinate 110,733, forward strand.
GCTTGGAGGTCAATACCGAATACATGGCGGTCGGTCACGCAATGTGCATGTACGTCTATTTGGCGCTGACGATTATTACCCTTTGGCTGCTGTACACGAACAAGGCCCCACGAGTCACTCTTCGCGCCGGTTGGGTCCTCATCGGCGTCATCATCGTGCAATGGGCGATCGGTGTGTTCCAGTTTTACCAGGGCGTTCCCCGCTGGACGGTGCCGTTCCACGTGGGCATGTCGGCTGTAGTGACCGCGTACACGGCATTCCTTTACGCCCACGGGCGCAAGCGACTAAAAGAAGACGCTCCCGAGCGGCTCCCAGCCGAGCACGGCGTCCACTGAAAGGCCAATAAACAACACTGAAAGATAGTTGTTGGAGTAAATGAACAGGCGCATCGGCTTGACCGGTACGCCTTTCTTTACGCCCTGGTGCAGATTCCACGCCATGATGAGGAAAATGGCACCGGAGACGACTGCGGCCACGAGGTAAATCCAGCTCGCGGCCGGGATGATGGCGAAAGAGGTCAGCAGGGTGCCCACGGTGTACCACAGGATCTGGCGGGTGACCTCGTGCTCTTCCGCCACAACCGGGAGCATCGGCACGCCGGCCTTGCGGTAATCTTCCTTGTACTTCATGGCCAGCGCCCAGGTGTGCGGCGGGGTCCAGAAGAAGATGATGAGGAACAAAACGACGGCCTGCCACCAGTTGTCCGGCTCGTCCGCCGGGGCGTTGTCGCGGATAACAGCCCAGCCCACCATCGCCGGCATACACCCGGCTAGGCCACCCCACACGATGTTCTGGGTGGTGCGCATCTTCAGCCACTTGGAGTAGACGAAGACGTAAAAGGCGTTGGTGATGATGATAAACAGCGCTGCTAACCAGGAGTTCGTGAGGAAGATCATCCACAACACGGACAATGTCAGCAGCGACCACGCGAAGATGGTGGCGGAACGCTTCGAAATCTTCGAACGCACCAGTGGTCGAGCGCGGGTTCGCTGCATCTTCTGGTCGAGGTCGTAGTCCACGACCATGTTGAAGGTATGTGCGGCCGCGGCCCCCATCCAACCACCGAAAATGGTCGCGATGATGAGCCAAATATTATCCGCGACGGCTTCCACGCCACGCTGTGCTTGGAGCATGGCCGGAATTGCGGCGACTAACAGGAGCTCGATGATCCTTGGTTTCGTCAACGCGAAATAGGCCTTGATTGTCTCCAAGGAATATTCCTCCAGCCAGGTTCTCGAAACTAAAAAGGTGGCGCCAGATGACGCCAGACATGGCCAGTGTACAAGCTCCTACCCCCAAACCGACAATCACACTGCCAGTTGTCACTAGACTGGGCGGGGTACATGACAGACCGTTTTGTAGATGTAAGGAATCGCTGCAGTGACGAACCCGCAATTGCCCGAAGATCTAGCCGCCAAGACTGTTCGCCGTTACCCCGCGGACTGGGCCGAGGAGGACCAGAAGGCCATCGACACCGTCCGTGTATTGGCTGCTGATGCAGTGCAACACTGCGGCTCCGGTCATCCGGGCACGGCCATGTCACTGGCCCCTTTGGCGTACACCCTCTACCAAAAGGTCCTCAACCACAATCCTGCTGATGTTGCCTGGGCAGGACGGGATCGCTTCGTACTGTCCGTCGGTCACTCCTCTCTGACTCAGTACATCCAGCTGTTCCTGGGTGGCTTTGGCCTAGAGATGGAAGACTTGAAGGCGCTCCGCACCTGGGGTTCGAAGACTCCCGGCCACCCAGAGGTGCACCACACCCGCGGCGTTGAAATCACCACCGGTCCGCTGGGTCAGGGCTTGGCATCGTCCGTAGGCATGGCCATGGCTGCCCGCCGTGAGCGCGGCATGTTCGACCCCGCGGCGCCAGCCGGCGAGTCCCCCTTCGATCACTTCATCTACGTCATCGCCTCCGACGGCGACGTCCAGGAAGGTGTGACCGCTGAGGCAAGCTCGCTCGCTGGTACGCAGCAGCTGGGCAACCTCATCGTCTTCTGGGACGACAACAAGATTTCCATCGAAGACAACACCGACATCGCGTTTACTGAGGACGTCGCCGCGCGCTACGAGGCCTACGGCTGGCAGGTGCTGACCGTCGAGTCCGGCGAGGACACCGTAGCGATTCTCGACGCCGTGGACAAGGCCAAGGCCGAGACCTCCAAGCCGTCCTTCATTCGCGTGAAGACCGTCATCGGCTACCCCGCGCCGAACAAGATGAACACCGGCGCCTCCCACGGCGCCGCTTTGGGCGACGATGAAGTCGCCGCAGTCAAGGAGATCCTCGGCTTCGATCCGGCACAGTCCTTCCACATGGACGATGATGTTCTGGCACACACCCGCACACTCGTCGAGCGCGGCCAGGCCGCACAGTCCGCTTGGCAGGAGCGTTTCGACGCCTGGGCAGCCAACAACCCAGACGCCAAGGCGCTGTTCGATCGCGTGCACGCTCGTGAGCTTCCGCAAGACTTCGGCGCCGAACTGCCCTCCTGGGACGCCGACCCCAAGGGCGTCGCCACGCGCAAGGCCTCCGAGGCCGCTATTCAGGCTCTCGCGGCTAAGCTCCCGGAGATGTGGGGTGGCTCGGCCGACCTCGCAGGTTCCAACAACACCGTCATCAAGGGTGCGGATTCCTTCGGCCCGGTGTCCATCTCCACCGACGCCTGGAACGCCACCCCTTACGGTCGCAACCTTCACTTCGGCATCCGTGAGCACGCGATGTCCGCCATCCTGAACGGCATCGCGCTGCACGGCCCCACCCGCCCATATGCGGGCACCTTCCTCATCTTCTCTGAGTACATGTACCCCGCCGTCCGCCTAGGCGCCCTCATGTCCACGGACACCTACTACGTGTGGACGCACGACTCCATCGGCTTGGGCGAGGACGGCCCGACACACCAGCCGGTAGAAACCCTCACCGCACTGCGTGCCATCCCTAACTTGTCAGTCATCCGTCCCGCGGACGCCAACGAGACCGCGCAGGCGTGGGCCGCGGCCCTGGAAGCACCTGCCGCACCGAAGGGCCTGTGCCTGACACGGCAGAACGTCCCGGTGCTCGAAGGCACCAAGGACAAAGCCCACGACGGCGTGCGCCGCGGCGCCTACGTCCTCGTGGAGGCATCCAAGGACACCCCAGACGTTATCCTTCTAGGCTCCGGCTCCGAGGTGCAGTTGGCAGTCGCAGCCGCAGAACGTCTCGAGTCTGAGGGCATCGCTACCCGTGTGGTGTCGGCTCCGTGCCTGGAGTGGTTCGAGGACCAAGACGCGGACTACCGCGAGTCCGTGTTGCCTGCCTCCGTGCGCGCCCGCGTATCCGTAGAAGCCGGCCTGGCTATGCCGTGGTTGAAGTACACCGGCACCTTCGGCCGCAACGTCTCCCTCGAGCACTACGGCGCCTCCGCCCCGGCAGAGGAGCTTTTCGATAAGTTTGGCATCACCTCCGACGCCGTCTATGAGGCCGCCCGCGCCAGCCTGTCCACCGTCAACAACTCCAACGCCTAAAGGAGCACTCAACGTGTCCCACATCGACGAACTACTGCACATCGGCACCTCCACCTGGCTGGATGATCTATCCCGCGAACGCTTGGATTCAGGCAACGTCGAGGAGCTGATCCGCACGAAATCCATCCAGGGCGTGACCACGAACCCCGCCATCTTCGCAGCAGCGATGACTAAGGGTAACGCCTATGACGAGGCTATCGCGACCTTGAAGAACGCCGGCGCGGACTTCGACTCCGCGGTGTACTCCATGGCCATCGAGGACGTGCAGCGCGCCTGTGACGCCTTCCTCCCGGTGTATGAAGCCAGCGGCGGCAAGGACGGCCGCGTCTCCCTCGAAGTGGATCCGCGCATCTCGGAAGATCGCGATGCGACCTTGGCCCAGGCCAAGGAACTGTGGGAGCGCGTGGATCGCCCGAATGCGATGATCAAGATTCCCGCCGTAGGCAACTCCCTACCCGCCATTGCTGACGCGCTCGCGGCCGGCATCAGCGTCAATGTCACGCTCATCTTCTCCGTTGAGCGTTACGCCCAGGTCATCGAGGCCTTCAAGGACGGCATTACGCGTGCGGAGAACCCCGGTGACGTGCATTCTGTGGCATCCTTCTTCGTCTCCCGCGTGGACTCCGAGATCGACAAGCGCCTCAACGCAATCGGCACTGGCGCTGCCCTGTCGCTCAAGGGCAAGGCGGGCATCGCCAACGCGCGCCTAGCCTATGAGCTGTTCCAGAAAACCGAGTTCCCGGCGGGCTCGAACCCGCAGCGCCCGCTGTGGGCGTCGACGTCAGTCAAGAATCCCGAGTACCCCGCCACCATGTACGTCACCGAGCTGGCGGGACCGAACACGGTCAACACCATGCCGGAGGCGACCATCGACGCCACGTTGGCGGAGGGTGGCCTGCACGGCGACACGCTGTCCGGGACCGGCGACGCCGCACGCCAGGTTTTCGCCGACCTGGAGGCCGTGGGCGTCGACACCGCGGACGTGTTCGCGGTGTTGGAGAAAGAGGGCGTCGATAAGTTCGTCGCCGCGTGGGGCGACCTCCTCTCCTCCGTGGAATCCCGATTGGCATAAGATAGTTGCGCACACCTGACACGACGTGTTCGAAAGGACTAATACAAAGGTGACTACCCCGCAAGCGTGGGTCAACCCGCTACGTGACAAAACAGATAAAAGGTTGCCCCGCATCGCGGGACCGTCCGGTATGGTCATTTTCGGCGTGACCGGCGATCTTGCGCGTAAGAAGCTTCTCCCGGCCATTTACGACCTGGCCAATCGCGGCGTCCTGCCCGCCGGCTTCACCCTGGTGGGCTATGGGCGTCGTGACTGGGACAAGCAGCAGTTCTGCGACTACGTCCACGAGGCAGTCGTGGCTGGCGCCCGTACCGAGTTCCGCGAACACGTCTGGCAGCACCTCATCAAAGGCATCGAGTTCGTGTCGGGTGCCTTCGACGACGCCGGCTTTGATCGCCTGTCCCAGCGCCTCATCGACATCGACTCCGAACGCGGCACCGGTGGCAACTGGGCCTACTACCTCTCGGTCCCGCCAGACTATTTCTCCGACATCTGCCACCAGCTGGAACGCGTGGGCATGGCCGACAGCCGCCAGGACGCGTGGCGCCGCGTCATCATTGAAAAGCCTTTCGGTCACGATCAAGAGTCCGCGCGCAAGCTCAACGAAATCGTCAACGCGGTCTTCCCCGAGGAATCGGTCTTCCGCATCGACCACTACCTGGGCAAGGAAACCGTGCAGAACATCCTGGCCCTGCGTTTTTCAAACCAACTCTTCGAGCCGTTGTGGAACGCGCGCTACATTGACCACGTGCAGATCACCATGGCCGAGGACATTGGCCTGGGTGGTCGCGCCGGCTACTACGACGGCATTGGCGCTGCCCGCGACGTCATCCAGAACCACTTGTTGCAGTTGCTCGCACTCGTGGCCATGGAGGAACCGGTGTCGTTTGAGCCCCACGAGCTCCAGGTGGAAAAGATTAAAGTGCTCCGCGCCACCACGGCGCAGTTCCCACTCAGCAAGACCACGGCCCGCGGCCAGTACACCGCCGGCTGGCAGGGTTCGGAGCGGGTGCGCGGCTTGCGCGAGGAAGACGGCTTCGACCCCAATTCCACGACCGAGACTTACGCGGCCTGCACCCTGGAAATTAACTCCCGTCGGTGGGCGGGCGTGCCCTTCTACCTGCGCACGGGCAAGCGCTTGGGCCGCCGCGTGACTGAAATTGCACTCGTGTTTAAGGACGCCCCGCACCAGCCCTTCGGCGCCGGGCAGACCGCGGTGTTGGGCAAGAACGCCGTGGTGATCCGTATTCAGCCTGACGAGGGCGTCCTCATGCGCTTCGGTTCCAAAGTTCCTGGCTCCACGATGGAGGTCCGGGACGTCAACATGGACTTCTCCTATTCCGAGGCCTTCACCGAGGAATCCCCAGAAGCCTACGAGCGCCTTATCCTCGACGCCTTGCTCGACGAATCCAGCCTCTTCCCCACTAATGACGAGGTGGAGCTGTCCTGGGCCATTCTCGACCCCATCCTGGAGTATTGGGCTGGTGCAGGTGAGCCTGATTCTTACCCGTCTGGCAGCTGGGGTCCAGAGTCCGCTGACCGCATGCTCCGCCGCAATGGGCACACCTGGCGCCGACCTTAGGAGTTACACACGATGATTATTGATCTCCCCCAGACCAGCACTCGTGAGCTGGGAAAGAAGCTAGTCGAGGCCCAGGAGCATTACACGCTGACCACGGGCCGAGTATTGACGCTCATCACCATGGCCTATGCCACCGACGATCTTGATGCGTTATTGACCGCGGTCCGCGACGCCTCCCACGAGCACCCGTCCCGCGTCATCGTCATTGTCGACGACAAGGAAGCGGCTGCCGGTGAAGAAAACTCTCTTGACGCTCAACTGCGCGTCGGTGGCGAAGCGGGCGCCTCAGAGATCGTCGTCATGCACTTGCACGGCGACCTCGCGCACCACGCCGATTCCGTCGTGACTCCCCTCCTACTGCCCGACACCCCCATCGTCGCCTGGTGGCCCACGGACTGCCCCGAGCGCCCTTCGGAGCACCCCATCGGTGCCCTTGCCCAACGCCGCATCACGAACGTCGCCCACCGCCACCGCGGCCGCGACTTGGACTCCCTGTCCGCTGGCTACCTCCCGGGTGACTCCGACATGATGTGGGCCTTCATCACGCCCTGGCGCGGTGTGGTCGCGTCGGCCTTGGACCGCCACCCCCACGAGCCTGTGGAGTCGGTCACTATCGAGGGGCCGAAGCAGTCCTCGGCGGTCGACATCGCCGCCGGCTGGCTCGCGGACCGGCTCGGGGTCCCCGTGCGCCGCACATACTCCACCGACGACAACCCCGATTGGTTCCCCATCCGGCACTTGGCGCTGCACCGCGCGACGTGCCCGGTCACCATCGACGTCGTGGACCAGTTCACCCTGAAGATCACTGTCCCCGGCACCCCGGAGTCACTGGTCGCGTTGTCCTCGCGTTCGACGGCCGAGACTATTTCAGAGGAACTCCGCCACCTAGATGCCGACGCTACCTATGCGCACGCTCTCCGTGCACTAAGCCAAATCACCTACGACTAAGGAGCATCCCACCGTGGTTACCGTTTCCCGCTACCCTGATCTTGCCCACCTGCTTGACGACGCCGCCGCGAACTTCGCCTCTGTGATCGCAGACCGGGAGGCCCACGTGGTACTCACTGGCGGGGGCGCGGGCATCGGGGTGCTAGAAAAACTCCGTGACATGGACCTGGATTGGTCGCGTGTTCACGTCTACTTTGGCGACGAGCGCAACGTATCCGTGGACCACGAAGACTCCAACGAGGGCCAAGCGCGACGCGCGCTCCTCGACCACGTCAACATCCCTGCGGACAACATCCACGGCTACGGGCTTGGCGACGGCCGCGATATGGACGAGGCCGCCCGCACTTACGCCTCCATCCTCCCAGAACGCTTCGACCTCCACCTGCTGGGGATGGGCGGCGAGGGACACATCAATTCCCTTTTCCCCCACACCGCGGCGTTGCTGGAAGATACCGCGAAGGTCGTCGCGGTGTCGGACTCCCCCAAGCCGCCCGCTGAGCGCGTCACGTTGACGTTGCCGGCCGTGCACTCGGCAGACCGTGTCTGGCTGTTGGTCGCCGGCGCTGAGAAGGTCGAGGCCGCAGAAAAGGTAATGGCGGGCGCAGACTGGAAAGCCTGGCCCGCCGCCGGCGCACAGGGCCGGGAAGAAACGGTGTTGTACTACGCCGCGTAAGCCTGAATCAGGTTGAGCGCCACGATGCAGGCGACCCAGATGATAACCATGACCACGGTGTAGCGGTCCAAGTTCTTCTCCACCACGGTGGAGCCGGACAGGTTGGACTGCACGCCGCCGCCGAAAAGGCTGGACAGGCCGCCGCCCTTGCCTTTGTGCAGGAGCACAAACACGGTCATAAGAAGAGCCGCGATGACAAGGATGATCTGCAGGGTCAAGGTCATGGTTTACTTCGTTCCTTGGAGTTGGGTAGTCAATCTTCTCGTCGAGTTTACACGACGACGTACGCTAAGCGTTAAACGGCGCGGCTGCCGCGACAAGCTTCGCAAATTCCTCGCCCTTGAGCGAGGCGCCGCCTACGAGGCCGCCGTCGACGTCCTTCTGTTGCAGCAGCTCAGCGATGGTATCGACCTTCACCGATCCGCCGTAAAGGATCCGGACGTCGTCGTTGCCAATTTCCTGGCGAATGGCTGCGCACACTTCCTGTGCGTCCGCCGCCGACGCGACCTTGCCGGTGCCGATGGCCCACACGGGTTCATAAGCGATGACAGTGTTTGCAATCTGTTCAGCGCTCAGGCCAGCGAGGGACTCGCGGGTCTGCTGCACCACGTACGCGACGTGCTCGCCCGCTTCGCGGACCTCAAGCGGCTCACCCACACAGACGATGGGCGTGATGCCCACGGCATGCGCCGCGGCGGCCTTCTTGGCCACAGTCTCGTTGGTCTCGCCGTGGTACTGGCGGCGCTCGGAGTGGCCGACGACCGCCCACTGGCAGCCGAGCTTAGCCAGCATCTTGCCCGAAATCTCCCCGGTGTAGGCGCCGGACTCGTGCTCGGAGATGTCCTGCGCGCCGTAGGTGACCTGAAGCTTGTCGCCCTCGACGAGGGTCTGCACGGAGCGAATATCGGTGAACGGCACCATGAAGGCGACGTCGACCTTGTCGTAGTACTCCTTGGGCAGGGAGAACACAAACTTCTGGAGCGCGCCGATGGCCTCGAGGTGGTCGAGGTTCATCTTCCAGTTGCCGGCAATAAGTGGGGTGCGAGGCACGATAACCACTGTTCCTTTCTTCTTGCTTAGTTGAGTACGGAAACGCCCGGCAGTTCCTTGCCCTCGAGGTACTCGAGGGACGCGCCGCCGCCAGTGGAGATGTGGCTGAAGCCGTCCTCGTCCAGGCCGAGTGCACGGACGGAGGCGGCGGAGTCACCGCCGCCCACCACGGTGAAGGCGCCGTTGGACGTGGCATCAATGATGGCCTGAGCCACGCCCGCGGTGCCCTTGGCGTAGGCCTCCTGCTCGAAGACACCCATTGGTCCGTTCCAGAAGATGGTCTTGGCAGATGCGAGAACCTCGGAGAACTTCTTCACGGATTCCGGTCCGATGTCGGTAGACAGCCAGCCCTCCGGGATGCCGTCGAGGCCGACGGTCTCCATCTCCGCCTGGGAGGAGTCGAAGTTGCTGGTGGCCAGCAGGTCGACGGGCAGCACGATCTTGTCGCCGAAGCGCTCGAGCAGGGACTTGCAGTTGTCGATTTGATCTTCCTGCAGCAGTGAGTTCTGGGTGTTGTAGCCCTGCGCTGCCAGCAGCGTGTAGCACATACCGCCGCCGATGATAATCTTGTCGGCCTTCTCCGCGAGGGCCTCGATGACGCCCAGCTTGTCGGACACCTTGGCACCGCCGAGTACGACGACGTATGGGTGCTCCGGGGTTTCAGCGATCTTGGACAGGACCTCGAGTTCCTTGTCCACCAGCTTGCCCGCGTAGGCCGGCAGACGCTTGGCTACGTCGTAGACGGAGGCCTGGGCGCGGTGCACCACGCCGAAGCCGTCGGAGACAAACGCACCGTTATCGGCAGCTAGTGCTACCAGCTCGTCAGCGAATGCACCGCGCTCGGCCTCGTCCTTGGAGGTCTCGCGGGCGTCGAAACGCACGTTCTCCAGCAACATGACATCACCATCGTTGAGGCCGTTCGCGCGCTCGTGAGCGTCCTCGCCAGTCACGTCCTGCGCCAGTGCCACGTACTGATCCAATGCCTCTGACAGTGCTTCCGCTACGGGAGCCAGGGAGAACTTCGGGTTGACCTCGCCCTTCGGGCGGCCCAGGTGGGCGCTGAGGATGACCTTTGCGCCGCCGTCGACAAGCGCCTTGATCGTGGGCAGGGAGGCATTAATCCGGCCCGGGTCAGTGATGTTGCCGTCCTCATCGAGGGGAACGTTGAAATCAGAGCGAACCAGGACGTGGCGGGAAGCCACGCCTTCCGCGAGCAGGTCATCCAGAGTCTTCTTGGCCATGGCGAATCCTTTTCTGTGACTAGGTGAAGAGATGAAATGGTCCTACTTAAAAAGATAGCGCAGCGGCTGAAACCGCTGCGCGTATCGGGGGTAACTGTCCTTTACAGGGCGTTGGCGACCTTGGTGGTCATGCGGAGCAGCTGAGAAGTGTAGCCCCACTCGTTGTCGTACCAGCCGAGAACCTTCACCAGGTTGCCGCCGGTCACCTTGGTCACGCCGGCGTCGAAAATGCAGCCGTGGGAGTCGGTCACGATGTCGGTGGAGACGATCGGATCCTCGGTGTAAGCCAGGGTCTCGCCGAACTCGCCGGTCGCAGCTTCCTTGATGGCGGCGTTGATCTCCTCGGCGGTCACGTCGCGGGATGCCTGGAACACCAGGTCGGTGCAGGAACCGGTGATGGTCGGCACACGCAGCGCGTTGCCGTCTAGCTTGCCCTCAAGCTGCGGAAGAACCAGGGACACGGCCTTGGCTGCACCGGTAGAGGTCGGAACGATGTTCACTGCTGCGGCGCGGGCACGACGCATGTCGCGGTGCGGGGCGTCGTGCAGGCGCTGGTCGCCGGTGTAAGCGTGGACGGTGGTCATGAGGCCACGCTCAATGCCGAACTTCTCGTCCAGCACCTTGGCCATCGGGGCCAGGCAGTTGGTGGTGCAGGATGCGGCGGAGATGATGTTGTGGTTAGCCGGGTCGTAGTCGTCGGAGTTCACGCCGTACACGAAGGTGGCGTCCACGTCCTTGCCCGGAGCGGAGATGATGACCTTCTTGGCGCCGGCGTCGATGTGCGCCTGACAGTCAGCAGAGGATTTGAACTTGCCGGTGGACTCAATGACGATGTCCACGTTGTCCGCAGCCCAGTCGATCTTGGCCGGGTCAGCTTCGGCGTGGGCGGAGAAAGTCTTGTCGCCGACGGTGATGGACTTGTCGTCGAAGGTAACGTCCTCGTCCAGCTTGCCCAGGATGGAGTCATATTTGAGCAAGGTTGCCAACGTCTCGTTGTCGGTCAGGTCGTTAACGGCCACGATCTCGAGGTCCGCGTCCGACTGCATGACGGCGCGGTAGAAGTTGCGGCCGATACGGCCAAAGCCATTGATACCAATTCGAGTAGTCACTGGGGTCTCCTAAAGTCTTGTTAATCCAGTTCAAAGCCAAGGAAATTGACTTGACTCTCGCCATCGTACTCAGAGTTCCCGCACCCTGCATGGGGTGAACTATACGCAGGTAAAAGTCCTACTCTTCCCCGAATAATTCTTCCGATACTGCCTGATTAGTGTCCGGAATGCCCAGTTCCTCGGCGCGCCTATCGGCCATTGACAGCAGGCGGCGGATGCGACCGGCGACGGCGTCCTTCGTCATCTGCGGGTCCGCGAGGCGTCCGAGCTCTTCCAGGGAAGCCTGACGGTGCTTAACTCGCAGCTGCCCGGCCTCTGCCAGATGCTCCGGTACGTCGTCACCCAAGATCTCCATGGCACGTTCTACGCGCGCCGCCGCGGTCACCGCGGCGCGTGCAGAACGCCGCAGGTTCGCGTCGTCGAAATTAGCCAAACGGTTGGCCGAGGCACGCACCTCGCGGCGCTTCCGCTTATCGTCCCACTCCAGACGGGTCACCTGCGCGCCCATGCGTGTTAGGAGCGCACCGATGGAGTCACCATCGCGCACGACAACGCGATCGGCGCCGCGAGTTTCCTTGGTCTTCGCGGAGATATTCAGTCGACGCGCACAGCCCACTAGCGCCAGTGCTGCTTCTTGGCGCGGGCACACGATTTCTAGCGCTGAGGACCGGCCCGGTTCGGTGAGCGATCCCCCAGCCAGGAATGCCCCGCGCCAGGCGGCCTCATTGTCGGCGATGGAACCGGAGATCACTTGAGGCGGCAAGCCCACCACCGGATGACCGGAGCGCGTGACCAAACCGAGGCGACGCATTAGCTCTTTTGTGCCGTTTCCGATCCGGACTTGCACTCGGGCGTTGTTGTGAGCGCCCACCATGTGCATGCTTGATTTCACGTCGTAAAGGTCTTCCAACGTATCCATGAGGCGCTGCGCGACAGCACGGCTATCCACCTCGACTTCGTAGGCTATGGAGTCCCCGGTGGCCTGGAGCTCGCCTGCGAAACGCAACAACGCCGCTGCCTCCGCAGCGCGCGCGGATTGCCGCGTGATAGTCGTTGCGGCCAGCTCTTCTTTGACCTTGTCCGTCAGCGCCACAGCGTGGGATCCTTCCTTATCGTCCGGGTACAGCTCGTCTATTCTAATCGTCTACTGTGCATGCATTGCCATGAGTGCGCGCGCCAGCTTATCTGGCTCGTGGCGAGCGATGATCCGGCCATCGTCGGAAAGCGCTGAGACCTGCTCGTACACTGCTTCAGCACCAAAGGCATCTGCCGCGCGTTGCAGGTGTTCGCGGTTGGCACGTACCGGAACAGTGCCCTCTTCAACCAAGACTTTATCCACCCGGAGATCCGGAGCATGCTGCGCGAGCACGTGAAGGTGTCGCTCCGCGGAAAATCCAGAGGTCTCCCCCGGCTCCGCCGACAGATTAAGGATGACCACGCGCTGCGCGCTCGCCGCGCTAATCGCTTCGACGATCTCGGGAACCAACACGTGCGGGAGGACTGACGAAAACCAGGAGCCCGGGCCCAATGTAATCATGTCTGCCTCCGCGATCGCCTGCAAGGCGTTGGCGTTCGCAGCCGGTTCCTCCGGGAGGATACGTACGCGCCGTACTTCGCCCGGCGTGGAGGCAACGGCAACCTGGCCCCGAACCGGCCGCAACAATCGCGGGTCGTCGTCAAGCCCGGCGACATCTGCCTCGATCTCTAGTTGCTGCATCACCACCGGGAGCACCCGGCCATGGGAGCGGGTCAGGTCCGCGACAGCATCCAGCGCCTGCTGCTCATCGCCCAAGACCCCCGCCAGGCCGGCGATGAGCAGGTTGCCCACCGCGTGACCAGCGAGTGCGCCGTTTCCACCAAACCGATGCTGGAGAGTCTTCGCCCACAGCTGGGCGTCGTCCTCATCGCGCGCCAGCGCAGCCAGTGCCATGCGGAGGTCCCCTGGGGGAATCATCTGCAGCTCGCGGCGCAAGCGCCCTGAGGAACCGCCGTCATCCGCCACGGTCACAATGGCCGTGATGCCGTCGGGCGTCATCTGGCGCGCCGCCCGTAGAGTTTGGTACAGACCGTGCCCGCCGCCGAGGCAAGCGATCTTCATTGCACCTTGTTCCATCCCACGTTCCTTGCTTGAATTGCTGACTTTTTCTCCACCATGCCCTCAGCTCGGCACGCCACAGTCCTATCGCGTCCGCGGCCGCAGTGTTACACCACGGCGCGGGTCAAGGCAGTGCCGGCCTGCGAAGCGACCTATTCTCGGTTGATATCCCGGTGCAACACGTTAACTTCTACCTTGCCGGTTTCTCGGAGGCGGCGGCCTAATTCTTCGGCGATCGCGACGGAACGGTGGTGCCCGCCCGTACAACCCACGCCGACGGTAATGAAGTCTTTGCCCTCGTGGCGGTACCCGGCGAGCATCGTGTCCAGCATCTCTACGAAGCGATCGATAAACGCCCCGGCAGCGGGTACGGACAACACGTAGTCCGACACTGGCTTATCGACGCCCCGGTATCCCCGCAGCTCCGGTACCCAATACGGGTTCGGGAGGAAGCGCATGTCCAACACGAGGTCGGCGTCACGCGGGCTGCCGTGTTTGAAGCCGAAGGACTCGATGGTCACGTGAGGTACATCCTTGTTCATTGAGCCGAACGACGCCTCGATCACGCGCCGCAGGTCGTGGACGGAGAGATTCGTCGTGTCGATGATGATATCGGCACGCTCGCGTACCTCCGCCACGGCTTCGCGCTCGCGCTCGATCCCGTCCTTGAGCGTGTCTCCCTCCTGCAGAGGGTGGGTGCGGCGCACAGAATCAAAGCGCTTAATGAGGACCGAGTCGCGCGCGTCCATGAACAACACCACGGGCTCCATGCCGTGGCCCTCGAGCTCCTTGATGGTCTCGATGAGGCTTCCCGGGAACATGCGCGCACGTACGTCGGTGACCACGGCGAGTTTAGACACTGGCGAGTCCGCTCGGGTGCACAACTCCACAAGCTCCACGATGATTTCCGGAGGGAGATTCTGAGCAACGTAGAATCCCTTGTCCTCGAAAACCTTCGCGGCCGTGCTCAGGCCACCGCCGGACATTCCCGTTATCAGAATGGGAGCCGTGTCTAATTCTTTCATGGCGCCAGCTTACCGCGAATTGCCTTTGAGATGGGACGCTATCGCTTCGGCCAATTTTGGGCCGATGCCTTTGACTTCCATGATGTCCTCCACGCTGGCTGCGCGCAGCTTCTTCACGGAGCCAAAGTGCTTGACCAAATCCGTGCGCCGGCGCGCGCCCAGCCCCGGGACGTCGTCGAGCGCGGAGGCACGCATGGACTTCGAGCGTTGCTGGCGGTGATAAGTGATGGCGAAGCGGTGCGCCTCGTCGCGGATCTGCTGCAGCAGGTACAGCGCCTGGGAGTTACGCGGAAGGATGACGGGCTCGTCGTCACCGGGGATCCACAGTTCCTCAAGGCGCTTAGCCATACCCACCAGCGTCACGTCCACGATGCCCAATTCATCAAAGACTGCTTGCGCCGCGGCGACCTGCGGCGCGCCGCCGTCGACCACGAAGAGCTGCGGCGGGTACGCCAATTTTGCGGGCTGCGCGCCAGAGGGCTCTTCGTCCCCGAAAATGGACTCCTCTAGCTCCTCGTCCGGCACTGCACGCCTGTCCTCGTGATGGCGTTTAAACCGCCGTCGGGGGACCTCCGCGATGGAGCCCACGTCGTCGGAGCGACCATCGCCTGCCGCTTCCTTAATCCGGTAGCGGCGATAGTCGGACTTCTTCGGGAGACCGTCCTCGAAAACTACGAGCGAGGCCACCACGTTCGTGCCCTGGATATGGGAGATGTCCGTGCACTCGATGCGCAACGGGGGTGTCTCCATTCCGAGGGCTTCCTGGATGTCCTGCAGCGCTGCGGAGCGTGCGGTGATGTCGCCGACGCGTTTGAGCTTGTGCTGTCGCAGCGCATCCTTGGCGTTCTTCTGCACCGTCTCCATGAGTGCCCGTTTGTCGCCTCGCTGTGGCACGCGAATATCCACCGCGGCGCCGCGCAAGTCGCTGATGACGCGCGCGATGTCGGCACGCTCCTTGGGTTCGACCTGCACCAGGATGTCCCGGGGGATCACCTTGATGGCACGGCGCTCGTGGGCCTGCTTATCGACGCCCCGGCGCTCCAGCGCAGCATCCTCCGCGACCTCCTGCTCCGCGCGCTCCGCGGCCTCGGAATAAAACTGCACGAGGAAGTCCTGGAACTGCTCCTCAAGCGATGACTCCCCCGCCTTCTCCACTACCCAGCCCCGCTGGCCGCGGATACGGCCGTCGCGCACGTGGAAGACCTGGACTGAGGCCTCGAGCTCGTCATCGACCATTGCGATAACGTCGGCGTCCGTGCCGTCGGTAAAGACGACCGACTGCTGCTCCATGACTTTCTCAATGGCGCCCACATCATCGCGCAGCCGGGCCGCACGTTCGAAGTCAAGACTTTCCGCAGCCTGTTCCATCTCCTTGCGCAGCTGCCGGGTCACCGACGCGGTGTTTCCCGACATAAACGAAACGAAGTCACGAACGATGTCGCGATGTTCCTCCTCCGACACCCGTCCAATACACGGCGCGGAACACTTGTCGATGTAGCCCAGCAGGCACGGGCGTCCCAGGGCCTCGTGCCGGTTGTACACGCCCTTGGAACACGTGCGGATCGGGAATACCCGGGTGAGCAGGTCGAGGGTCTCGCGCACCGCCCACGCATGGGAATATGGACCGAAATAGCGCACGTTCTTGCGCCGCGGTCCACGGTAGAAATACGCCCGCGGGATCCGCTCGCCCACGGAGACCGCCAACATGGGATACGACTTGTCGTCCCGGTATTTAACGTTGAAACGAGGATCGAAGCGTTTGATCCACGTGTACTCCAGCTGGAGGGCTTCGACCTCGCTGGCCACCACAGTCCACTCCACGCTGGCAGCAGTTTGCACCATGGTGCGCGTGCGTGGGTGCAGCTGCGTGAGGTCCTGAAAATAATTGGACAATCGCGCGCGCAAGTTCTTTGCTTTGCCCACGTAGATGACGCGGCGGGATTCATCGCGGAATTTATAGACGCCCGGCTCCGTGGGGATGGTGCCGGGCGCCGGGCGGTAGCTTGCTGGATCTGCCATGGCGAACTGCTGGTGCTAATCCTCTGGCATGTATTGGGCTTCGAGCTCGCGGAAACGCTGCACGGAGTCCACGATGGTGGCCTTGTCACCTGACTGCATGGCCCAAATCGGGACGTATTCGAACTCGGGCAGCTCCAGACGCGCCATGCGGGAGCCCTCGGGGAACGACAGGCCATAGATGACAACCCACGGGTAGAACCGAGTACCGATCATGTTGCGGATCTCCACACCATCCGCGTTGGCGCGCAGGCGGGGACGGGTCAACAAAATCCACACAAGGACGGAGATGATGACGCCAAGAATCGGGAAGGACCACTTATCAATCGCCGTGACGGTCGCACCGGTGTATTCGATATCCAGCACTGCGCCCATGAAGATGTGGACGGGGATGATGATGCACACCGCGATGATGGCGACCTTGCGCAGGAAGGAGGACTTGAGCTCCATGTCCCACGGTTTAGTGGTGGTCTGCGCGAAAGGATCGGCGACGGTGTACGCCGTTAGTTCCTCATCGCTAAGACGGCGGGAACCGGTGTTATTGTCCATAGCCATTATCTTTACCCCTCCATGAGCTGGTTAGTCCAATGGCGCCCCACCGCGCGCAGAGACAGGCAAGTGTGCAGGGCGGCCACCATGGCTTCGGCGCCCTTATCCTCCACAGCTCCTTCACCGCCAGCCCGCTCCACTGCCTGTGCGTGCTCGTTAACGGTGAGGACTCCGTTGGCTACCGGCGTCTCCTCGTCCAAAGCGACGCGAGTCAACCCCTGCGTTACTGAATCGCAAACGTAGTCGAAGTGCGGGGTGCCACCACGGATGACGCAGCCCAGCGCCACCACGGCGTCGAACTGCTTGGCTGCGGCCTGCGCGACGACGGGCAGTTCTAGCGCACCAACAACACGAAACTCCGCCACGTGCGCGCCCAGTTCTTTGCCCTTGGCGACGGCGCGGGCATGCAGCTCGTCACAGATCTCCGGGTTCCAGCTGGCGGTGACCACCGCGACGCTTAACCCCTGGGCATCAATGCTGCCGATGGTGGGCAGGCCTTCTTTGCTCATGTCTTCCTCTGTCTATTCACTAGTGGAGTGCGCCGCGTCCCACGTCGCAACCTCGGGCAACTCGTGCCCCATGCGGTCGCGCTTGGTGCGCAGGTAGGCAATGTTATCACTGTTGGGTTCTACAGCCAGGTGGATATTCTCTCCTACCCCAAAGCCGTAGTCATCAAGACCGTGTCCCTTGGTCGGGTTATTCGTCATGAGACGGATGGACGCTACGCCCAGGTCGTTGAGGATCTGACCCGCGACCGAGTACTCCCGGGCGTCGGCAGGCAGCCCCTGCTCCAGGTTGGCGTCGACGGTATCGAGCCCCTCGTCCTGCAGGCGGTACGCGGCCAGCTTGTGAAGCAGGCCGATGCCGCGGCCTTCGTGGCCGCGCAGATAGATGATAATCGCGGGGCCTTCCTCCTGGGACTTCTGCATGGCCAGCTCCAGCTGTTCTCCGCAATCGCAACGGCGGGAGCCAAAGACATCACCGGTCAAGCACTCAGAGTGGACTCGGACGTGAACGTTCTCCGTGCCGCGCAATGCGGCCACGTTGGAAGCGTCGCCGGCCACCAGGGCCACGTGCTCCTGACCGTCTACCGCGCTGCGGTAGCCGATCGCGGTAAACAGGCCATGCTTGGTAGGCAGCCGCGTTTCGGTGACTCGCTCCACCTGACGCTCATGAAGGCGCCGGTACGCGATGAGTTGCTCGATGGAGATCATCTTGAGCCCGTGCGCATCGGCGAAGCGACGCAATTCAGGTGAACGGGCCATGTCGGTGGGATCCTCTTCAGAGACGATCTCACACAAGACACCAACGGGACGCAGTCCAGCAAGACGTGCCAAGTCGACCGCGGCCTCGGTGTGACCATCGCGCTCCAGCACGCCGTTCGGGCGAGCCGCCAGCGGCACAACGTGACCGGGTCGGGTGAAGTCCCCCGGGGTGGAGTCCGGGTTGGCCAGACGCCGAATAGTCTCCGCGCGCGAGGTCGCGGAAATGCCAGTGGTTCCGGTGTTGGCATCGACGGTGACCGCATAGGCGGTACCGCGGGCGT
The DNA here is from genome assembly GCF_014217255.1 of Corynebacterium incognita. Lineage (NCBI taxonomy): Bacteria > Bacillati > Actinomycetota > Actinomycetes > Mycobacteriales > Corynebacteriaceae > Corynebacterium > Corynebacterium incognitum. Next base: position 129,140 of record NZ_CP059404.1, read on the forward strand.
CCTCGTTGCGAGCCACCATGGGCGGCAAGTTCAGTCGGTCAAGCACCTCACGCCCCATGGAGGTACAGATATACCCGGAGCTATAGCGCACCATGAAAGCCACCAGCTCGGGCGTGGCTTTGTCTGCTGCGAAGATGAGATCGCCTTCGTTTTCCCGGCTCTCGTCATCAATCACGACTACTGCTTCGCCGGCGGCGATGGCGGCGATGGCATCCTCGACAGAATCGAGACGGATACCTTCATCGGGAAACGGTTGCGCTGTCATGTGCTATAACCTTAGTCCCTTAGCTCTCGGTGCTTGGCGTGGGCTGGGATCCCAACAATTTCTCCGCGTATTTAGCCATGACGTCCACCTCAATGTTCACGGCGTCGCCGAGCTCCAACTGCCCTAAAATGGTCTCTGCCAAGGTGGTCGGAATGAGTGACACCTCAAACCACTCAGCACCCAATGCGGAGACGGTCAGGGAGGTTCCACTCACCGCGATGGACCCCTTCTCCACCACGTAGCGCGCCAGTTCCGGTGGCAAGCTAAACCGCAGGACGTCCCAGTGCTCCGAATGCTCGCGGCGCAGGAGCTCGGCGACGCCGTCGACATGTCCTTGCACAATATGACCGCCGAAGCGCGCGGTGGCCAACATGGCGCGCTCGAGATTGACCGGGGAGCCGACGCCCAACTCGCCAAGCGCTGAACGATTCAACGATTCCTGCATGACATCGGCAGCGAAGCCTTCGTCTTCGGGGACGAGTTCAGCCACGGTAAGACACACACCGTTGACGCAAATGGAGTCACCTAAAGACGCATCCGAGGTTACTAACGGCCCCGCCACGGTCAAGCGCAAGGAGTCGCCCAAAGGCTCCATCCTCACAACACTGCCTACTTCTTCCACCAAACCGGTAAACACAGTCGCCTACAGCCTTCTTCTCCTCGCATACAACGAGGCTCGATCGCTTCTTCTATCTTTATTGAGAACTATATTGCCCGGGAAGCAATCCACATTGCTTGCTTGCCTGATTGCCTGGGTGCTCTGTGTTTCAAGCGCTCTCCGCCGCGGAGTATTCCACGAGCACATCATCGCCCAAGAGCACCACGTGCTCCTGCTGAAACCGCGGAGCGTCAGCTAAAGTATGCGTCACCGGATGAGCAAGCACTTTCTGCCCGGCACCCAGCAGCATCGGGGCAATATACACCTGGAGAGAATCGACAAAGCCCTGATTCAACATCGCGCTCGACAGGCCCGCTCCTCCCTCGACCAAGACGTCGCGCGCACCGTCAGACCACAGCTCATCCAGCGCTTGAGAGATAGAACCGTACTGGATAAATCCCAGCTTTTCTAGGTTCGATCCCGGAGGTAAAGAGCGAGACCCAATGACGACGCGACGCGGCTGATGTGGGAAGAGCGACCCGTCGAAAGTACGGGCTGTTAGTCGCGGATCATCTGCCAACGCTGTTCCTGTGCCGACGATGATCGCGTCCCGGCGAGCCCGATCTTCGTGGACGTATTCCCGTGCGGACTCACCGGTGATCCATTTGCTGGTGCCATCTGCGGCAGCGATATAGCCGTCCAGGGTCTGTGCGAACTTAACGGTCACGTGTGGTCGTCCCAGTTGGATCGCTGCCAACCACGGGCGCAGCGCGTCAGACAGGTGGCCTGCTTGCTCCGGAACCGCGCCGTGGAGGTGGACAATGTCGATTCCCGCTGCGCGCAATACCTCAGCTCCACCGGCTGCGATGGGGTTCGGGTCAGAATGCAACACCACAACGCGCGCCACACCAGCGTTGATGAGAGCTTGGGTGCATGGGCCAGTGTGGCCGGTGTGGTTGCACGGCTCCAGCGTGACCGCCACGGTAGCGCCTTGTGCACGCTCGCCCGCCGCACGCAGGGCCGAGACCTCGGCGTGGTCACCGCCTACCGGCGCAGTGGCTCCCTCGCCGACGATGGTGCCGTCGGAGGTATACACCACGGCGCCCACGGGAGGGTTAGGGCTCGTTTGACCTCGCACGCTGTCGCCGAGCTCCATAGCGCGGGTTATCGCCGCGGCGCCAACAACGTCCTGCTCATGAACGGTCATCTATTCCCCTTACTGCTGACCCTGCGACTGCGCGGCAGCGGCAAGGGAACGCAGGCGGTCGATGTAGGCGGCCTTGTCTTCTTGCTTGAAAACGGCGGATCCAGCCACAAACGCGTCGCAGCCCGCCGCGGCGGCATCAGCGATGGTGTCGGCAGAAATGCCGCCATCGATTTCGATCACGGTGCTGTGCTGCCCCGCATCAATCGCGGCACGCAGGGTCTTTACTTTCTCCAGCATCTCCGGCATAAAGGACTGCCCGCCGAAGCCTGGCTCCACACTCATGACCAGCAACAGGTCGACTTCGCCCAGGATGTCGAGGTATTCTTCGACGCTCGTCGCGGGCTTTACGCTAATGCCGGCGCGCACCCCAAGGCCCCGCAGTGTCCGGCACAACGCCACTACCGCATCTTTGTCGGCTACTGCCTCGACGTGGAAGATCACGCAGTCAGCTCCCGCCTCTACGTAGCGCTCCACCCACTTCTCCGGCTCCTCAATCATGAGGTGGACGTCCAACTCCAGGTCAGTAACGCGCTTAATGGTGGCCGTCACGTCCGGTCCGAAGGAAAGGTTGGGCACAAAATGCCCGTCCATGATGTCCACGTGCAGCCAGTCTCCGCCGGCCACCGCTGCGACCTCTTTACCAAGCTGAGAGAAGTCCGCAGCAAGCACTGAGGGCGCGATAATCGGGCTGGACGGAGCGGGGGAAACGGTCATGTCTGTCATGCCTCGATCCTACTAGGGTTCTAGTGTGCGTTGTCGGGGTTTCCGGCGCCGCCGTTCTTACGCAGCACGGAGAAGAACATCGCGTCCGTACCGTGGCGGTGCGGCCACATCTGCACGCTCTTGTGCTGTCCGACGTCCCCCATGTCCGGGATGGTCTCCCGTGCGTCCAGTTCGGTAACGTCCAGCTCCCGCAGCGCGCGTTCCACGATGTCACGCGTCTCCCGCACATCCGGCGAGCACGTGGAATAGACCACCACGCCGCCAGGCCGCACGAGGTTAATGGCCGAGCTCAAGAGCTCGTATTGCAACGCGCTGAGCTCGACAATGTCGCCTTCTTTTTTGCGCCACCGCGCCTCGGGACGGCGTCGCAGTGCGCCGAGGCCGGAGCATGGGGCGTCGACAAGCACGCGGTCGAAACCAGGCTGTAATCCCGGCGTCCGACCGTCGGCCTCGTGGACCTTGACCGGAAGTCCGTCAACTACCCGACGAATCAACTCCGCGCGGTGTGCGGAGACCTCGACCGCGTCGACCGTGGCGCCGTCGATGCGCGCGAGGGCCCCCAGCAGCGCTGCCTTGCCGCCGGGGCCCGCACACAGGTCGAGCCACCGCCCGCCATCGCTGCCCTCCAACGGTGCTTCGGTTACCGCGCGTGCGATGAGCTGGGATCCTTCGTCCTGGACGCCGGCCAATCCCTGGCGAACTGGGTCCAGAGCAGCCGGGTCCCCAGACTCCAGGTACACCGCGTAGGGCGAATAGCGACCTTCCTCGGCGCCGATCATCAGGGCCAGCTCCTCAGCCGAGAGCTCACCCGGGCGCGCTACAAGATGCACAATGGGGCGCGCGGAGTCTGCCGCGAGCGCTGCTTCAAGTTCTGCCGTAGCCACTGCGGCTTCGTCGGATTCCGCAGCGTCAGTCTTGAGGCCGAGGGCACGGGCGAAGCTTTCCGCCACCCACCGCGGATGGGATTGTTCGAAGGCCAGCTGCCCAACCTTGTCTTCTCCGCCCGGCCGCAGTTGCGCGATCCAGTCTTTTGGCTGCTTGCGAGTTATCGAGCGCATGATCGCGTTAGCGAATCCCTTAGCGCCGGTGTGGCCCGCGGCTTCCACCAGCCGCACGGTCGTGTCCACCGCTGCGTGGTCCTCCACCCGGGTAAACAACACCTGGTAAGCGCCCAGGCGCAGTGCGCTGAGCACCTCCGGCGACATCTCTTCCAACGCGCGCGAGGAGCACTCGGCGATGACAGCGTCCACCAAACCTTCGTTGCGCAGAGCGCCATACGTCAGCTCGGTGGCAAAAGCGGCGTCGCGCCCCTCTACCCGATGCTGGCGAAGGGCTTTAGGCAACACTAGGTTGGCAAAGGCATCGTCTTGGTTGACGCGCTGTAGCGTCTCGTAGGCGACAAGGCGGGGCTTGTCGACGCCCAGCTGGGTCCCGGCGCCCACAATTCCCGCGGTGTCGCGTCGCTGGCGGCGGGGACGCTGCGGGGCGCGCTTATCGTTGGCCTGCGCGGGGCGCTTGCGCCCATCCGGGGTGCGTTTGGGTTCACTGCCGCCCTTGTTGGAGCGTGAACGGAATCCACCTGCCATGTCCTAGAACCTCATTTCTTTCTGGCGTTCGCCCAAGCCGCGGGCCCAATCCACCGCATCCATCATTTTCTTTCCCGGCGGCTGAATGGTGCCAAGGCGCACCGGGGTGGTCGCAGTACCCACGAACACCGCGTTTTTAGCAAAGTGCAACTCGCCCGGCGCCAGGTGGGGAACATCGTCGGCATACTCCACTGCGACTGGCCCCACCTTGAAGCGCTGCTGACCGGCCACGGTCCACGCGCCGGGCCCCGGGGTGTGGGCGCGGATATGCCGATCAATGGCCGCGGCGGGGTGTGACCACGTGATCTCGGCGTCTGCGGTCGTGATCTTTGCTGCGTGGGTCGGCTCGCCCTGCTGTGGCTGCGGCTGCAGCGCCCCCGCGGCGAGTCCGTCCATGGTGGTCACCAAGAGATCGCCACCGGAATAGGCCAGGCGGGTGAGCAAATCATCGGCGGTGTCCGTGGCGCGAATCTCCTCAGTGACTGTGCCGAGGATGTCCCCGGTGTCTAGCCCCTCGTCGATACGGAAGGTAGTGGCACCGGTGATGTCGTCTCCGTGCGCAATCGCCGCCTGGACCGGCGCCGCCCCGCGCCACTGTGGCAACAGGGAAAAGTGCAGATTCACCCAACCGTGCTCGGGGAGATCCAGCAGATCCGCCGGAACCAAATTGCCGTAAGCCACCACAGGGATCGCCTGCGGCGCCACGTCCTTGAGCCGGGCGCGGGTAGCATCTCCGTCCTCGGTACCGGCCTTCAGCGTGCTCGGAGTGAGCACTTCAATCCCGTGTTCAGTTGCGAGCGCTTTCACTGGGCTCGGGTGGAGACTCCGGCCGCGGCCCTTGCGGGCGTCTGGCCGTGTCAGAACAGCAACTACTTCGTGCTCGGAAGCCAATAGCTTCTCCAAGGCCACTACTGCTACTTCAGGGGTACCGGCAAAGACTAAACGCATACGCACAACTTTAGCCCACGTGCTTCGGGTCAACCTGGATGCGTAGCGGCAGTTCGTCGCGGCTCGCGGTACGCAGCGCGGCCGCGGCGCGCAGTGCGGCTCCCAGTTGGCCGCGCGGCCCCAGCGGGGTGCGCACGAGGATGCGCTGCGGGCGTCCAAAGGCTTGGACGTCGTACTCGCCAGGGAGCTTCTCCCCCGCCGGGAGATCGACGGGGCCAAGGATTTCCGCTCCGTCGGGAAGCTCCACCTGCTCCATAAAGGCGTCGATGGACTTTTCCGGCCCATCCACCGCCGCCATGTTCACCGCAGGAGGGAATCCCACCTCGCGCCGCGCCGCCAATTCGGCCGCAGCCGCGCCAGGCATGTCCCACCTAATCAGCGATTGCACCACCGGTGCCGCGGCATCCGCCACCACGGTTACCTCACCACCGTCATCCGCTGACCGCACCAAGGCCACCACCTTGGCCCACTTCGCGAGAGTGTCCTCCATCGCCCGGAGATCCGCCCGGCTCATGAGCGCCCAGGTATCCAGCATGACCGCCGCGCCATATCCCGCGTCGTCTTCTACCCGCGGCTCGGCCCCTGGCGTGGACACCACGATGGCCGCCTTGTTCGCCACGGTCTCGACAACCTTCGTGCCGCCAGATGTCACTACCGGCGCCGGGGCGAAGGCGCGCCCTAACTCTTCTGCCGTACGTTCGCTGCCTAACACCACTGCGCGCAACCGAGAGCTACCGCACTCCCCGCACACGAATTTTGGCTCCGGACGCCCGCACCAGCCGCACGTCGGCAGCGCCGCCTGCCCCTCACCGGCGGGCAGGCCCAGAGGACCATTGCACTTGCGGCAGCGCGCAGGGGCACGGCACGTCCCGCAAGCAAGCGTGGGCACATAGCCTTTCCGAGGGACCTGAATCAATACTGGTGAGCCCGCAGTCAACGCACGCTTAATGGACAGATAGGCCTGCGTCGGAATGCGGGCATAACGCGCGTGGGGGTCTCGTTCCTGTTCGAAGTCAGAATCCGCCGTTGCACGAATCAGCGGAGACTGGCGGCGCACTACCTCGCGCGGCGCCTGAAGGCTATGGAGCCAGCCCGACTCCACCAACAACTGAGTTTCTGCGGTCCGTGTATACCCGCCAATGATGAGCGAGCTTTTCTCTTGCGCGGCGCGCGTCGTGAGCACCTCGCGGGCGTGGACATAGGGAGCGCGGGGATCGACGAGATTATCGTCGTGGTCAAATAGAACTGCGGCCAGCCGGAGCTTATGTACCGGTGCGAAGGCAGCGCTCCTGGTACCAATGACGATCCGAGCCTGCCCCTTGGCCACCGCAAGGTAGCGCCGGTATCGCGCCTGTGGCCCCAAACCCGCGGTGAGGACCACGACCTGCTTAGCGCCCACCACCTCGCGCAATGCTTGCTCCAGCATGCTGACTAGGCGCTGATCGGGAAGAACGATAACCACCCCGCCGCCCTGCATGGCGGTCTTGGCGGCGAGCGCAGCCACGGTGTGCGGCCACGGCTCCCCCGGCGCCATGTGCCACGCGGCGCGAGCGACCTGTCCCCCGAGCACCGCGTCGACGAAAGACTCACCGTGCACATAGTTCAGCCACTCAGACAGATCTGGCTCCTCGACGGTGCCAAGTTCCTCCCACGGCGTCGAAAAATCCGCCTCTTCCGCCTTGGCGTGGCGCGCCGGAATGGCGGTGCGGATGATGTCCGAGCGCACTCCGCCGTAGCGGGTGGCCAGGGATTCCACTAAAGCGCGAGTCTGCGCTGGAAACACCAGCTCGGGAGAAATAACGCGTTCGGCATAGCGCAGCGTGCCGGCGTAGTCGGCTTCGCCGCGGCGTTCGAGCACCACGGCGTCGACAAGCCTGCCGTGAAAACGCACGCGCACCCGAACCCCGGGGACGCAATCATCGGCTAAATCTTCACTGACTAGGTAGTCAAAACCCCGGTCCAGGTGCGGCAAGCCCAGCAACGGCAGCACACGCGCGACCGGCTGGGATGAGGCTTTCTGGCGGGGTGGCATGGTCGCGTATTTTACACGCCTGCGGCAGCTCGCAGCTCCTCCACCCGGTTGGTGGCTTCCCACGGGAGGTCAAGGTCATTACGTCCGAAATGACCGTAGGCCGCCGTCTGCCGGTAGATGGGCCGCAAGAGGTCGAGGTCCTTGATGATGGCGCCGGGGCGCAGATCGAATACCTCAGACACCGCGGCTTGAATGTCGGAATCATTGAGGCCGTGCTGGGCGGTGTCGAAAGTCTCCACGTACAGCCCGACAGGCTTGGCACGACCGATGGCGTACGCCACTTGGACCTCCGCGCGGCGTGCCAGCCCTGCGGCCACGATGTTCTTAGCCACCCAGCGCATGGCATACGCAGCGGAGCGGTCCACCTTGCTGGGATCCTTACCGGAGAAGGCGCCGCCGCCGTGGCGTGCCATGCCGCCGTAGGTGTCCACGATAATCTTCCGACCGGTCAAACCAGCATCACCCATAGGACCGCCCAGAATAAACGAGCCGGACGGGTTCACCAGCAGCGAGTAGCCATTCTCCACGAAGCGCTCGAGTCCAGCCTCGGCGATAACGAAATCAATAACGTGGGTCTTCATCTGCTCGTAGAGCCAGTCCCGGGTGACCTCAGGGTCGTGCTGGGTGGACACGACGACGGTGTCCAGGTGCGAAGGCTGGTCATCATCGCCGTAGGCAAAGGTCACCTGAGTCTTGCCGTCTGGTCGCAGGTGCGGCACGATACCTTCCTTGCGCACCTGCGCCAGGCGGCGGGACAGGCGATGCGCCAGTGCGATGGGCAGCGGCATAAGCTCTGGCGTCTCGTCGGTGGCGTAACCGAACATGAGGCCCTGGTCTCCGGCGCCAGCTTGGTCGGCTTCGTCCGTCGACTCCTCGTCGCGGACCTCAGTGGCTACATCGACGCCGTGGCCGATCTCCGGGGACTGCTCGCCGATGGCCACGTTGACGCCACAGGTACGGCCGTCGAAGCCAACGTCGGAGGACACGAAGCCAATTTCGGTCAGGGTATCGCGAACCAGCTGTGGAATCTCCACGTAGGCACTGGTGCGCACCTCACCCACCACGTGGACCTGACCGGTAGTCACCAAGGTCTCTACTGCGACGCGCGCTGCGGGGTCCGCTTCGAGGAGCGCATCGAGGATGGTGTCTGAAATGGCGTCGCAAATTTTATCCGGGTGGCCCTCGGTTACGGACTCGGATGTGAACAGGCGGGCGCGGGAAACGTCGGCCGACGTCGAAACGGCGGCGCTAGGAGTTATCTCATTCATCGAGACACAACTGTAGACTAAGTTGTCTATTACTGCAAATGTGCCACCACCGCATCCACGATCTGCGCGGACACGACATGCTTACTGCCGGAGTGGACCACCTGCGGCTCCTCCCCGCGCCGCAACAGCCACCCCGCATTGTCTAATTGACCGAATACCTTGCCTTCGCCCACCTCGTTGGCCATGAGCAGGTCACAGCCCTTGCGCTCGAACTTCGCCTGCGCATATTCCAAAGCAGAAGTATCGGCATCCCCCGTCTCCGCCGCGAACCCGACGATGACGCACCCAGCCGGAACCTCGCCGGCATCCCGGCGTTTGACCAGCGATGCCAAAATATCGGGGTTTTCAACCAACTCCACGGACGCCAAGGCAGCGTCGTCGTTGCCCTTCTTCATTTTGAAAGCGGCCTCGTTGGCCGGTCGGAAGTCAGCGACCGCCGCGGCCATGATGACCACGTCGGCGTCCTTAGCTTCCTGGTTCATGACGGCCTCCATCTCTCGTGTGGTAACCACGTCCACGACCCGCGCCCCGGCGGGCAGCGGCAGCGCCACATGGTTGCCAGCCACCAGTACCACATCCGCGCCGCGTTGCGCCGCGATCTCCGCCAGCGCATAACCCTGGCGCCCAGAAGAACGGTTGCCCAAGTAGCGCACGGGATCCAACGGCTCCTGGGTGCCGCCTGCGCTAATAACTACCTTCTTGCCGGCGAGGTCCAGGGGGAAGGAATAGCCCGCCATGCGGGTGCGCACGACGTCGACGATCTGTTCGGTATCTGGCAGACGCCCGGGCCCGGAGTCCTTGCCCGTCAATCGCCCGTGCGCGGGCTCGATGACGGTGATACCGCGGGAGCGCAGCACCTGCACGTTGGCCTGCACAGCTGGATTGTTCCACATCTCAGTGTGCATGGCGGGCACCACAATGACGGGGCACGTGGCCACGAGCACGGTGGCGGTGAGCAAGTCATTGGCATGCCCACCCGCGATGCGCGCCACAACATCTGCGGTGGCCGGGGCGATGACCACGGCATCGGCTTCCTGCCCCACTCGCACATGACGCACCTCATCAACGTCACTGAACACCGAGGTGGACACCCGGTTCCCGGACAGCGCCTCAAAGGTCGCGGCCCCCACGAAGCGCAGGGCCGACTCGGTAGGCACCACGGTCACCTCGTCTCCTGCTTCTTTGAATGAACGCACGATATGGCACGCCTTATACGCCGCAATACCGCCGGCTACGCCCACCACAATGTTCATCAGTCCTCCGATTCCTCCGTGCAGCCCAGGATGATTCTTGGCCCGCGGACACCGTCGGCGCACGGGCCATGCGCTTCCTCATATCGTACGCGACGCGAAAACGCCACAAGCGTGGCACCGGCGGTGTGCCGATACCACGCTTGTATTGAGCGTAAAGCGGGGTTTACTTGCCCTCTTCATGCTCCAACATGCCCGCATCAATCTCGCGCAGGGCAATAGACAGCGGCTTCTCGCCGGTCTCCGGAGTCACCAGCGGGCCGATGAACTCGAAGACGCCATCGTCCGGCTGCTGGTAGTAGGAGTTGATTTGACGAGCGCGCTTCGCCGCAAAAATGACGAGTGCGTACTTAGACGACACCTTGTCCAAGAGCTCATCGATAGGCGGTGAGGTAATGCCCTCTGGGGTATCGAATACTGCCTCTGGCTTAGCTGCCTCAGTAGTTGCGTTGGTGGTCACGTTAGTCACATGCACCTTTTCGTAGATAGATGACGGGTTAAAACTTGTGTGTCGATGCCGCTCACGCGATCATCTTCATGCCCCTGCTCAGCGCAGATATGCTACGCGAACGCAGGTGAGTTACTCGCCTTGCAGGATAGCACTAATTCGTGCCACGGCCGCATCCAGGTCATCGTTGACTACAACGTAGTCAAACTCATCCTTGGCGGCAATCTCCTGCCGAGCGGTGTCCAAACGACGCGCGATGACATCTTCAGGCTCGGTGCCACGACCCACGAGGCGTTCGACGAGCACCTCCCAGGAAGGGGGCGCGAGAAACACCGTCGCCGCTTCCGGCATTGCCTGCTTGACGTTGCGGGCGCCGACCAAGTCCACCTCAACGAGGACGGGGTGACCGGAGCCCAGCGCATCTTGTACGGGACGGGCTGGAGTGCCTGAACGCTGCAAACCGCCGTGGATTTCTGCCCATTCAAGCATCTCGCCGGCGTCAATACGCTCCTGGAACGTCTCTGGGGACACAAAGAAATAGTCAACCCCGTCCTGTTCACCAGGACGCGGCTGACGGGTTGTCATGGACACCGAAAAATAGAGGTCCTTGACATCTTCGCGCAAACGGGACACCACCGTGGATTTGCCCACGGCCGAGGGGCCAGCCAAAACGACCAGGCGGCCCGCAGGTTGTCCATTTGCCATTGCGAGATCCGGATTTACTCGGCGAAACCGAAGCGCTCGAGCAGGGCGCGACGCTGGCGCTCACCCAGGCCACGGAGGCGACGGGTCTGAGCAATCTCGAGATCGTCCATGATCTCCTTAGCCTTAACCTTGCCCACCTTTGGCAGGGCTTCCAGGAGTGCGGAGACCTTGGTCTTGCCGATGATCTCATCGGTCTCGGCCTTCTCCAGAACTTCCTTCAGGTTGGTAGCGCCGCGCTTCAGGTCAGCCTTGAGTTCTGCGCGTGCCTTACGAGCCTCTGCTGCCTTGGCAAGGGCTTCCTTGCGCTGCTCGTCCGTCAACTTTGGAAGTGCCACGGGGTTTCCTCCGATTCGTTAGATGCTTTTAGTTTCAGGTTCCAATACTTGGATACCAGTATTTGGATACTAGTGCTCGGTGTCCTCGGGAAAGGCACCGACTTCCCGCAATACTAGCACTGCCTGCGGAAGAGGATCGCAAACCGGGTGGCGTTTCGCCACGTCACCGGGTTTTAAAACGGCAAAACGCCAGCTCAGGGATAGTTCCCCAAAGCCGGCGTTTTCGCAGTTCAGTTCCTGTTTACGAGGCTAAAAGCTGCCGCATGGCCGCTTGAATTTCTCCGACTTTCGGTCCGGCCTGCAACACCGCGCGGGAGACGTTCGGAAAAGCGTAGCGCTCCTGCGTACCGCCTATCGACGCCGCATCCGCCATCGTCGCCCCTTGGGCGCCGACGCCCGGCAGCAGTACGGGGCCGTTGAGGTCCTCCAGGCACGGCGGGTCATGCAACGTGGCGCCGACGACGACGCCGACACTGCCGTACCCGCTACCGCCGCCGTGTGCGGCAGGCGCGTTGCGCTCCGCGCATGCATCAACAATGCCTTGGGCAATAGTCTTGCCTGCCGACGTCGTGGTGTTCTGTAGGGCGGCTGCCTCCGGGTTGGAGGTGGCTGCTAACACAAAGACACCGCCACCGACTTCTTCCGCTACGTCCAACACCGGGGACAGCGAGCCGAAGCCCAGATATGGCGCCACTGTCACTGCATCAGCGCGCAGTGGAGAATCCTCTGCCAGCCACGCCGTGGCGTAGCCCGCCATCGTCGAACCGATGTCGCCGCGCTTGGCGTCCGCCACCGTGAGGCATTCCGCCTGACGCAACGCCGCCAAGGCTTCCTCCAGTACTACGAACCCAGCCGATCCGTAGGCCTCAAAGAAGGCCACCTGTGGCTTGACCAACGCAGCGGTGTCGGCGAAAGCCTCCACGCACGTTTCTGTGAAACGGCGTAACCCGTCGACGTTAGCGTCGAGGCCCCACGCTTCGAGCAGGTGCGGGTGCGGATCGATACCCACACACAACCGACCGCGCTGCTCCCCTGCCTTCACCAGGCGCGCGCCAAAGCTGGCCTGTTCGGCGATCTTAGGCGTCATGAGTCAGCTCCTGCAGCGCGGTCACCGACATTTCGCCACGGTTTTGCGCGGTCAGGGCCTGCACGCACGCGGTCACCGCCTGCACAGTAGTCACCAATGGCACGTCCATCTCGATGGCTGCGGCACGAATCTCGTAGCCATCATGACGCGCACCGGAGGAACCAGCCGGGGTGTTCAGGATGAGATCGACCTCACGGTCCAGGATGCGTTGCACAATGGACGTGCCCTCCGCACCCTCGCGGACTTCGGAGGCCTTCGGCACGATCTCGCACTCGATACCGTTACGGCGCAGGATGGAACCGGTACCCGCGGTAGCCAGAATGGTGTATCCCATGTTTGCCAGCGACTGGATGGGCAGAATGAGTGAGCGCTTATCGCGGTTAGCCACGGAAACGAACACTCGACCTTCCTGAGGCAGTTTGGCAAACGCCGCGGTGGAGGCCTTGAGGTAGGCCGCACCGAAGTCGCCGGCCAGGCCCATAACCTCGCCGGTGGACTTCATCTCCGGAGACAGCAGGGTGTCCAGCATCGAGCCGTCGAAACGTCGGAAGCGGTTGAACGGCAGGACTGCTTCCTTCACCGCAATCGGGTGGGAATCGGGCAACGCGCCGCCGTCGTAAGAATCCGGAAGCATGCCCTCGGCCTTCAGCTCGGCGATGGTGGCGCCCATCATGACACGCGATGCTGCCTTGGCCAACGGCACGCCGGTGGCCTTGGATACGAACGGCACGGTGCGGGAGGCGCGCGGGTTAGCCTCGATAACGTAAAGGATGTCGTCCTTGAGCGCGAACTGGATGTTCATGAGGCCGCGTACCCCGATGCCGTGTGCGAGCGCCTCGGTGGAGCGGCGCACCTTCTCGATGTCCTCCGGTCCCAGGGTCATCGGCGGCAGCGCACAGGAGGAGTCACCAGAGTGGATACCGGCCTCCTGGATGTGCTCCATCACGCCGCCGAGGTAGACCTCGGTGCCGTCGCACAGCGCGTCGACGTCGATCTCGATGGCAGAGTCCAGGAAGCGGTCCACCAATACGGGGTGGTCAGAGGTGATCTCGGTGGCACGAGTGATGTAGTCCTCCAGGGACGCCTCGTCGTAGACGATTTCCATGCCGCGGCCACCCAGCACGTAGGACGGACGCACCAGCACGGGGTAGCCGATTTGGGAAGCAACCTTTTTAGCCTCGTCGAAGTCGGTGGCGGTACCAAAGTCCGGCGCTGCCAGCTCTGCCTTCGTGAGGACCTTGCCGAATTCGCCGCGGTCCTCAGCCAAGTCGATGGCTTCCGGGGTGGTGCCGACGACCGGGACGCCAGCGTCGGCCAGGCGCTGCGCCAGCCCCAGGGGAGTCTGGCCGCCCAGCTGCACAATAACGCCGGCGACGTTGCCGGACTGTGCTTCCGCGTGGTAAACCTCCATGACGTCCTCGAAAGTCAGCGGCTCGAAGTACAGGCGGTCCGCGGTGTCGTAATCGGTAGAAACGGTCTCTGGGTTGCAGTTGACCATCACCGTCTCATAGCCGATGCGGGAGAGCTCCAGTGCGGCGTGCACGCACGAATAGTCGAACTCGATGCCCTGTCCGATGCGGTTCGGGCCTGAGCCCAAAATGATGACCTTGTCCTTGTCGCGCTGCTCGGTCACCTCGGACTCCGCGTTCGGGTCCAGTTCGTATGCCGAGTAGTGGTACGGCGTCTGCGCCTCGAATTCGCCGGCACAGGTATCCACGGTCTTGAATACCGGGCGGATGCCCAGGGACCAGCGCAGGGCGCGCACGCCATCCTCGGAGGCGAACTCCGGACGCAGGGCGGCAATCTGGGCGTCGGACAGCCCAATGTACTTGGCTTCGCGCAGTAGCGCCTCGTCCAGGATTCGGGCGTCGGCAAGCTTGGAGCGGAACTGCACCAGTGCCTCCAGCTCAGCCAAGAACCACGGGTCGATGCCGGAGGCCTCGTGAACCTGCTCAACAGTGGCGCCTAAACGCAGCGCCAATTCGGCGTCGTACAGGCGCCCCTCAGTCGGGCGGCGCAGGTCTTCCAGAACGGCCACCACGTCCGTGGCACGCTCGCCGGCGAAGACGGCGTCGTCGGTGGTCCAGAACCCGCCAGGCTTGTTCTCCAGAGAGCGCATGACCTTGTTGAGACCAGAGATGTAGTTACGGCCGATACCCATGGCCTCGCCGACGGACTTCATCGTGGTGGTCAGGGTGTCGTCGGCGCCCGGGAACTTCTCGAAGGCAAAGCGTGGGGCCTTGACAATGACGTAGTCCAGGGTCGGCTCGAAGGCCGCTGGCGTCACACCGGTGATGTCGTTGGTGATCTCATCCAGGGTGTAGCCGATGGCGAGCTTGGCGGCGATCTTGGCGATCGGGAAGCCGGTGGCCTTGGAAGCCAGAGCAGACGAACGCGATACGCGCGGGTTCATCTCGATGGTGATGATACGGCCGTCGTTCGGGTTGATGGCGAACTGGATGTTGCAGCCGCCGGTGTCCACACCGACCTCACGGATGATGGCGATGCCCTGGTCGCGCATGGTCTGGAACTCGCGGTCGGTAAGGGTGAGAGCAGGGGCCACGGTGACGGAGTCGCCGGTATGCACGCCCAGCGCATCCACGTTCTCGATGGAGGCGATGACCACGACGTTGTCGTCGCCGTCGCGCATCAGCTCGAGCTCAAATTCCTTCCAGCCCAGGATGGATTCCTCGATGAGCACGTTAGCCTCAGGGGATGCGGCCAGGCCGCCGCCGGCAATGCGCTCGAGGTCCTCGTTGTTGAAGGCCAGGCCAGAGCCCAGACCACCCATGGTGAACGATGGGCGGACGACGACCGGCAGGCCGAGCTCCGCGACGGTCTCGTGGACCTCGTCCATGTTGTGGCACACGCGGGAGCGGGCGGACTCGCCCCCGATCTTGGCCACGATGTCTTTGAATTTCTGGCGGTCCTCGCCGCGCTCGATGGCATCGATGTCGGCGCCGATCAGCTCGATGCCGTACTTGTCCAGGATTCCCTGGCGATCCAGCTGCACCGCGGCGTTCAGCGCGGTCTGGCCGCCAAGGGTCGCCAGCACAGCGTCGATGGGGTGGCCTTCCTCGGCTTCCTTAATGAAGATTTTCTCGATGTAGTCAGGCTGGATGGGCTCGACGTAGGTGTGGTCCGCGAACTCCGGGTCGGTCATGATGGTCGCGGGGTTGGAGTTGACCAGCGTCACGCGCAGGCCCTCCTCCTTGAGCACGCGGCACGCCTGGGTACCGGAGTAGTCGAATTCGCAGGCTTGGCCGATGACGATGGGGCCGGAGCCAATCACCAGGACGTGGTTGAGGTCGTTGCGCTTTGGCATGGTGTTTTCCTTTGTTTCCTTTCCTGGTGGGCTTAGTTGGTCGCGGCAGGGTTGTTGTCGGCAGCGTTATCCGCGGCGATGCCAGCGGTACGGTTCGGTGAGGCTGCGTCCATGAGCTCGATGAACTGGTCGAACAGCGGGTTGGCGTCGTGCGGGCCTGCCGCGGATTCGGGGTGGTACTGCACCGAATACGCCATGCCGTTCTTCAGCGCCACGCCCTCGACGGTGCCGTCGTTGAGGCAGGTGTGGGTGACCACTCCGGTGCCGAAGTCCGTCTCGAACTCCTGGCCTGCCTCGCCCTCCAGGGCGAAGCCGTGGTTCTGGGAGGTGATGTCGATCTTTCCGGTGACGTGGTTCTTGACCGGGACGTTGATGCCGCGGTGACCGAACTTCATCTTGTAGGTCTTCAATCCCAGCGCGCGCCCCAGGATCTGGTTGCCGAAGCAGATGCCGAACAACGGAAGCTTAGCGGCAAGGATGTCGCGGGTCACGGCCACCATCTCATCGGCCGTGGCCGGGTCGCCAGGGCCGTTGGAGATAAACACGCCGTCGGGGTTGTACTGCTGAATGTCCGCCAGCGGGGTGCCGGCAGGCACGACGATGGACTCAATGCCACGCTGGGCGAAGTGGTTCGGGGTGGCAGTCTTAATGCCCATGTCGTAGGCCACGACGGTGTACTTCTTCTCCCCTACTACCGGGATGGTATATACCTCGTCGGTGGTGACTTCGGCAGCCAGGTCGGCGCCTGCCATAGACTCCTGAGCGTTCACCTCGGCGACGAGCTCCTCCACCGGGCGGCGGGCTGCCTCACCGCTGAAGATGCCGGCCGCAATGGAACCTTGATTGCGCAGCTCGCGCACCAAGGCGCGCGTGTCGACGCCGCGGATGCCGATGACGTTCTGCGCCTTCATCTCGTCTTCAAGCGAGCGCTGCGCGCGCCAGTTGGAGACGCGGTGCGCGAGGTCGCGGATGATGAGGCCTGCAACCCAGATCTTGTTACCGCGAGACTCGTTGTCCTCGTCGTTCCAGCCGGTGTTGCCCACCTGCGGTGCGGTGAGGGTGACCAACTGGCGGTGGTAGGACGGGTCCGTCATGGTTTCCTGGTAGCCCGTCATGGCGGTGGTGAACACGGCCTCCCCCAAGGCGGTGCCCTCCGCGCCGAAGCCGTAGCCGCGGAAGACCCGGCCGGAAGCGAGGACCAAAACCGCCTCGGTGCTGGTGGTGTTGTGTGCAGTCATGCTAATTATTACCTTTCGCGGTGTCTAGGCGGATGCGGACGGAGTGGAAGCGGACGAGGTGGCACCCGGGCGCAGCTCAAAGGTCAGGTTGCCGCGCAACAGGGTGTGGGTGACCTGAACGGCGAACTCCTCGCCTTCAAAGGGATTGTTTGCGGCCTTGGATTCCAGCTGGGTGGAGTCCGAAGTCCACGACGAGTTGGGATCCACGATAGTGAGGTTTGCGGGTTCGCCGACGGCGATGGGGCGACCGTGGTCCGGGAGTTTGGTGAGCTCGGCGGGGCGCTCGCTCATGACGCGGGCAATAAAGCGCCAGTCAGCGAGGCCGGAGGAGACGAAGATCTTCGCGATGATCGCCAGCGAAGACTCCAGGCCGAGCATGCCCGGCTTCGCATTTTCGAACTCCACGCACTTGTCCTCCGCGCCGTGGGGTGCGTGGTCGGTGGCCACCACGTCGATGGTGCCGTCCAGGAGCGCCTCGCGCAGCGCGATGGTGTCGTGCTCCTCACGCAGCGGCGGGTTCACTCGGAACACTCCGTCGTAGGTGTGCAGCTTGTCGTCAGTGAGCAGAAGGTGGTGCGGAGTGACCTCGGCGGATAGCGGAATGCCCTGGGACTTCGCCCACTTGAGCAGCTCGACGGTGCCGGTGGTAGAGGCGTGGCACATGTGGACACGGTTGCCGTAGTCACGCGCGAGCAGCGCGTCGCGGGCGACGATGGATTCCTCCGCCACGCGGGGCCAGCCCCGCAGTCCCAGCTTGGCTGCTACTTCGCCCTCGTGAGCCACGGCGCCTTCGGTCAGGCGCGGCTCCTCCGCGTGCTGCGCCAGAAGCACGTCCATGCCCTTGGCGTATTCCAACGCGCGGCGCATGAGCTGCGGGTCGGCGACGCACTTGCCGTCGTCAGAAAACATCCGCACCTTGGCGTCCGAGCGCGCCATCATGCCGAACTCGGTGAGCGTCTTGCCCTCGAGTCCCTTGGTGATGGAGCCGACGGGGTGGACGTCGCAGATACCGAACCCCTGCGACTTCTTCCACACGGACTCCGCAATGATGGGCTGGTCGGTAACGGGGTTGGTGTTTGCCATCGTGAAGACCGCGGTGAAGCCGCCCTTGGCAGCTGCTTTGGAGCCGGTCTCAATGGTCTCGGTGTCCTCGCGGCCAGGCTCGCGCAGGTGCACGTGCATGTCCACAAGGCCCGGGAGCAAGACGTTACCGTCGCCGTCGATAACGGTGCGGGTCTCCGCTGCCCCCTCGTCCTCGTGGGGAAGCTGGACGTCGCCGCCGATGGCAGCGATGCGGCCGTCGGTGATGAGGACGTTGACGGGGTCGCCTTCTCCGTAGGGGCGAACGTTGGTGATCAGGGTGTGCCCCGGTGCCGGTGTGCTGGTCACACCCGTGGCCGGGAAATCTGCCGCGCTGGACGCAGCGGCGTTAGTGTGTGAGTTCATGGTCCTATCCGGAATTCGTGGTCGGTGTAGCTCGGTGGCAGTCTGAGCGACGTGGGACTTAGCTGTCTGCGCCTGGGGCTTGGTCGCCTGCAAGTAACGTGAAGAGCACGGCCATGCGCAGATGAACGCCGTTGTTGACCTGTTGCAGGACCGCGGCATTATCGCGGTCTGCCACGGCGTAATTGATTTCCATGCCGCGCAGCATCGGTCCGGGGTGCATGATGATGGCGCCGTCTTTCATCATGTTGGCGCGCTGCTGGGACAGCCCGAAGAACGTGGCGTACTCGCGGTGTGAGGGGAAGAAGCCGCCTTGCATACGCTCCTGCTGCACGCGCAGCATCATGACCACATCGGCGTCGGCCAACTGCGAGTCAAAGTCATAGGACACAGTGACCGGCCAGTGGTTCACGCCCTGCGGCATCAGCGTCGGCGGGCCCACGAGGGTGACGTCCGCGCCCAGCAGTGTGAGCAGCTCGACGTTCGACCGCACCACGCGCGAGTGCAGGCAGTCGCCCACAATCTTCACCTTGAGCCCAGAGAAGTCGCCGGAGGTGATACCCAGGCGCTGGCGCATCGTCACGGCGTCGAGAAGCGCCTGCGTGGGGTGCTGATGCGCACCGTCGCCGGCGTTGATGACGGACGGGCCGCGGCCTTCGGGTGCGACCCAACTCGCCAGCTGCTGCGCCGCGCCCGAGGACGGGTGGCGGATAATGATGGCGTCCGCGCCGATCGCCGACAGCGTCAGGCCGGTATCGCGCAGGGACTCGCCCTTCTTCACCGACGACGACGAGGCCGACAGGTTAATGACGTCCGCAGACATCCATTTGCCAGCGGTCTCGAACGACGAGCGTGTGCGAGTGGAGTTTTCGTAGAACAGGGTATAAATCGTGCGACCACGAAGGGTGGGCAGCTTCTTGACCTCACGGCCCTCCAGCGTCTCCCGGAAGCGATCGGCCTCATCCAACAGGCCAATCACCTCATCCTTCGTGCATTCTGCGATGGACAATAAGTGTTTCATCAGCCGTTGTCTCTTCCTTGTATTCCCAGGTCAACCTATTTGGTGTCGGCAGTGTCGGCAGTGTCGGCAGTGTCGGCAGTGTCGGCAGTATTGGCGGTACGAGACTCCCGGGGACGCGATAGTTCCACCGCGTCTTTTCCGTCGAGGGCTTCGATGTACACGGCGACATCTTCTTCGCGTGCGGTCGGGATGTTCTTGCCCACATAATCGGCACGAATCGGCAGCTGCCGGTGGCCACGGTCGACAAGGACGGCCAACTGGACAGTTTCCGGGCGCCCGAGGTCGCGCAACGCATCCAGGGCAGCACGAATGCTGCGTCCAGAAAACAGGACGTCGTCAACGAGCACGACGGTCGCGCCGTCCACTCCGTTGCCGGGAATATTGGTGGGCTGCAGCGCGCGGTGCGGCTTGGAGCGCAGGTCGTCGCGGTACAGGGTGATATCGAGCGAGCCGACCGGGACGGAAACACCGGTGAATTCCTCGATCTTCGTGGCGAGACGATGTGCCAATGGCACGCCTCCCGACGGGATTCCAAGCAGCATGACTTGCTGCTGTGCGCCCGACGTCGAATCTAACGCAGTCTTTTCAATGATCTGGTGCGCGATGCGTGCGATAGTGCGTGCCACATCTTCCGCGCTCAGGAGCTCGGTAACATGGACAACGCTGTGGTTCTCACTCATCGTGACCTCCTTCCCCGCCTCACAGTGCGGTCCTTTAAAGGATGGTTCGATGACGCTATCGGTGTAACGTCGAAACCAACAGTAGCAGAAACCTTCGCGGTTTCCGCGTTGTGAGGGAATGCGCTGCTGTCTCGAGATGAGTTCCCTCCTGTGTCCCCTAGTCACTAGTCTCCGGAAAGGTTGTTGTCGACCGTGAGCTTTCAAGCCCGTCACCTGGTACCGGCTCCGCGAACCCAGGTGTGGCAGTGGCATACACGCCCTGGTGCGGTGACTCGCCTTACGCCGCCTTTCCTCCCGATGGTTCCGCTACAGCAGACGGATTCATTGGCCACGGGGACGACGATCCTCGGATTCCCCGGTGGCCTGAGGTGGACTGCGCAGCACCAGTTGGGCGGCTACGAGGAGTTCCGGCGTTTTACCGATGTCTGCATCAACGCTCCCGTGCGCCAGTTCGCGCACTGGCGCCACGAGCACCGCTTCGAGGATTCCCCGGTGCGCGATACCGCGGTCAATTCCGGCGGCCCCACCACGATTGTCACCGACACCGTGGATTCCCGCTTTCCGGGTAGCGCGCTCACTCCGATGTTCGCCTATCGACAGCATCAATTGCGGCAAGATTTCCTTTTTCTCCAAAGGCTTGCCGACGCCGTGCCGGGTTACGCCACCCAGGACGTTTCCGGCGACCTAACGAGCCGGGATGTGACCACCCCTACCCGACCGCTTACCGTGGCCATGACGGGTTCACGTGGTGCGGTCGGTCGCGCGTTGACCGCGCAGTTAACAACCGCGGGTCATAAAGTGGTTCAACTGGTGCGGGGAAACGCCAAACCGCACCAGCGTTCCTGGGAACCGCTCAATCCGCATCCGGATTTGTTGCGCGACGTCGACGTAGTGGTGCATCTGGCGGGCGAGCCGATTTTTGGACGTTTCAATGACAACCACAAAAACGCCATCCGGGAATCCCGTGTAGAGCCCACACGGAAACTTGCCGAGCTCGTGGCCAACACGCCTGGTGTCCAGGCCCTGGTGTCTGCATCGGCCATTGGCTATTACGGTAACGAACGCGGAGACGAAAAGCTCACCGAGGGGTCGGAACCCGGCGATGGGTTCTTGGCACAGGTCACCCAAGACTGGGAGTCCGCCACGGCGCCGGCTGCCGAATCTGGCACCCGCGTCGTGCTCATTCGCACCGGCGTAGCCCTTGACGGCGGCCACGGTCTCCTCCCTCTTCTCCGCACGCTGTTTTCCACTGGCTTGGGCGGGCGTTTCGGTGACGGCCAGTTCTGGTTTAGTTGGATTAGCGCTGATGACCTCACCGATATCTACTTCCGCGCGATCGTGGACGCCGCGGTGTCGGGGCCCATTAATGCGACCTCGCCTCACCCGTTGTTCAACGAGGACTTCGCACAAGCGTTGGGGCGCGAGCTGAAGCGTCCGACCTTGATTCCCATCCCGACCGTAGGGCCCGCTCTGCTGCTGGGCAAAGAGGGCGCCCGGGAATTGGCGCTCGCCGAACAGCGCGTGATTCCGTCGGCACTTGACTCCCTCGGCCACGCCTTCCGCTACCCCTCCGTGGACGCCGCCCTGGCGCATGAACTTGGCGGGGAGCCGCTCACTGACGCCTGATTGACTCGTCAGTGCAAAGATTGGCGCTTCTCTGCACATTGTAGGGTGGGTCTTGGATAGGGTGGATGCCGAACCTTGTTCCCTATCGCTACTGTGAGAAACGGAGTTCACCCCTGAACATGGATGACTCAAACCTAAAGTCCGAGGGCGCCGCGGCCGACTCCGCAGCGACCCCGGAGCTCTACCCGGACACTGAGATCGCAGAGGTCACGCCTGAGAGGATCGGCGAAATCTTCGAGAACGAAAACCTCGAATACCGGCTCGAGGAACGCGCCATGGCCGAGGGCGCCGCGCCCGAAACCATCGTGCGCACCGGCTTCGTCAACGCCGCCATCGCCCTCCAGCTGCGCGAGAAAACCCTCGTTATCGATTCTGTGTGGCGTGGCGACGTCCCACAGTCCCAAGGCCCGCAGATCCTGGCAGCCGTCAACCAGTGGAACGAAGGCCAGTTCGCACCGACACTGCGCTTCTTCGAGGCTTCTGGTGAATTGTTGGCAGTGTCCGGCTTCCGGGAAATCAACACCGAACTCGGACTCTCCCGCAACCAGCTGGGTTCGTTCATCATGTCCACCCTGGACGCGGTGCTGCAATCCTTCAACTTCCTTGAGCAGCAATTCCCCGAACTCGTAACCTGGGAGGAGCCACACCATGAGCACTAAGAATCCCGCCCTCGACGCCGTCTCCATGGATCGCATCGTCACGGCCATGGCCACCCACGACATCACTCTTAACCGCATCGAGGGTCACGACGTGGCCACCGCGAACCTCAATGGCCTGCCCTGCACGTTCGCGCTGCTGGATTCCGTGGCCATCGTGCGCGCCGACGTCCTCACCGAGGCAGATTTCGCGACCGCCGACGCCGGTTTGTTCCTGGCATCCAACCAGATCAACTCCGTGTCCTTCGGTGCCCGTGCCGCCATCGCCTCCCACGAAGGCAAGCTCGTGGTCCGCACTGAGCGCGACATCCCCTGCGCTGCAGGAATGACCGACGAGCAGCTCCAGGTGGCCCTGAAGGCTGCCGTCGACGGCGTTATCGCCGCACAGGACGCGATGGTGGCTGCCGCGGAGCAGATGCAGCAGCTCAACGAGGAACAGTCTGCATCCACGGAGCAGACTGACTAGCCGGGCCCATCGGCTGGTCGGACACGACGACTATTCGGCGTTGCGAACGCGCTCTAGTTCCGCTGCAACGTCGAAGTCAGCCTCTGGCCAACTCAGCTCCATCCCCCGCAGGGCGTCGACAAGCAGGAACTTCACCGCGGTGCGAGCGTAATCTTTGTTGTCCGAGGGAATGACGTACCAGGGCGCATGATCGGCGTCCGTGCGCGCAATAGCGTCCTCGTAAGCGGCCATGTAGTCGTCCCACAATGCGCGCTCATCGAGGTCACCCGTGGAATACTTCCAGTGCTTTTCCGGATCCTCGAGGCGCTCCAGCAAATTTTCTTTCTGGAAATCCTTGGAGATGTGCAGCATCACCTTGATGATGCGCGTGCCGGCATCAGCCAGTCGCTTCTCGAAGTCTTGGATTGCCTCGATACGGCGGGTGACTTCCTGTTCATCTACCCAACCATGTACGCGTTGAATAAGCACGTCTTCGTAGTGGGAACGGTCAAACGCCACGATGCGACCCGCGCGAGGTACATGTCGTTCGATGCGCCAGAGGAAGTCGTGCTGTTTTTCTTCCTCCGTCGGTGCGCCAAAACCAATGCTATCGACGCCTTGGGGATCGAATACTCCCATGACCTTGCGGATGACCCCGCCTTTGCCCGAGGTGTCCATGCCCTGAAGCACCAGCAGGATGCTCGGCGTGGTGTCCGGGTTAGCACGAGAATTGGCGAAGAGGAGCTCCTGAAGATCGTAGAGCTCCTCATCGTATTTCTCGAAACGTTCCTGCAGGTCATCTTCGTCGCCATCAAAACCCGGAGTGGACCCAGGGTCCATGTCGGCGAGGCGAAAGCCTTCGCCGGCGCGCAGGGTGCGGGCATGTTTTAACTTGAATTTAGCCATGCCCGCCACCCTACGTGGTTTATCCTTGCTTAGTCCTGCGGCGCGTGCCCGGCCGCTTCAGATTCCGCAGTATCTGCGGCTTCTGCTCCCGCGTCCGCTACTTCATCTGCGTCGGCATCACCGGCGACGTCCAGCGGGCTGGATTCGCTGCGCGACTGCGCGATGTCGTCCAGCACAGCATGAACGTACGGGGGCGCGGCGTCGTGAGAGTACTCGCTGGCGAGCTCAACGCCCTCTACCACGGCTGTCGCCGTCGGGATGTCGGGGTTAAATAGCAGTTCCCAGGTGGACACTCGCAAGATGGCGCGGTCCACCGCTGGGATGCGGTGGAGCTCCCAATCCGTGGAAAGGAAGCGTTCTATCTTCTCGTCGATTGTGTCCAGTTCGTCAGCCACGCCGCTCACGATCGCGCGGGTATACTCGGCCACCGGTGCCACCGCGTTGTCACGATCGCGCGCGAGCTCGATGCGCTCGGCGACGAGTTGGACAGGGTCAACGTCGCGGTTTTCCGCCTCGTACAGGATGTCCGCGGCGCGGCGCCGCGCGCGGTAACGGGAACCGTGGCGGCGGTAGTTCTTCTTACTGTCCTCAGTCACGAAAAGGCTATCCTGGTTCAGTCGGTCTTAGTTGGTGACGCGAGACAGGTACTCACCGGTGCGGGTGTCCACCTTGAGTACGTTGCCGGTCTCGATGAACAGCGGCACCTGGATCTCAGCGCCGGTCTCCAGGGTGGCGGGCTTCGTGCCGCCGGAGGAACGATCGCCCTGCAGGCCCGGCTCGGTGTGCTCGACCTTGAGGTCAACGCTGACCGGAAGCTCTGCGAAAAGCGCCTCGCCCTCGTGGAAAGACACCTGCACGCGCATGTTTTCCAGCAGGAACTTAGCGGCGTTACCGAACTTGTCCTCGGAGAGCTCTACCTGCTCGAAGTCCTTGTCGTCCATGACGATGTAGTTGGTGCCGTCGTTGTACAGGTAAGTCATGTCGCGACGGTCCACGGTCGCGGTCTCCACCTTTACGCCCGCGTTCCAGGTCTTATCCACGGTCTTACCGGAGACGACATCCTTGAGCTTGGTACGTACGAAAGCAGGGCCCTTGCCCGGCTTAACGTGCTGGAATTCAATAATCTGCTGGAGCTTATTGTCGACCTTGAGTACCAGGCCGTTCTTGAAGTCGGCGGTAGTTGCCACTTGGGATACCTTCCAATAACTATCGGTGTCACGGGCTAGAGCTGGGAACCGCCTAGCCCCGGAACGAAAATTGCGTACACGCTAGTCTACAACGCGATGAGTCAATCGTGTGGATCTGGTGGTCACTAGATGACGCGGCGGTCCTTGGGGAACGTGGTGATGATACGCGGGGCACCTTCAGTAATGATGAGGGTGTCCTCGATGCGCACGCCGCCCTTGCCCGGTACGTAGACGCCGGGCTCGATCGTCAACGTCATACCAGGGGCCAGCTCGCCCTTACCGGTGGTAGCGGCGTACGGAGCCTCGTGGACATCGAGGCCGATGCCGTGGCCAGTGGAGTGGTTAAAGTACTCCCCGTATCCAGCTTCTTCGATAATCGAGCGGCAGGCCGCGTCGACCTCAACCAGCGTGGTGCCCGGGCGCGCCGCCTCCACGCCCGCGTGCTGCGCCCGCAGCACAAGGTCGTAGATCTCGCGCGTGAAGTCAGATTCCTCACCCATGATGAAGGTGCGGGTCATGTCCGAATTGAAGCCACGCAAGTGGGCACCGAAGTCGATGGTGACGAAGTCACCGTTGTCAATGACACGATCATCAGCGCCGTGATGCGGCTTGGCGGAATTGGGCCCAGACGCCACGATGGTGTCGAAGCTCGGGCGCTCCGCCCCGGCGGTACGCATGCGGTACTCCAAGTCCGCCGCCACCTCGCGCTCGGTCCTGCCCACCGCCAGGCCACCCGCGTCTAGGAGATCGTCGAGCGCCTTGGTGGCCAGCGCCGCGATCTCGGTGAGCTTCGTTAGCGACACCTCATCTTTGGTCTCGCGGAGCTTCTCGACGACCCCGGTCACCGGGACCAGATCAATATCTTCCGGTGCTTTCTCTTTCAGCTTGTCGAAAGCCGCGATAGAAAGGTGCGTGGCTTCCACGCCCACGCGGGCCGGGGCCGGCACCGTCGCAAGAAGCTCGGCAAACATCTCCCGCGTAATCTTCGCCTCGATATCGGGGACTTCTTCGGCGATTTGGGTGGTGTACCGCCCATCAGTGGCGATGTTGGCCGTCATGTCCTTTTCCACGATGAGCGCGCCGTTAGAACCCGAGAAGTTGGTGAGGTAGCGCACGTTGATGAGATTAGTAACCAGCAGGGCGTCCAGGCGCTGGGCGGCCAAATTGGACGCTAGGGCGCGGCGACGGTTAGAAAATCGAGTATCAGCCAACGGCATAGTCATACCTCCATTACAGTGTGCCCGCTTACCTCCCCACGGAGCATTGGGGAACTAGGCGGGCGGAACTCAACAATGAAAGGAAAGTCTACCTAAAGTACAGGGTCAGCGTGGGAAAAATAGTCAACTGCCGCGAAGTAACCGTGGACTCCGAGCCCGGCGATGACTCCGCGGGCCGCGGCTGCCAAGTAGGAGTGATGGCGGAACTCTTCGCGCCCGTAGACGTTACTCAGATGTACCTCCACGTAGCCGGCACCGTCGGCGATCTCAGCCAAGGCATCGCGCAAGGCGACCGAGGTGTGCGTCAAGGCCCCCGCGTTGACGATGACTGCCCAGCCGTTATCCGCCGCTTCGTGTACCCACTCCACCAGCTGCCCCTCGTGGTTGGACTGACGGGCGTCAACTTCTTGTCCGCGTTCGCGCGCATAGTCGGCCACGCGGTTCTGAATATCTGCAAGGGTGGTTGTTCCGTAAATCTCCGGCTGGCGCTTGCCCAGGCGGTCCAAATTTGGGCCGTGCAGCAGCAAAATAGTCATGCGCTCAAGCCTATCTCGTGATGGCGTCGTAGGCGGCGCGGACGTCGGCCTCGTCTGGGGACTCCAGTCGGCGTGGCGAACCAATCGCTTCCAACACCACGAAACGGAGCGCGCCATCGCGGTTCTTTTTGTCGCGTGACATGGCGTCGCGCAACTCAGGGAAGCGGTCGGGAGCGTAGGACGTCGGCAAGCCTACGGACTCGAGGACGTTCTCGTGTACACTAACGACGTCCGCGCTGAGCACCCCTACCTGATGCGCGAGGTGCGCGACGAACATCATGCCCACCGCGACCGCATGACCGTGCCGCCACTCGTAGTGCTCACGCAGCTCAATCGCGTGGCCGAAGGTATGGCCATAATTGAGAATCTCCCGCAAGCCAGATTCCTTCAAGTCTTGGGAGACGACGTCCGCCTTAATCCGGATAGCCTTGGCAATCAAAGTAGGTAATTGTTGATGGGGATCCAGGCAGGCCTGCGGATCGGCGAGGTACGCGGCAATGATTGAATCATCAGCAATGAAACCGCACTTGATGATCTCGGCGGACCCGGCGACGATCTCGGTGTGCGGTAGCGCGTCCAGAACGTCCAGGTCCACAAAAACGCTATCAGGCTCGTGGAAAGCGCCCACGAGATTCTTGCCGGCAGCAGTATTGATGCCGGTCTTGCCGCCCACGGCGGCATCCACCATCGCGAGCAGAGTGGTGGGAACCTGGATGACCTTAATGCCACGCATCCAGGTAGCGGCGACGAAGCCGGCCAGGTCGGTGGTCGCGCCGCCGCCGAGCCCAATCAAGACATCGCTGCGGGAAAAGGACTTCTCTCCTAACACGTCCCACAGGTGGGCCAGCACGTCGGTGCTCTTGCAGGATTCTGCGTCCGGGAGCACTTCCACATGCACCTCGAGTCCGCCATGAGAAGCGCCGAGCTCCGCCGCCAGTGTGTCGGCTGCAGTGGCCAGCGGTGGAGCAACCAGCACCAGTGCTTTCCGCGCGCCGATGGAACGCGCGCGTTCCACGACTGCGGGAGCCAGTCCCCTGCCCACCACAACGTCGTAGGGGTTCGCCCCGCGTACCGGGATAGTCGTCAGTTCCACCACAAACTCCTCACCTCAGATTGGACGTTGAACAGCGCATACCGATCAGAACCTAGACGTGGTCCAGGGCAACGGATTCAATAAAGCCCAGGATATCGCCAACAACCTGCTGTGGGGTCTTGCCATCCGTCCGCGCCTTAAAGTCTGCAACCTCACGGTAAAGCGGGCCGCGCTGCTCAAGCAGAGACATGTAGTGCTGCACTGGGTCGTCGGCTTTCAAAACGGGGCGCGTGTTCTCCCCGCTGGTACGCCGAATCCCCTCCTCGGCGGAGACGTCCAAGTAGACCACAGTGTGGCGGGCCAGCAGGTCGCGGGTGACGGGACTCAGTACTGCTCCCCCGCCCAGGCTGACGACACCGCCGGAGGCGAGGGATTGCGCGACGAATTCCTCTTCCTTGGCGCGGAACGCCTCCTCCCCGAGCAGGTTGTACACGTCACCGCAGGGGATACCGAAGTCCTCTGCGATAAGAGCGTCCGAGTCAACGAAAGGAAGCATCAGGGTGCTAGCCAAGCGCCGCCCAATGGTGGATTTTCCAGCTCCGGGCGGGCCCACCAACACAACGCGGGGTCCGCCGCTGGCCACGCTCAAAGGTGCCTGATCATTCACTAGCCTTCGCCTTCCTTCTCAGGATTTCTGGATTCCAGATAAACATCCGCATCAATATCCGCAGTGCTGCAGTCTATTGCGAGCTGTCGGCGTCATCGAATTCGAGACGCTGGGACACGTATCCGTTATAGCTATCAATATTTCGGACAGTTTCCGTTACGGAGTCACCCCCGAACTTCTCACGCACTGCTTCAGCCAGCACGAGCGCAACCATCGCCTCGGCCACGACACCTGCCGCCGGCACAGCGCACACATCGGAGCGTTGGTGAATGGCTGTCGCGGCAGCGCCGGTAGACATGTCCACAGTAGACAGGGCACGGGGCACGGTGGAAATCGGCTTCATCGCTGCCCGCACCCGCAGCTGCTGGCCGTTAGTCATCCCGCCCTCGAGACCGCCGGCCCGGTTGCTCAGCCTCTCAACGCCTCTTGGGGTGCGCACCATTTCGTCGTGCGCCTGCGTGCCCGGGCGACGGGCTTCCGCGAAGCCATCGCCGATCTCTACGCCCTTGATGGCCTGGATGCTCATCAATGCGGCGGCCAAGCGCGCATCCAGGCGGGCGTCCCACCGCGTGTGCGAGCCGAGGCCGATGGGCACGCCATCAACGATCACTTCCACCACACCGCCGAGGGTGTCACCGGATTTCTTAGCGCGCTCAATATTGTCCACCATCTCGGCGGCGGCATCGGCATCGTAAGCGCGAACCGGCGAGGCATCGATGTCGTCCAAGTCAGCTGCGGAAGGGCTAGCACCAGAATAGGGCTCCATATCACCAATGGCCACGACGTGTGAAAACACGTCGATGCCCAGGGTCTGCCGCAAGAACTGCCGCGCCACGGTTCCGGCCGCAACGCGAGCGGCGGTCTCTCGCGCGGACGCTCGCTCCAAAATCGGACGAGCATCCTCATGGCCGTATTTGACCATGCCGGCAAAGTCCGCGTGGCCCGGACGAGGACGGGTCAACTGCGCGCCTCGTCCGGAATTGAGCGCGGAGGCAACCTCTGAATCTTCGGTATCCACTGGATCCGCAGACATGATGGTGGTCCACTTGGGCCACTCTGTGTTGCCAATCATGATGACCACCGGGCTGCCCAGGGTCACGCCGTGCCTCACGCCCGCCAGAAGCGTGACATCGTCGGCTTCAAACTTCATGCGGGCGCCGCGACCGTAGCCTAGGCGGCGCCGTGCGAGTTGCCGAGAGATGGCTTCAGAACTCAACTTGATGCCAGCGGGCAGGTCCTCCACCATGGCGATGAGAGCCTGGCCGTGCGATTCTCCAGCAGTTGACCAACGAAACATACATGGATTATGCCATGAGCACAGCGGCCATGACTGATACGGTGGCAATAATCATGCTCGGACCGTGTGGAATCCCTCCGCGAGCTACCCGGGATGTCCGCACAACAAGGTGCCATCCCACGGCACCGACAAGCGTTAACGCGGCGGCGCATCCTATCGCTAGTACTACCGCAAGGAAGCCTCCGACCCACTGCACTACCGGGCCCAGCGTTGCGGCAAGCTTGATGTCCCCGCCACCCACTGCGCCGTGAGGTTGCGCGAGAGCCAACGCTACATACAGTAGAGGCCAGGCCAAGCCCCACAGCGCCTCCGGCGCCCACAGTGCTGCTGCCACCACTGCTCCGGCAGCGGCAGGCAGCGTTAAGAAGTTAGGTAACCGCTGCCACCGAAAGTCATAAATGCACAACGCAACCGCCCACGTCGCAGCGCAGACCAGCGCTGCGACGGTGCCAAAGTCCCCCACCCGTATTCCCCTCTACTTCCCCGCCGTATGGTCGACCAAGCCCCTTTAATTGTGCAGGCCCCCGCCAACACAACGATGTCTAGATTGAGACTACCGCAATTGCAGGGCTCGGTGCAGGGCAGCTTCCATCGCCGCCACGGGCGCGGTGTGGCCAGTGAATTGCTCGAACTGTTGCACGCCTTGGTGCAGCAGCATGGTGTGGCCCCCAGCAGTGCGGTAGCCATTAGCGGCAGCCTGCTTAATCAGCGACGTTGGCCAAGGATCGTAGATAACATCAAAGACCTTGGTATGTGCCAGCGCGCGCTCACACCCGGCCAGCGCGGCCGACGGCACCGTGGACACCAACACGTCTGCCCCGAGAGCCAGTTCGCGCAGGCGTTCAGTCGCTTCAGAGTTGAGCTGCTGGAAGTCCACGGTAATCCCCAGGGCGTCGATAAGCTCCTTGAACTCCGCGCTGCGATCGCTGCGATTGAGAACAGTAACGTGGGCGAAGCCCTCCTGCGCCAGAGCCCACAGCGCCGGCCGCGCGGTGCCCCCAGCACCGATGAGTACTGCCTTGCGCGGGGTCGAATCATCCTCATTAGCCTGCAGGTCAAGCGTGCGGAGCGCACCGACGACGCCATCGCAGTCGGTGTTATCGGCCCGCCACAGAGGACGGGAGCCCGCATGCCCCATCTGTACAAGGGTATTGGCCGAGCCAATGAGTGCGGCCCGAGGAGTCACCTCGTCGGCGAAGTCCAGCGCCCGGAACTTCAACGGCATAGTCACCGACAAGCCGGTGACGTCGGGGGCGTCGACAGGCAACCGCGACATGAAGTCACCAAAGCCCGCCTCGTCTACGTCGAAACGGTGGTATGTCCAGGAATCCAGACGCCGAGCCACATAGCCCGCGTTGTGCATGTCCGGGGACAACGAATGAGCAATCGGGGAACCGATCACCGCGGCGCGAGGCATGACATCTCCTTAAAAGTATCGTGGCGCAGTCGACGGTTGCCTAGCGGTGCTGGTCGAGGATGCCGGAGTTCATGGCCTTGTCCACGTTCTTCAGGTGTTCATCGTAGTCGTCAGAAAACACCGTGGTGCCCTGGTCGTCCACCGTGACGAAGAACAACCACTTGCCGTCAGCGGGATCCTCCATCGCCGAGATGGCTTCCTCGCTCGGGCTGGCGATCGGGGTCTCCGGGAGACCGTCCTTGGCATAAGTGTTCCACGGAGTCTTCTCGGCGCGGTGTTCGTCCGTGGTGGCCAGCTCCACATCCTCGAGACCGTAATTCACCGTGGAGTCGAACTCCAGACGCATTGGCTCTTTGAGACGGTTCAGGATAACGCGGGCGACCTTGTCGAATTCTCCCGCCGGAGCCTCGCGCTCGACCAGCGACGCGGAGGTGAGCAGCTCGTAGGGGCTCAGGCCGATGGCCTTGGCACGGTTTTCGATGTCAGTCTCGTTGTACTTCTTCGTCGATCGAGTAATCAGATCCGTCAGGATTTCCTCAGCGTTCATCTCTGGGTTCAGGACGTACTGGCCTGGGGCAATAAGCCCCTCCAAGCGCTTCGGGTCATCGCCACGCTTTTCGATGTCGCTCCGCGCCCATTCCGGCACGCCGAGCGCCTCAAGGTCCGCGGTAGCGGCCACCTTTTCCAGGTCCTCCTTCTTGACGCAGGATTCCTTGTCCTCGCCTTGGCAGGAGGCGTCGGCAATCATCGAGTAAATGCCCAATCGCTTGTCCCCGCCGATGACCTGGAGATCAGACAGCGTCGCGCCACCTGGAACGTCGAGGAGATCCACCTTGTTGTCCGGGTTCAGCAGAGCGTCCACTGCGGACTTCGCACTCATTTCCTCCTGCAGGCGATAAAAGCCTGGCTGGACATCACCTGCGTCGGGATTGTTCGCCGCCGCAGTCTGGAAAGCCCCATCAGACTTCACAATGTTTTTGTCCACCAGCTGCTGCCCCAGCTGGGATACCGCAGAGCCTTCCGGAATCTCCACCAGCTTGGTCACGCCGTTGCCGGTCCCCTCGTAGTCTGCTGTCACGGATCGCTCCTCCCCTCCTCCGAACAGCTTGGACACGCCAATGTAGCCGATAGCGCCGATGACCAGCACCAGCGACGCCACAAGTACGGCGAGGCCGCGCTGCCGACGCTTAACGTACTTGGTGTCCATACGTCGCGCCATGCGGGGATTTCTTGGACTCATGGTGAAGAAGGTCTCCTTGGTGCTGCCGGTTTAACTGCTGTCGATGTAGGGTTATTCACCCGCGGTGTCCCTGGCGAGGGCGCTGCGACGGGCGTCGAGCCACGACTGCAGAATCTCTACTGCCGCGGCCTGGTCGATCACCTTCCGCCCGGCTTTCTCGCTGACGCCCGACGCCCGAAGCGCCGTAGTTGCGGCCACCGTGGTGAGTCGTTCATCAGCCATCCGCACCGGCGGAGCTTCTCCTATGTTGGCACTTTTGCTCAGGCGGCGGCGGATACGAAACGCTATTTCTTTGGCGTGTTTCACACTTTTTGAGCCATTGCCCTGCAAGTCCCGCGGTAGGCCGACGATGATCTCCACGACTTCGTACTCGGCGATGAGCTCCAAAATCCGGTCGATGTCGGCGCCATCGCGGTCTTTGAATCCGGTGACGCGCGGCACTGTCTCCACAGGAGTGGCCAGTCGGGCGTCGCGATCGCTGGTGGCGACGCCGATGCGCCCCGTGCCGACGTCGAGCGCTAGCCGACGCCCCGCCCCGGGGTCGTCGACCCCAGGCGTGTCCGGTTCCACTTTTGACATTTTTAGGTACCGCCTTTCCGCGCGCAGCCTACTTGGACTGCAGCAATTCCTTGACGGCCTCGAAGCCGCGCTCGGCGCCCTCCGGGGTGGCGCCCTGGCCCTGGGCCATGTCGGGCTTTCCGCCGCCGCGGCCGTCGACGTACTCGCCGAACAGTTTCACGACGTCGCCAGCCTTAATGCCGCGGTCCACCGCGGACTTGGTGGCGGCGACGATGAACGGGACCTTGCCGTCGTTCTCGGCGGCCAGCACAATGAGAGCGTCCTGGTCGGCCACGCGGCCGCGCAGGTCCGCCGCCACGGTACGCAGATCGCCCGCGGCGGTGCCCTCCGGCAGACGCATGGTGATGACCTTGAAGCCGTTGACGTCGTGCGCCGAAGCCACCATGTCAGCGGCCTTGGCCACGAGCTGGGCCTTGCGGAAGTTCTCCAGCTCCTTCTCCGCGTTCTTCAACTTCTCTGCCAAAGCTGCGATGCGATCTGGGAGCTCCTCCGGCTTCGCCTTCATATCGCGGGCAACGCCCTCGAGCAGAGCTGCCTCCTTGGAGAAGTAGCGGAACGAGTCCATGCCCGAGTAGGCCTCGATGCGACGGGCGCCGGAGCCCACGGAGGACTCGCCCAGCACCGCCACCGGACCGATCTGCGAGGAATGCGCCACGTGGGTGCCGCCGCACAGCTCGATGGAAAACGGCCCGCCAATTTCCACGACGCGAACGGTCTTACCGTAGTTCTCGCCGAACAGCGCCATGGCGCCCATCTTCTCGGCCTCCTCGCGGGAAGTTTCGATGGTGTTGACCGCGAAGTCTGCGTCCACCGCCTGGTTGGTGATTGTGGCAATCTCTTCGAGCTGCGCTGGGCTGAGCTGTTCCGTGAAGTTAAAGTCAAAGCGCAGGTAGCCCGGCTTATTCATGGAACCAGCCTGCACGGCGGTGGGGCCGAGCACCTGGCGCAGGGCCGCGTGGATGAGGTGGGTAGCGGTATGGGCCTGGGTAGCGCCGTGGCGCCACTGCTCGTCCACCTGCGCGGTCACCGCGGAGCCGAGATCCAGTCCGCCGCGTGTCACCGTGGCCTTGTGGATCCAGAGCTTCTTGCCGATCTGCTGCACGTCATTGACCTGCAGCTGCGCGTCGCCGGCGAAGATTGAGCCGCGGTCACCCAGCTGGCCGCCGGATTCGGCGTAGAGCGGCGACTGGTCCAAGATGACCTCAACCTCGTCGCCTTCCGCGACCTCGTTGACCTTCTGACCACCGCGAACCAGCCCGATCACCTTGGCCGTCGAGCTGAGCTCTTCGTAGCCGGTGAAGATGGTCGGCTGGTTGTCCACCCACTCGCGGTACAGCGACTCGTCGGCGTGCGCGTTCTTCTTAGCCTTGTTGTCGGCCTTGGCGCGCTCGCGCTGCTCCGTCATCGCCGCGTCAAAGGCAGCCATGTCCACCTCGAGTCCGGCCTCCGCCGCCATCTCGAGGGTCAGGTCGATGGGGAAGCCGTAGGTATCGTGCAGCACGAAGGCATCCTGGCCCTGCAAGACCTTCTGCCCGCTACCTTTGAGATTGGCCGCCGCTTCGTCGAAGCGCTGCGTGCCGGACTCCAGGGTCTTGAGGAAGGCCTTCTCCTCGGCCACGGCCGCGCGGATGACGCGCTCGCGGTTGTCCGCGATTTCCGGGTAGGACGGAGTCATCGTGTCCATGATGGTGTTCATGAAGCGCTCCATCGTGGCCCCGGTCGCGCCCAGCAGTCGGGCAGACCGGATGATGCGACGCAGCAGGCGACGCAGGATATAGCCGCGGCCCTCGTTGGACGGGGTCACGCCGTCCAGGATGAGCATCATGCCGGTGCGGGAGTGGTCCGCGATGACGCGGAAGCGCACATCGGAGTCCTGATCCTTGCCGTAGGTGGCGCCAGTGAGTTCCTCAGCAACATCAATAACCGGGCGCAAGAGGTCCGTTTCGTAAACATTGTCCACGCCCTGAAGGATGCAGGCCACGCGCTCAATGCCCATACCAGTATCGATGTTCTTCTGCGGCAGCTCGCCCAACAGCGGGAAATTACCCTTCTTGTCACCCTCGCCGCGCTCGAACTCCATGAAGACCAGGTTCCAGATCTCCATGTAACGGTTGTCGTCCGCCTCTGGGCCGCCCTCCTGGCCGTACTCCGGGCCACGGTCGTAGTAAATCTCCGAGCAGGGACCGCATGGCCCAGGAATGCCCATGGACCAGTAGTTGTCCTCCATGCCCATGCGCTGGATGCGCTCGGCAGGCACCCCGATCTTCTGGTTCCAGATCTCCGCGGCCTCATCGTCGGTTTCGTACACCGTGACCCACAGGCGCTCCGGGTCTAGGCCCAGGCCACCGTCGTCGACCGAGTTGGTCAGCAACGCCCAGGCGTTCTTAATAGCGCCTTCCTTGAAGTACTGACCGAAGGAGAAGTTGCCCGCCATCTGGAAGAAGGTGTTGTGGCGGGTCGTAATGCCGACCTCCTCAATGTCCAGGGTGCGCACACACTTCTGGATGGAAGTTGCGGTGCCGTTGGGGAACGGCGGGGTCTGCTGGCCTAAGAAATACGGCTTGAAGGGAACCATGCCCGCGTTAACGAACAGCAAGTTCGGGTCATCAAGGATCAGCGAGGCGCTCGGTACTTCCTCGTGACCTTGGTTGACGAAGTGCTGGGTGAACCGCTGGCGGATCTCATGGGTCTTCACGTGCTAAATCCTCGCTTGGTCGATGGCAGCTATAACAACGGCTCTACTCTACCCGCGGGTTTGGCATGCTTGGATCCCGCCCCTCCCAAAATCTTAGGAACCACGCACTATCCGGCGCAGCGTGCCCACGAACTCGTGTAAGCGGCGCTCGGCTCCGTGAGTGGTCGGCGCGTAGTACACGGCATCGCGGACCTCCTCCGGGGCATATTCCTGCGTGACGACGCCCCGTGGGTCATCGTGGGGATACACGTAACCCACCGCGTGGCCGAGCTTCTTTGCGCCTTCGTAGTGCCCGTCGCGCAGGTGCGGTGGGACTGCACCGGCCTTGCCCGCGCGGACGTCGGCAAGCGCAGTGAAAATCGCAGTGGTCACGGCGTTGGACTTCGGCGCGGTCGCGAGCTTGATGGTGGCGTGCGCCAGCGTCAGCTGCGCCTCCGGCATGCCGATGAACGACACGGCCTGGTGCGCCGCGACGGCCACGTGCAGCGCGCTGTCGTCGGCGAGGCCGATGTCCTCGCTAGCCAAGATGACCAACCGTCGAGCAATAAACCGCGGGTCCTCGCCGGCTTCGATCATGCGCGCCAGGTAGTGCAGCGCGGCGTCGACGTCGCTGCCGCGGATCGACTTAATGAAAGCGCTGGTGACGTCATAGTGCTGGTCGCCGTCGCGGTCGTAGCGAACCACGGCGCGGTCGATGTTGGCGGCGACGATGTCCGCGGTGAGAACCTCCCCATCGCCGACGGCCTCCGCGGCGGCCTCGAGGTAGGTCAGCGCCCGGCGGGCGTCGCCGCCTGCCAGCTGCACCAAGGTGAAGATGG
This sequence comes from Corynebacterium incognita, assembly GCF_014217255.1. Taxonomy (NCBI): domain Bacteria; kingdom Bacillati; phylum Actinomycetota; class Actinomycetes; order Mycobacteriales; family Corynebacteriaceae; genus Corynebacterium; species Corynebacterium incognitum. The sequence continues at coordinate 165,618 of NZ_CP059404.1, forward strand.
CGTCGTCGTCCGCGGTGATCCGGCCTGCCAGGCCGCGTTCGTCGGCGATGGCGCGGCGCAGCACCGTGGTGATGTCTTCGGGCTCCAACGAGTTCAATTGGAGCAGCAGCGAGCGCGATAAGAGAGGTGCCACCACCGAAAACGACGGGTTCTCCGTGGTCGCCGCCACTAAGAGTACCGTCCGGTTTTCCACGGCAGCCAGAAGAGCATCTTGCTGGGTTTTGGAAAAGCGGTGCACCTCGTCGATAAAGAGCACGGTGCGCACCCCGCGAGCAGCATCGCGCCGTGCCGCGGTAATCACTTCGCGGACCTGCTTCACACCAGAATCTAGTGCGGAAAGCCCGACGAAGTTCTGGCCCATGGCGGCCGCGATTAGTGAAGCCATGGTGGTCTTACCGGTGCCCGGCGGGCCGTACAAAATGACAGACGCCTCACCGCTGCCCTCCACCAGGCGCCGCAGGGGCTTGCCGGGAGCCAGGAGGTGCTGCTGCCCCACCACCTCATCGAGATCTGCCGGGCGCATGCGTGCCGCGAGCGGAGAACCTGCATGGGTGGCGAAGAGGTCTTGACCCCGGCCGGCCACCCCGGCGTCGTGGGCGTCGTCGCCGCGTCCGCCCAGTCCCCCAAACAGCGAGTCTTGGCTCACCAGCTACACCCCCGGCAACGCCAGGCGGCGCGCCACGGTGCATGCGAAGTCCGCAAGCGTGGCGCAGTTGGCGCCGTCGCAGCGCTGCACAAAACGCGCGAGTGCCTCGAACGTTTCGTAAAGATCGCGGCGTATAAGCAGCTCGTCCTCGTTGAAGACCGAGTCCCCCGACCCCAGCAGGTGCTTGACCAGTTCCGCGGTGTCGGCGTCGACGTGATCGGTGGCCACCTCGCCCGCGGCGTCGACAAGCTCATCCATGCCGCCCACGCACATCGCCGTAACGCTCGAGAGGACCCAGCCCACAAGCGCGGAGGTCACAGCCTCCTGCAGGAACCTATCATCCTCCACCTTCGGCCACACCTGCTTGACCTCGCGGGTCCAGGCGCTGATGAAAACATCGGCTTCGGCGTCGGTGATGGGACGTGCGAACAGGAACTGCGGGAAGCCCGCGATCACGCAAGCAACGTCGAAAATGACATTGCGGAAACCCGCCCACTCGTAGTCCAAAAAGTGCATTCCCTCGGCCACGATGATGTTGTCCGGGGACAGATCAAACGGGGTAAACCCGCGCAACTGTGCGGAATGCAAACTCGCGGCGGCCTGCTCCGCCTTGTCGGTGAACGTGCTGGGCACGTCCAAACCCGCGGCGTCGAGAAGCTTGAGGCCCATCGTCATGGACGAGCTCAGCACTTCATCGCGCACCGCCTTGGTGTCCATGCAGCCCGGGTTATGACGCAACATGCGGGCGAACAGGATGTCGTAGCCCTTTTCACGCTCCGCTGTGCCCGCGTGCATAACACCCAACGCAGTGCCCAGCTGACGCACCAGGTGCACGCGGCGGCTATCGTCCGCCACGCTCAGCAGATCCGCCAAAGTCTCGCCGTCGCCCGAATCGGTGAGCACCACAATGCGACGCTCCAAGTCATGGGCCAACAGCAGCGGCCCCGGGCGTACCTCGGCGGGCAACGACGTGGTGTACTGGTAGGCCACAATTTCGCGGACGAGGGAGGCGTCGTCGAAGGCATTGCCGGACTCCGGGGTGTACTTCAGCACCACCGTGCGGTGCGGCAGGAACGGTGAGTTGGCCACCCGCGCTCGCAGAACAATGGCGTTGCCCGAGCCACCGAGATCTTCGATGTCGCTGAGCTGCTGCGAGCCGCCGAAACGGGACGACAACAAATTCTGTGCAATGTCCACGACATCGTCATGGTCAAGCTGGCTCACCACTAGTTTCCGCTCCCTTCTCCTGCTCGCTCGCCTCCACGATTTCTATCGACTACTTCGCCGCCTTCTGTGCGTCTTTCTTCTCCGGCTTGAAGTCCACGCCGGTCTCCTTGCGCTGCGCGGCCGGAATCGGCGCCGGGGCGTCGGTCAGCGGGTCCACGCCGCCGCCGGACTTCGGGAAGGCGATGACGTCACGAATGGAATCGAAGCCGCCCAGCAGGGACACGATGCGGTCCCAACCGAAGGCGATGCCGCCGTGCGGCGGAGCGCCAAAGGCGAAGGCGTCCAGCAGGAAGCCGAACTTCTCGCGGGCCTCTTCCTCGGTAATGCCCATCACCTTGAAAACGCGCTCCTGGACGTCGCGCTCGTGGATACGAATGGAGCCGCCGCCGATTTCGTTGCCGTTGCACACGATGTCGTACGCGTACGCGGTGGCCTCGCCCGGGTTGGAGTCGAAGGAGTCCTTCCATTCCGGCTTCGGGGAGGTAAAAGCGTGGTGCACCGCGGTCCACGTGGAGTTACCCAGAGCCACGTCGCCGGAGGCGGTGGCGTCCGCTGAAGGCTCGAACAGCGGGGCGTCAACAACCCAGGTGAATGCCCAGTCGCCGTCCTTGATGAGGTCCAGCTTGCGGGCGATCTCACCACGGGCCGCGCCGAGCAGCGCGCGGGAAGACTTGGTGTCGCCGGCGGCGAAGAAGATAGCGTCGCCCGGCTTCGCACCAACGTGTGCGGCGATGCCGTCGCGCTCAGCGTCGGTGATGTTCTTGGCCACCGGGCCGCCCAGGGTGCCGTCCTCAGCGATGGTGATGTACGCCAAGCCCTTGGCACCGCGCTGCTTCGCCCATTCCTGCCATGCATCAAACTGGCGGCGCGGCTGGGAGGCCCCGCCCTCCATCACGACGGCACCCACGTACTCGTTCTGGAACACGCGGAAGGTGGTGTCCTTGAAGAACTCGGTGCATTCGGTGATCTTGATGTCGAAGCGCAGATCTGGCTTGTCCGAACCGTAGTACTTCATGGCGTGCTCGTAGGTCATGCGGGGGATCGGGGTGGTGATCTCGTAACCAATGAGCTTCCACAGCTCCACGAGGATCTCCTCCGCCAGGGCGATGACGTCATCCTGGTCCACGAAGGACATCTCGACGTCCAGCTGGGTGAACTCCGGCTGGCGATCCGCGCGGAAATCCTCGTCGCGGTAGCAGCGCGCGATCTGGTAGTAGCGTTCCATGCCGGCCACCATGAGCAGCTGCTTAAACAGCTGCGGGGACTGCGGCAGGGCGTACCAGGAGCCCGGCTTCAGGCGCGCCGGAACCAAGAAGTCACGCGCACCCTCCGGGGTGGAGCGGGTCAGCGTCGGGGTCTCGATCTCGGTGAAGTCGTGGCGGTCCAACACCTCGCGCGCGGCGCGGTTGGCGGCAGAGCGCAGGCGCAGAGCGTCACCCTGGGACTTACGGCGCAGGTCCAGGTAGCGGTAGCGCAGGCGGGCCTCTTCGCCCACCTCGCCGGACGTGGACGGGTCATCGATCTGGAACGGGAGTGCCTCGGACTTGTTGAGCACCTCCAACTCAGCGACGTTCACCTCGATCTCACCCGACGGCAGGTTCGGGTTCTCGGAGCCCTCCGGGCGTGCCTCGACGACGCCGGTGACCTTGATGCAGTATTCCGACCGCAGATCGTGGGCGCGCTCCGCAACCTCAGACTCGCGGAAAACTACCTGCGCCAAACCGGAGCGGTCACGCAAGTCGATGAAGATCACACCACCATGGTCTCGGCGGCGGGATACCCAACCTGTCAAAGTTACCGACTGACCTGCAATATCTTTGCGGAGTTCCCCCGCTAGGTGAGTGCGCAACACGCGTTGTTACTTCCTTCCAGCCTGTACATGTTCCCGTTTCGGGCATTCTCTATCGCGCCCAGTGTACTCGGTCTATGCCAGCGTTTCCCGACTAGGTGTGGCAGTATTTTGAGTATGACTTTCAGAGAAGGCGCAGACTTTGGAGACCGAGCACAAACCACCCGAGGCGGTGGCGGCCGCGGCGGCACAATCGCGGCCGGCGGCGGCATCGGCTCCCTCCTCCTCATTGGACTCTTCCTCCTCCTCGGCGGCAACCCTAACGATTTGGGCGGACTCGTATCCGGCGGCGGGCAGCAAGAGCTCCCCAAGGCAGAAGGCAGCCAATACCAGCACTGCACAACCGCGGAAGACGGCAACAACCATGCCGACTGCCGCGTTGCATTCACCGCGCAATCTTTGGATAACGTGTGGACCGAGATGCTCCGCGATCAGGCGGGCTTGGAATACACCGAGCCGGGCCTGGTCATCTTCCAGAACTCCACCAACTCCGGCTGCGGCATGGCGTCTTCTTCCACGGGCCCCTTCTACTGCCCGGGCGATCAGAGCGCCTACTTCGATACCTCCTTCTTTAGCCAGCTGGAGCAGCTGGGCGGCTCCGACGCCCCGTTCGCGCAGATGTACATCGTGGCCCACGAGTTCGGCCACCACATTCAGCAGATTGAAGGCACCCTGCGCTTGTCCAACTACAACCAGCCGGGCGAAGACTCGAACGCAGTGAAGGTTGAGCTGCAGGCAGACTGCTACGCAGGGCTGTGGGCCCACCACGCGGACAAGGGCGAAAACGCCCTGTTGGAGCCCCTCACCGAGGAGCAGGTCAAGACCGCACTCGAGTCCGCCCGCGCGGTCGGCGATGACAACATCCAGCAGCGCACCCAGGGCCAGGTCCGCCCGGATCTGTGGACCCACGGTTCCTCCAAGGATCGCCAGAACGCCTTCCTTGCCGGCTACCAGTCCGGCAAGATGAGCCAGTGCGACACCCTGGGCCGCGGGGTGTACAAGGGTTAATACCCGCCGCGTTGCACAGCGCGTCATTTTTACCCACTCACGGCCGATCGGAAACGATTCTGGCCAGAGTGGGCAAAATTTTTCCCGTGCCCTGAGGCGCGAACGGCGTACCGTGGCCATAAAAATGCACCACTTTCTACAATCGAGGGTGATGCATTCACCGCTTGACGGTCCCCCCTCGAAAAGGCCTCTCGAGAAACTTTTTGGCTGTTCAAGCCCGCCGCACCCCGCGCATCCTTCCAATACAGTGGAGTCCATGACCGACCGCGCCACTACCTTTCTCGCCGCCTTCAACGACATCGAGTCCCACCTCCGGGACACACTCAACGCCGGCGACAGCCAGCCTTTTTGGAAGCTCGTCGAGTGGTCCAAAAACAAACACATGCTCACCGACGAGCAGGCCGCGCAGCTCAAGGACTTTGCCAAACTACGCAACGCCATTTCGCATGGCCAGTATTACGGCGACCAGCCCACCGCCAGCCCCCACGAGGACGTCGTGGCGGACATCATTGACATCCGCAACAAGCTCCTCACGCCTCCCCTGGCGCTGTCCCTCCTGCCGCCGCAGAAAGTCCTCACCGTCGACCCGGATGACAACGTCGCTACCGTGCTTGACATCATTCGGGAGCACGACGTCTCGCAGATTCCCGTCTACGATGATGGCCGCTTCGTGCGACTGCTCACCATGAACGCCGTCGCGCGCTGGGTCGCCCACCACGTCGACGATGACCTTGCGTCTTCTCACGTGAGCGACCTTCTCGATTATCTCAAGGACCACGAACGGGCGCTCATTGTCCACCGCGACGCGACCGCCCTCGAGGCCTACGAGCTACTTACCAAACCCGGCAATCACGGCGAGACCCCGCGTGCGCTCATCATCAGCGAGCACGGCAAGCCCGATCAAAGGCCCATCCGGGTCATTTCACCGCGGGACTTGCACGTGCTTGTCGACGCCCTGTAAGCCCGCCCTGTAGTCCCACCGCGTTCACCCCGCCTACCCCTCACGGGAATTGCACGGCCACAAACTTGTTGACATGACATAGAAACCCACGAGCAAAGGAACCGTCATGCAATTCGGAATCTTCACCATCGGCGACGTCACCACTGACCCAACCAACGGCACCACCCCCACCGAGGCCGAGCGCATCCGCTCGATTACCAAGTACGCCCTCAAAGCCGAGGAAGTTGGCCTCGACGTCTTCGCCACCGGCGAGCACCACAACCCGCCGTTCGTGCCGTCTTCGCCGACCACCCACCTGGGATATATCGCCGCACAGACCAAGCACCTCCAGCTCTCCACCGCGACAACGCTCATTACCACCAACGATCCCCTCAAAATCGCCGAAGATTTCGCGTTCTTGCAACACGCCTCCGGCGGCCGCGTGGATCTCATGATGGGCCGTGGCAACACCGGACCGGTGTACCCGTGGTTCGGCAAGGACATCCGCCAGGGCATCCCCTTGGCCATAGAGAACTACCACCTCCTCCGTCGCCTCTGGCGCGAAAAGAACATCACGTGGCAGGGCAAGTTCCGCACTCCACTCCAGGGCTATACCTCGACCCCGTCCCCACTGGATGACACCCCACCTTTCGTCTGGCACGGCTCCATCCGTTCCGTCCAGATTCCTGAACAGGCTGGTTTCTACGGCGATGCCTTCTTCCACAACAACATCTTCTGGAACAAGGAGCACACCGCCAAGATGGTGGACATGTACCGCCGCCGTTTTGAGTCCTACGGACACGGCCGCGCCGACCAAGCCATCGTGGGTCTGGGCGGCCAGGTGTTCATCGGCGAGTCCGAAGAGGCGGCAAAGAAGTTCTTCCGCCCCTACTTCGACAACGCCCCGGTGTACGGTCACGGTCCGAGTCTCGAGGAATTCACGGACATGACCCCACTGACGGTGGGAACCGTGGAGCAGGTTGTTGAGCGCACCATGCAGTTCGCCGACTGGGTGGGCGACTACCAGCGCCAGTTGTTCCTCATTGACCATGCCGGCCTGCCTGAGGAGGTGGTTCTCAACCAGATTGAGCTCCTGGGCACCCAGGTGGTCCCCGAGCTGCGCCGCCGCATGGAGGCGCGCCGCCCGGAGCACGTTCCGTCCGATCCGCCGACCCACGCCACCTTGAAGGCAGATCGCAACCACCCGCACCACTTCGTCGATCCCACCCAACGCGGCTAGCCCCCGCCCGCGCCCATAGTAAGGAGGAACCATGCGCAATCTCGTCGTCCTCTCCGCGGGGCTATCAACCCCGTCCACGACCTCAAAGCTTGCCGACGACCTCAGCGCCGCCGTCCGCGCCCAGGTCACGGCCCGAGGCGAGGACCTCACCATCACCCACGTGGAGCTCAAGGAGCTTCTCGCAGATCTGACGGCGGCCTATTCCAACTTTGGCGCACCAACGCCGCTTCTCGACGCCGCGAAGAAAGCGCTTACCGACGCCGACGGCCTCATTGCGGTCACCCCGGTGTTCCAGGCGAGCTATTCCGGTCTGTTCAAGATGTTCTTCGACGTGCTGGACAAGAAGGCGCTGGCGAACCTGCCCACCATCATCGGCGCCACCGCAGGCACCGCCAGGCACTCTCTCATGCTGGAACATGCCGTTCGACCGCTCATGAGTTACCTCGGCGCCCTCGTCATGCCCACGGCTGTATTCTTCGCCACTGAGGACTTCGGCTCCGAAGAGGGCTTGGGACACGACGGCCGCGTCCGGCGGGCGGCGCAGGAACTGTCCCAGCATATGGTGGACACCACGACCGCGGTCGCCGGTCTCGCTGGTACGCAGACCACAACCCTGAATGAAAATGAGCCGCAGCGGCGGGGAGCTACTGCCCCAGACCAGGCATTTACGCCGATGAGCGAGATGCTGAAGAATTTCGGCGGTAACGAACAGCCCTGATCCCACCCCTGCACCACCCGCAAGCCCTGCCATAGTAACCACACCCGCACTTCGATCGGTAATATGACTGGCAACACACCTGGCGATACTCAACGAAGGAGAATCCCACACTATGACGATTAGCGTCACTGACATCTTCAGCATTGGCATTGGTCCCTCCTCTTCACACACTGTGGGCCCTATGCGCGCTGCTAAAGCGTTTGTCGAATCCCTGCCCCAGGATCCAGCGAAGGTACACATCGAGCTGCGCGGTTCCCTCTCCGCAACAGGCAAGGGCCACGCCACGGACCGCGCCTCCATCTTGGGCCTTGTTGGCTGGACGCCGATGAACGTGCCGGAGGACGTCAAGCCGGGCCCCAATGATGTCATCCCCGCGGAGGGACACATCACGGGCCCTGCCGGTGAGATGGACTATTCGATTGAGTTCAACAACACACCGGTTCCGGAGCATCCCAACTGCCTCATCTTGAGCGCCTGGGACGCCGCCGGCAACGTCCTGGCTGAGGGCGCCGAATACTTTTCCGTGGGCGGTGGCTTCATCCTGTCCCGTGCGGAGCTGGACGCGGAGGTGGCCTCCAGGGACGAGGTTCCCGCCGGTGTGGCCGCGGCCCACGTGGAATACCGCGTGCCTTACGAATTCACCTCCGGCAACGAACTGCTTCAGCACTGCCAGGATTCCGGACTCTCCATCTGGGAGGTCGTTGCCGCCAACGAGGCCGTCCTGCACAAGGACGACGGCGGCCTTGATGCCGTGTATGCCCACCTCGACAAGGTGTGGGATGTCATGCGCGAGTGTGTCACCGCGGGGATTAGCCACACCGGCGAGCTACCCGGCGGACTGCGGGTCCCCCGTCGCGCGCCGCAGGTCTACCGCCAGCTCCTCGAGCGCGCCGAAGACCGCTCTTGCGGATTTTCCGCCATGGAGTGGGTCAACCTTTATGCACTGGCTGTCAATGAGCAGAACGCCGCCGGTGGTCGTGTCATCACCGCCCCAACCAACGGCGCCTCCGGCATCATCCCGGCCGTGCTGCATTATGCTCGCGATTTCCGCCCGGACTTCACCCGCACCGAAGCGCGTAAATACATGCTCACCGCCGGCGCCGTGGGCATGATCATCAAGCAGAACGCCTCGATCTCCGGCGCCGAGGTCGGCTGCCAGGGCGAGGTCGGCTCGGCCTGCTCCATGGCGGCCGCCGGTCTCGCCGAGATTCTCGGCGGCACCCCGGCTCAGGTGGAAAACGCCGCTGAAATTGCCCTCGAGCACAACCTTGGGCTGACCTGCGATCCGGTGGGCGGTCTGGTGCAGATCCCCTGCATCGAGCGCAACGCCATCGGCGCGGTCAAAGCCATCAACGCCGCGCGCCTCGCGCTCATGGGTGAAGGCACCCACCACGTGAGCTTGGACGACGCCGTTCAAACCATGGCGGAGACTGGCCGCGACATGCTCTCCAAGTACAAAGAGACCTCCATGGGCGGCCTGGCCAAAACACTGGGCCTGCCCGTCAGCCAGGTCAACTGCTAAGCGCCTTACGGCGCTGAGCGAACGGTGCCACCAGACGCCTTACGGCGCTGAGCGAACGGTGCTCAAGCGCCTATTTAAGGGCGCCGAGGCGCTGCCCGAGGAAGCTGACGACGTCGCCGAGCGCAACGGACTCCTGCTCCCCAGCCTCCATGTCCTTGACCGCTACGTTGCCGTCGGCAAGCTCCTGCTCACCGAGCACCAAGGTGTAGCGCGCACCGGCACGGTTCGCGCCCTTCATTGCGCCCTTCAGGCCACGGTCACCGAAGGACATGTCGCAGGTGAAGCCCTTGAGGCGCAGATCGTTGACCAGCACGGTCATTTTCTTCTTGGCCTCAGCGCCCAACGCGACGCCGTAGACGTCCACGCGGTGGATCGAAGAGTCGACGGTGATACCTTCCGCTTCCATCGCGAGCACGGTGCGATCTACGCCTAGGCCGTAACCAATGCCCGAGAGGTTCTGCCCGCCGAGCTGGGCCATCAGGCCGTCGTAACGCCCGCCACCGCCAATGCCGGACTGTGCGCCGAGACCATCGTGCACGAACTCGAAGGTGGTCTTGGTGTAGTAGTCCAAGCCACGGACCATGCGCGGGTTAATCTCGTACGGCACTCCCATGTCGTCAAGGAGCCCAGTAACGGTCTCAAAGTGCTCGCGGCACGGGCCGTCGAGGTGATCCAGCATGAGCGGCGCGTCAGCCGTCATCTCGCGGACCTCCTCACGCTTATCATCGAGCACGCGCAGGGGGTTGAGTTCCGCACGCTTGCGGGTCTCCTCGTCCAAGGGCAGCTTAAACAGGAATTCCTGTAGCTTCTCCCGGTACGCCGGACGACAATTGGCGTCTCCAAGGCTCGTCAATTCCAGTCGAAAACCGGACAGGCCCAAGGCGCGGTAGGAGCGATCGGCCAACGCGATGACCTCGGCGTCGAGAGCCGGGTCGTCGACACCGATCGCCTCCACGCCCACCTGCTGCAGCTGACGGTAGCGGCCCGCTTGTGGGCGCTCGTAGCGAAAGAACGGCCCAAAGTAGTTGAGCTTGACCGGAAGCTGGCCACGGTCCAACCCGTGCTGAATCACCGCACGCATCACGCCGGCGGTGCCCTCCGGGCGAAGGGTTACGGAACGCTCACCGCGGTCAGCGAAGGTGTACATCTCTTTGCTCACCACATCGGTGGACTCGCCCACGCCGCGGGCAAACAGCGTGGTGTCCTCGAAAATCGGCAGTTCAATGTGCTGAAAGCCAGAGATGTGCGCTTGCCGGACCATTTCATCGCGCACGTGGTAAAACACCTCGGACTGCGGCGGCACGTAGTCCGGAACGCCCTTGGGGGCAGACAGGGCTTGAAACTTCTTTTTGTCGCTCACGGGAATCTCTCTTCTTTCACTGAACGCTTAAGGCGTGCGAAGGTTTAACAGGAACGGATTAGTCATGCGCTCATTGCGCATCGTTGTGGTGGGCCCGTGGCCTGGCAGCAGAGCCAGCTGATCGTCGAGGGCATCGCACAACGTGGCCAGGGACTTGTCCATCGCGGCAGGGTCAGAGTGCTGCAGGTCGGTACGACCAATCGAGCCGCGGAACAACACATCGCCGGTGATGGCAAACTCGTCGCCGACGAACACCACGCTGCCTGGGGAGTGCCCTGGCGCATGGACTAGGCGGAACTTCTGGCCGACTATCTGGAAATCAGCGCCGTCATCCAGGAGGCGAAGATCGTCGATGGGCACCATGTTCTTGGCATCGAAAAGAATCTGGGATTCGGTGGACACCCCGGCGCCGTCATCAAGCATGAAGGCATCCTCGCCGTGAATATAGACCGGAACCGAATACTTTTTCGCCACGTCGCCGGCCTCGCGGGTGTGATCCAGATGGCCGTGAGTCAACACGACGGCGTCTAGCTCCAGCTGGTTCTCCGCAAGCCAGGAATCTACCCGGGACGCGGCATGCATGCCCGGATCGATGACGACGCCGCGGCCATTCGCCGAGAGCAGGTACGTATTCGTCTTATACGGTCCCGCCACAAAACCTGTGATGTCCATAGGCTCCTACTCTAGCGCGTTCCGCGCACGAAAAAGGCAGCACCCACGGGTGCTGCCTTCCAACAACTTACTCCGAAACGGCGCGGCGTTGGCCGCTGTGCTGCCGGTGTGGGCTTCTCCGTCAGGAGCTTTAGTTCAACGCGGCGATGACGGCGTCGTAGTCCGGCTCCTCAGAAATTTCCTCCACGAGCTGAACGTAGGTGACCTTGTGGTCGGTATCGGTCACGATGACGGCGCGGGTCAACAGGCCCTTCAGTGGGCTGCCCTCGAGAGTCACCCCGAGCTCTTCGCCGAAGCTGGTACGGAACGCGGAACCCACCTCAACGTTCTCGATACCCTCGGCGGCGCAGAAGCGCGCCTGAGCGAACGGGAGGTCCTTGGAGGCATTGAGCACCACGGTGTTGTCCAGGGAAGCGGCCTTCTCGTTGAAGGTGCGCAGCGTCTGGGCGCAGGTGCCGGTGTCCACGGACGGGAAGGTGGAGATCACCAGGCGCTTACCCTGGAACTCGGAGGTATTAATCTCGGACAGGTCGGTGCCCACCAGGGTCAAGTTCGGCAGCTGGTCGCCCTCGACGGGGAGGTTTCCTACGGTGGTCGTCGGTTCGTTCTTGAAAGTTACGTTGGCCATGTGCCCCACAATAGCCACGCCCACGGGTACCTCGCTACAGCTCCGATGGTTAGTGCCGCTAGAATCAATTGACGACTGCAATCTCTTAGCAATTTCAAACGCACCAGAAGGTAGGACTACCTGTGTCGGACAACCGCAAACGCAGCGAAGAAGCCCTCGGCTCGCTGCAGCGTGAACTAAAATCCCGCGAGCGCAAAGAAAAGGCGCGCCCCTTCGGCGTTGTCCTGTGGTCGCTGCTCGCCATCCTCGCCATTGCCGGCGGCATCACTTACTTGGCCACACGCGAGCCTTCGCCGGAGCAGATCCAGGCTGACAGCGCCACAGAGTCAGAGAAGCAAAGCGAGGAGCAGACTCCGCAGGGCGAGCCCCTGGCGATGAAGCGTGCAAAGGCTCTTCCGGCTACCGTGAAGTGCGACTACGTCGACAGCAAGGAGAAGGCCGCGAAGAAGGTTTCCAAGCCTAAGACTAAGGATGTCTCTGCCAAGGGAACTGTGAACGTCACCTTGAACACCAACCAGGGCAAGATTGGCATGGAGCTTGACCGCGCTGCGTCGCCGTGTACCGTCAACGCCATTGAGCACCTGGCTGATGAAGGCTACTACGACGACACAGTGTGCCACCGCATGACCACGTCCGGTATCTTCGTGCTGCAGTGTGGCGATCCCACGGGCAAGGGCTCCGGCGGCCCTGGTTTTACCTTCGCGAACGAGTACCCGACGGACGAGGCCAATGGTTCCACCGATCCGGTGATCTATCCTCGCGGTTCCATCGCGATGGCCAATGCTGGCAAGGACAAGAAGGGCCGCGATACCAACGGCTCCCAGTTCTTCCTCAACTACAAGGATTCCCCGCTCGCACCTGACTACACCTACTTCGGCCAGATCAGCGAAGAAGGTCTGAAGACAATCGACAAGGTTGCCGAGGCCGGTGTGAAGGGTGACTCCACCGCAATGGGCGATGGTGAGCCTGCTCAAGAGGTCAAGATCAAGTCCGCGAAGGTTGCTTAGAATTCTTAAAGATTTCTACTTGATGTCCTTGCCAAAGCCTGGCAGGGGCACTACCATGAGTGAAGACTTTGGTCGACCACGATTTTCGAAGGATTTAATACCATGAAGCTCTTTTCCCGCAAGGCAATCGTTGCCGCTGCTACCGCTCTGACCGTCTCCACCACCGGCGCCGTTGCTGCTCCGGCTGCTTTCGCTGCTGAGACCACCACCGCTACCACCACCTCCGAGGCTCCGAAGGAGACCACCAAGCCGGACGAGGGCGGCTCCTCCGCTGACCCGAAGGAGATCAAGGAGTGGATTGGCGTCGTTACCGCTGTTATCGGCGTCCTGGGCACTATCTTCGGTTTCGTTTCCAAGTACTTCCTGAAGTAAACCGCACAGCGGTTTCCCGCCGCTAACAATTAGGCCACGCCCTCACGGGCGTGGCCTTTTTAATTTCAACGTGACGAAGCAGAGTTAGGTTCCACCTAACTGTCCTTGTGGGGCGGCCGCTTACGGTGATCGGGTCCCGAGTCGGTCAAAATGTATTTCTCGGCGCCACGGACTCCTTTGAATACCTTTGCGTTAAGCTGCTTGTCCATGCCAATGACGCTTAGGTGCCCGGCGGGCTCCAAGATCATCACCTGGACGTCTGCTAGTCGGCCGTACCCCGCCTTGCGTACGGCCGAGTAGATATCGCTGTCGGTCACGTGGCTGTAAGTCTGGTTCTCCGCAATCATGCGGCCGTTATAGACCAAGAGCACGGGACTGCGGTCGATGAACTTCGACCAGGCAACGTAGCGCCTCACGGTGCCAAACGCAGCCTCGAGAATCATCAAGACAGTCAAGCCAATAACGCCGGAGGCCAACGTGGGCGGATTGCCCACGATAACGCGGCCGGCGACGGCACCGAACATAATGATGATCACCGCATCCGATGCTGTCATGGACACCAACACCCGCGAGCCAAAGAGCTTCACCAAAATCATGAAGGCCAGGTAGATGCCTACCGAGGCCAGCACAACCGCGAGGATGCGTTGCGGAGCGATTCCCAACTGGAATCGCAGTTCTTGCCCAATCAATTCCCAGAAACTCACAAGCCTCCACCCTACTCGGTGAGCTATGGCTTCTCTATGGCGTTCAATAGGCACACGACTACCTGCGCGCCCAATACTTATGACGGTGTTTCTTACCCATGAGATCGCACAAGGCGGCAACCGAGGTGGTTGCCGCCTAGTGTGGGTTAAGTCTGAGACGTAAACGCTTTAACGGGAGGAACCCATCGAAGCGCGGAAGTCCTTGACAGCCTTGCGAACCGGTGCCGGGATGATGTTCCAGTTCATGTCGGTGCCGAAGTTCAGCACGCCCAAGACAGCAGCGATGAGGCCCGCGATAGCCGCGATGCCGAAACCGGTGGAGGAACCGTCAGCGGATCCGGTGGAGCCGCCGTTTGGCTCTGGGCACTCGGCCGGGTCACCGATGGTGATGGGGTGCATAACGGTGGTCTTGGAGTCGGTGGTGATGAGCAAGTTCTGCTCGCCACAGACGTCCTCAGGAACGGTCAGCTGGACGGAAGCGCGGCCGCGCTCACCGAACTGTGCGTCGCCCTCCTGGGCCGCGTTATCGATGGCTGCTTCAACGGTCTCGTCGCCCAGGGCAACGGTGGCGGTGGTCGCCATTGGCTCGCCCTCGGTGGTGTAGTTCAGGGAGCTCAGGTCAACTGTGATGGTCTCGCCTGCCTCAGCGGTCTCCGGAGCCTTCACGCCCACAGCCTGCTGGCCTTCCGGCACCGCAGCCTCGTCGGCCTTGAGGTACTTGATGAAACCGTCGACGTCCATCAGGCCAACGTCGACCAGGTTCTCGGCGTCGCCCTCGGAGAAGTAGCCGTCCCCGCCATCGCGCAGGAGGAAGGTGGAGCCAGCCACGGTGTAGGTGGCAGCCGGGTCCAGCTTCTCACCGTCAATCATGACGTTGATGATCTTCTCACCGCGCGGTGCCTCCGGGTTGTAGGTGTAGGTCACGTTCTGGGACAGACCCATGGACAGGCGTGGGCGCTTTTCGTCCTCAGCCTTCCACTGGTTTTCCAGGGCCTTGAGGATCTCTTCGCCGGAGAATTCTGCGTAGGCGATGCCGTTGCCGAAAGGCTGCACGGCGAAAGCCTCGGAGTAGGTGACGTCGCCAGCGGCGAGGTCAGCGCGAACGCCGCCGGCATTCATGACGCCGAAGTCGATGTCCTGGCCGGTCTCCTGCTCGAGGGCAACGAGGCTGGCCTGGGCCAGGATGTTGTTGAGGGTGGACTCAACGCCGCGGTTGGAGCCGGATTCCTTGCCCTCGTCGGAGCCACGGAACATCGGCTTGTCGACGCTCGCAACAACGTTCTCGCCGAGCTCCTCGGCCTTAGCCTTCGCCTCAGAAACGATGGATGCGACGGCCGCGTCCGGAGTGAGCGCTGCAGCATCTTCGTAGGTGTACTGCTTCTGCTTGACATCGACGATCTTCTTAGCGGTCTTGTCGTAGGTAATGTCGAGGTCGGTGAGGACCTTGCCGTACTCGAGGGACTGCGCGTAAGGCATCGGGGTGGTGCCCATGGTCTTCTGGTGGGTGTCGCCACCGAAGACGACGTCCACGTCGGCGCTGAACTTGTCCTTCATGCCCTCAGCGTCTTCGTGCATGAGAGCGACAACGACGTCAGCCTTGCCGGAGGCCTTGAGTTCCTTGGCGACCTTGTTGGTCTCCTCTGCCGGGTCGGTGAAGCTGATGCCTTCAAGCGCGGCTGGGGAGACCTTCTGAGCGGTGGCCTCGGTGACGGTGCCGACGATGGCTACCTTCACGCCGTTGAGCTCTTCAATCTTGTACGGCTCGAGAGCGCGCTCGGTGCCCTTGTACACGTTCGCACCGAGGATGGGGAACTCGGACTTCGGCTGGATACGGCTGGTGAGATCGGAGTAGCCCTTGTCGAACTCGTGGTTGCCCACGGCAGAGTAGTCAACGCCCATAGCGTTGAGCGCCTGGATGGTGTACTCGTCCTCAGAGATAGCGGAGACGAACGCGGAGCCGCCGACGTTGTCGCCAGACGACAGCAGGGCGTACTCCTGGCCCTCATTGACGTGCTTAGCCAGCGCGGAGAGGCGGGCTGCGCCCATCTCGCTGGTGGTCAGGTCACCGCCGACGCTCTCTTCGAGGTGACCGTGGAAGTCAGTGAAGTTGGACAGGGAGAACTCGACGGTCTCCTGGGCCATGGCGACGGGTGCGAGGGTGAAGGCGGTAGCAGCTGCAGTCGAGGCAGCTAGCATACGGCCAAAGCGGCGGTTCGTGCTCACGGGTAATGCTCCTGAAAGATGTTGTGGGCGTGTACGTATTCCTACAGTGAAATTTATAGCTTTAATTAAGTTCGCCCGAGCACTCCCACAACCGGCAACATCACGGCCAATCTGCAGGTTTACCACGAATAGATAACAAATTCACTTGAGATTTACCCTGGGTTGGGGCGGTGGCCATACAGTTCACTCCCCCGCCACGCGTACTAGCCCCAAAAGTGTGATCGCTACTGTGATTGGAGTGGCAGATGTGACTACACCCGGCACCCCCAGGCTTATTGCTAGGCCGTCACGCGGTAGACGTCGAACACGCCCTCCGTATTGCGCAACGTAGTGATTAACGCGCCCAACTGTTTGGTGTCCGACACCGTAAAGGTAAACCGCACCGTAGCAATATGGTCGTCAGTCGCTTGGGAGTTCATCGACAACACCGATAGCTTGGACTCGCTCATCACCCGGGTGAGCTCAAACAACAAGCCCTGGCGATCCAGCGCCTCCAGCTGCAGCGTGGCTGCAAACGCGCCGTCGGAAGGCGTGGACGACGCCCACTCGACGTTCATAAGTCGCTCCGGCTCTTGCTTCAGCTTCTCTGCATTACTGCAGTCCACTCGGTGCACCGAAACTCCACCGCCACGGGTCACGAAACCAAAGATCTGGTCTCCCGGTACAGGCTGGCAGCACTTGGCCATTTTGGCCATGACATCGGGGCTGCCATCCACGAGGATGCCCGTGCCAGACTTGGAATCCGCGGACTCCTGCGCCTTGGAGCCGATTAGCTCAGAGAACGGCGTGCGAGCGGCCAAGGCGTCAACCGCATCGTCTTGATCCCCAAACATGGCCATCAACTGGTTGGACACGTGATGTGCTGAGATGGTTCCGGCACCAATGGCGGTGTATAGCGCGTCCACATCATCGAAGTGCAGCTGGTTGGCCACCTGCTTCATCGACGACGCGGTAAACAGCCTGTGTAGTGGCAGCCCGCCGCGCTGAACCTCGGCGGCCAAGGCGTCGCGCCCGGCCTCCAAGTTCTCATTACGCATCTCCTTAGCGAACCACTGCCGCACCTTCGCTTTGGCGCGTGGGGACACGATGAAGTCCTGCCAGTCCCGCGAGGGCCCGGCATTGGGATCCTTGGAGGTAAAGACCTCGACCTTGTCACCGGACTTCAGCTTGGACTCCAGAGCAACGAGCTTGCCGTTCACCTTGGCGCCAATGCAACGGTGTCCCACCTCGGTGTGCACGGCATAGGCGAAGTCGACGGGCGTCGAACCGGCCGGCAGGTTCACCACGTCGCCCTTAGGAGTGAAGGCGAAGATCTGCTTGGCCGTTAAGTCATAGCGCAATGAATCCAAGAACTCGTTGGGATCCGCCGCTTCCTTCTGCCAGTCCAGCAGCTGCCGCATCCAGGACATCTGCGCTACTTCTTCGTTACCAGAGCCGTTCTTGCCCTTGGTCTCCTTGTAACGCCAGTGCGCGGCCACGCCGAACTCCGCGTTGTAGTGCATCTCGTGCGTCCGCACCTGCACCTCCAACGTCGTGCCGCCGCCGGTCACCACAGTAGTGTGCAGGGACTGGTACACGCCGAAGCGCGGAGAAGAAATATAGTCCTTGAACCGCCCCGGCAGAGCGGAATACAGCGAGTGCACGACGCCGATGGCGGCGTAGCAGTTGTTGATGTCGTCGACCAAAATGCGGATGCCGACGAGATCGAAGATCTCATTAAAGTCGCGGCCGCGGACCATCATCTTCTGATAAATCGACCAGTAGTGCTTTGGTCGTCCCATGACCTCTGCTTGGATGCCGTTGTCTTTCAACGCCTTGGACACCTGAGCGGAGATCTCTTTGAGAGCCCGGTCCCGGGAGGGCGCGCGCTGGGCCACCATGCGCACGACCTCGTCGTACTTCTTGGGGTACAAGATTGCAAAGGAGAGGTCTTCAAGCTCCCACTTCACCGACGCCATGCCGAGGCGGTGCGCCAGCGGCGCGATGACGTCCAGGGTCTGCCTGGCCTTCTTCGCCTGCTTTTCCGGCGGCAGGAAGCGCATGGTGCGCATGTTGTGCAACCGGTCGCACACCTTAATCACTAGGACGCGTGGGTCCTGGGACATGGCGACGATCATCTTGCGGATCGTCTCCGCCTCCGCGGCGGCGCCGAGGGCAACCTTGTCGAGCTTAGTTACGCCGTCGACAAGCCGGGCTACCTCGGGGCCGAACTCCTTGTTGAGGTCTTCCAGGGAGTAATCGGTGTCTTCCACCGTGTCGTGCAAGAGCGCCGCCACCACCGTGGTGGTGTCCATGCCAATCTCCGCCGCGATGGTCGCGACTGCGAGCGGGTGCGTAATGTACGGGTCACCCGACTTGCGGAAAACTCCCTCGTGAAGCTCCTCGGCCTTAGCGTAGGCGCGATTAAGCAGCTCAACGTCTGCCTTCGGGTGGAACTCCCGGTGAATGCTCAACAGCGGATCTAAAACCGGGTTGGCCTTAATCTTGGAGCCCGTCAGTGAACGTGCGAGACGCGCCGACATACTGCGCACCGTGCCCTGACTACGGCGTGGTGGGCGCGCGGCCTTAGATTGAGGTGTCTGCGAATCTGTCATGGTCACCCCTCGTTAAAGGCTTATGGAACGTAGAAAGAAGTTTAATCCTTTCTACTCCTTTTCTGCACCAATAACGACCAGAGGACGATCATCGAGCTTGTCACGGCCGCCCAACCCATCAACCTCAATGACGACAACGTTGCCCGCGACCTCGCCGCCTGCGGACTCGATGAGCTTGCGCGCGCCCACCAAAGTACCCCCGGTAGCCAACACGTCATCGACAAGCACAATCTTCTTTCCACGCAGATCCGCACCGTTCTTCGGGATTTCCAGCGCCGCCGAACCGTATTCGAGGCTGTATTCCTCGGTGTAGACAGGCGGTGGCAGCTTGCCCTTCTTGCGGATGGCCAGCACACCCAGGCCCAACTTGTAGGCAACCGCGGAACCTAAGAGGAATCCACGGGCGTCAAGGCCACCGATCATATCCGCGCCCAGCTCCTGGCAGGCGGCCGCGAGCTCGTCTACCACAATATGGAAGGCGTCCGGGTCCGCGAGAACGGGCGTCAGATCCTCGAACAGCACCCCCTCCTCGGGAAAGTCCTGGACATAGCGAATTTTGTCCAGCAAAGCCTCGCGCGCAGTTGCGTACTTATGAGTCAGCATGCTCGTCCTTCATGAAGTGCAATGGTGTGAGAGTGGTCGCGAACGGTCAGAATGGAGGGCTTAGTCGTTGCCAGAGTCGTCCTCGGGGTATTCCCAGCGGTCCATATTCCAACCGATTCCCGAGAGACCAGTGTACGGTACGACGTTTCGCACGTTGCGATCCATGAGGAATACACGTGGTTCAGCAGCCACCGGAATGGACTTGAGATCTTCCCACATCTGCTTTTCAGCGGCGGCCAAGTCCTTGGCGTTGAACTCCTCGGCAGTCAGGTCGCTGTGTTCAGTGAGAGGATCCACCTCGCCAAGGAACACGTCTATGGCCGGGTTTCCATCCGCGCCCGGCTGGAGGTCCAGTTGAGTAGTGGACTCGCTGGACACGTCCTTAATGGTGATTCCGGCGGGTTCACAACTGCGCTGGAGAGACTCGACCATCGCCTTCTTGCGGTCATCAGGGCCAACGTAGCCGACCTTGATCTCATTCCCGCTCAGACCTGCGGCCGCCGCCTTGTCGACGCCCTTGAACTCCTTCACCGTGGAGTCCAACTGGTGGTGCATGGGATCCGCGTGCCTAATGACGTGGTAGTACACAGGAGGTACCTTCACGCCAGAGTACTTCGAGCTAGCCGCGGCGAGTCCCTTTTGGTCAACGCAAGCGTTGAAGGCCTGGCGGGCCCATTGCTGACCGAGCGTCCCGGCGTCGGACAGCACCAGAGTGTCGGTGAGCTCACCCACCAGGGACTCGCTGGTAAACGGGTTGTCAGGAGCGTTCCGATCCCACCATTCCGGCTCCTTCTTGTCGGCATCCAGGATCTGCAGGCCCTGCTCCTGTTGGATCGCGGCAGAGTCCGCAGACTTCGGCCAGACCACCAAAGTCTTGAGTGTGGGTTTGTCGCCGTAGTAGGAGTCATTGGTCACAAGTACAACTTCGCCTTGCTCACCTACCTTGTCAATCTTGAAAGGACCACTGGACACTTGGATCGCGGGGTCGAAGTCGTCGAGGTGAAAACCGTAACGCCACGCCTTGGCTGCCTTATCTACCACTGCAGCATTGTCGTTTTTTAGTGCTTCGGTGAGTTCTCGTTTTTCCACCCCCGCCTTGTCCGCAATAGCGTGCGCAGGCATCACGGTGCCGGGGCCGAAAAGGTGACGCCAGCGCTGACCCATGTCCTTCTTAAACGACACGCTAAACTTCTTGGCGCCCGGGGCGCAGCGGAAAGTTTCTACTTGCTCCATGAGCGGGACGTGCGAACCAAAGCGCGCTGCATCACTACCTGCCTTGTAAGAGAGGTAAAAGTCGTCGCACGTGATTTTCTCCCCATCGGAGTATGCCGCCTCCGGATTGATGGTGTACACCACCTTCCGCGAATCCCCGGTGTGCTCGACCGCCTCCACCAGGTCAGTATTCGGGATCATCTGCCCCGAGGGGCCCGGTACATAGGCCGAAGGATAAAGACGGCCCGCAAGCAGCTGTGCCTGGTTTGCCGCACCAAAAGCGGTTGCAGCGTTAGTCGTTTCCAACTCCGCGTTGACCTGGTACCCAAAGAAATCGGTGGATTTCGATTCCTCAGGACCCGCGATGTTGCCGCCCCCACCATCACCACACGCTGCGAGCGACATGGCAGTGACCGTGATTACGGTCGCTACACGGGACATCTTTTTGCGGTTGACACCAAAGGTCACGGTGTTAGAACCCTTTCGCTGGACAAATGGACTTCAACGGCTAGGGGCGCCAGGTGGCTCCCCCGCGCTCAATACCACGGTTATTGCCGGCGGTATCGTCCGTATCGGCTGTATCGCCGACCTGGTCTCCGGCGTTAGCCGAAGCAGGCGTGACGACGCCGGTTGCGCTGGGGTCACCGAAGCTGCGTACGGTTCGCTTGCCGGAGGCGGCACGAGGCACCGCGTCCTCCGCGTCCGTCATAGCCGCGGCCGGTCCGCCTTTGGCTCGGTACTCCATGACAGAAGCGGTGTGCTCTTTAATGGACTTCCGGCGGGTAGCAATGGACACGAGCAACGGCGTAGCCAAGAAAATGGAGGAGAAGATGCCCTCGACAACGCCAATCAGCTGAATGAGCGCGAGGTCGCGGAGGGTACCAATACCCATGAGCCAGACTGCGATGACGAACAACGCCACAATCGGCAACGCCGAGATAACCGTCGTGGAAATGGAACGCATCACGGTCTGGTTGACGGCAAGGTTTGCTTCTTCGGCGTAGGTACGCTTGCGCTGGCCCTGCAACCCGCTGGTGTTCTCATTGACCTTGTCAAAAACAATGACGGAGTCGTAGATAGAGAAGGTCAGGACGGTGAGGAGGCCGATGATGACGGCCGGAGAAACCTCCAGGCCAAACAGGGCATAAATACCGGCGATGACAATGCCGTCAACAACGAGCGCGATCATCGCTGCCAGGGCCATATCTCGCTGCAGGCGCACGGCGACGTACAGCGAGGCGGTGAGAAGGAAGACGCCCATGGCCAGCAGCATGCGGTTAGTGATGGACGAACCCCACGACTCAGAGACCGTCGAGGAGCCGATGGCATCCGGGGTGGCCTTACCCTGTGCATCCTGCGGCTGGTACTTCTCAAAGATGGCAGCCCGAGCCTTGTCCACCTGCTCTTGGCTCAGGCGTTCGGAGGTAATCTCGAGGGTCTCAGAATCACCGGATCCCACGATTTGGGTGATTTCCGGTTCCACGCCTGTGGCGTCGATGAAGGTATCTTCAACCTGCTCGGCCACGAGGTCGCCCGCAGGCATGTTCAGCTTGGTGCCGCCCTCAAAATCGAGTGAAAGGCTGAATCCCCGCAGCACAATGGCGCCGAGGGACAAGACCAGCAGGCCCACGGTGATCCAGTACCACAGTTTACTGCGACCGATGAAGTCGATGCCGCCGGACTCCGTGTACAGGCGATCAAATCCTGAAGGGGTCGCCGCCGTTGCCGGGCGGGATGCTGGGGTCTCCACAGTATTAGATTCCATTGCTATTTCTCCTCAGGAGTAGGTTCCGCAGCGGGGGTTGCGGCGACGGCGGGAGCGGCGGCCGAGGATTCCTCGCGGCGTACACGCTCGCGCTCGTCGGCAAGCTTCATGATGCCGCCCAGGCCGTTCATGGAGGGCTTGGCAAACTTTGGATTACGGGCGGCAAGAATCATCAATGGGGCAGTGATGAGGAAAGAGACCACGAGGTCGAACAAGGTGGTCAGGCCCATGGTGAAGGCGAAGCCCTTGACCTCGCCGATGGCGAGGAAGTACACCACAACTGCGCCGATGAGTGTCACCGCGTTACCGGTGACGATGGTCGACTTAGCGCGATCCCAAGCCTTGGTTGCAGCGGAGCGGAACGTGCGACCTTCCAACATCTCGTCCTTTATTCTCTCGTAGTAGACCACGAAAGAGTCAGCGGTGGCGCCCACACCGATGACCAAACCGGCAATGCCGGACAGGTCCAAGGAGTAGCCGACCCAGCGCCCCAGCAAGACCAACGCGCCATAGGTCAAAGCGCCAGCGCCCACGAGGGTGAGCATGGAAATGAGCGCAAGGGCGCGGTAGTTAATGAAGGCGTATATCGCCACCGCGATCAAACCGACCAGTCCTGCAATCAGACCTGCCTTAAGTGCGGCCTGTCCCAGTGACGGAGGTACGGTCTCCGCGGTGCCGCCCGGCTCGCCGTTCTCACCAACGAAGGACAACGGCAGCGCACCGTACCGCAGGTTGTTGGCCAAAGAAGTGGCCTCTTCCTGACTGAAATCACCCGTGATGGAGGTGGACGAGCCGTACGGCGTCGCCCCCTGAATAACCGGCGCAGAAATCACCGCGGAGTCCAGGGTGATGGCCACCTGCTGCTGCAGTCGCTCCTCGGTGAGCTTCGCCCACGTCCCGGAACCATTCGGTCCGTCGCCTGTCTTAAAGGCGAAGCTAATCTCCATCTGTCCGCTCTGCGGGTTCATGCCACCGTTAATCGGCTTTTGAGTATCAATTTCGTTGCCCGTCAGACGCTTGCCGTTGGGATCGTCAATGCCCTCCAGCACTGGTGCCGGCTCGAGGATGTACGGCTGTCCTGTGCTGTAGTCGCAGGCAGCAAAAGGCTTCGCGGGGTCATCCGATCCGGCGAGCGGGTCGGTCTCCCCTGGTTCACAGCGCAAAAGCGCGGAGGCGGCGGACAGCGTGGTGGGATCCTCCGACTGACGGTCCTTGAGGAGCATCTCAGTGACTTTGTCGCGACGCTCCGCGGCCTCGAGCGAGTTCGCAGGCTCCGGCTTAGGCTTGGCCGTCACCGTCGGTGCCTTGACGTCATCCTTCTTCTTCTTTGCGTCATCTTGAGTATTGGCTTGATCCAGTGCCTTGTAGATCTGATCCAGCGACTCATTCGCCTTTTCTGGCGGGACCACTCCCCACTCGACCCAGCGGTTGGCCATCTCTTCGACCTCGTTGATGAGCTTGGCCATGTCCGGCTGCGGTGGCTGAGCCACCGGGCGGAACAGCAGCTGGGAGGTCTGGCCGACCGCCTGCGCTTGGGCGGTATCCTCACCGGGGACGGTGATCACCAAGGTGTTGCCGTTGATGACCACCTCGGAACCGGACACACCCATGCCGTTCACGCGCTGCTCCAAAATGGTGCGCGCCTGCTTGAGCTGGTCCTGCGTGGGATCCTCGCTCTGCGGAACTAGGGTTACTCGTGTGCCACCCTGCAAATCGATACCCATTTTCGGGTTCGGTTTGTGGTTCCCGGTGAGGAAAATGAGGGCATAGATCACAACAATGATGAGCGCGAACCACGCCAAGGCCTGCTTCGGCCATGACGCGCGGGGCTGCGTTTGCCTCTTTTTAGCAGGTTTCGCTGACTTTGCAGACAAGGAACATCTCCTGTGCACGATACGGTAGACGGTGCAAAACGACGAGATCGTTTACGGTGCGGACCCGGTGCCCGCACCAAACACATCTGACAATGGTACGTGATAGCAAGCAGGTGCTTGGACGACACCCCTGGGCTCCAGCACTCTGTACCTAGCAGTACAGTTACTGGCCAGGTTTAGCCCTGGCTGCGGAGGATTCCAGCGCGCGCCATGGTGACCTGGACGCCAGGCGCAATTTCTAGTTCCACGGTGTCCGTTTCCTCAGAGACCTCGACAACGGTGCCGTAGATCCCCGAGCCGGAGATAACTCGCTTCCCCGGAGTTAAGCTGGCCTGGAACTCCTTGAGCTGTTGCTGTCGCTTCCGTTCCCGGCTCATCACCAGGATGGAGGGCAACATAAAGAGAACGAGGGCGCCGATAAGAATAATTGTGCTTGTGCTCATAAGTGCTCAGTGTTCCAGATTTGCCAGCCGAGCTCCAATATCTGAAGGCATCGACACGTGAAGGTCAGAACAAGCCCAGAGCCCCTTCCGGTGGCTCCAGCCCGATGTGCCGCCAGGCCGACGCCGTCGCGATGCGACCGCGGGGACTCCTCGAAATCATTCCCGCGCGCACGAGGTACGGCTCACATACTTCTTCCACCGTGGATGGCTCCTCGCCCACTGCAATGGCCAGAGTGTTCACGCCCACTGGGCCCCCACCATGGTTCTTAATCAGCGCTTCGAGTACTGCCCGATCCAGGCGGTCGAGACCCTTGTCGTCCACGTCAAAGACCTTGAGGGCTCCCTGCGCCGCAGCGAGGTCGATATGGCCATCGCTGTGGACGTCCGCAAAGTCTCGGACGCGGCGCAGCAAGCGGTTCGCGATACGCGGGGTGCCACGCGAACGGGATCCGATCTCTAACGCAGCGTCCGCGTCAATAGATACCCCCAGAATCTTTGCGGCCCTCGTAATCACTCGCGTCAGGTCCGCCGCCGAGTAGTACTCCATCTGCGCGGTGAAACCAAAACGATCGCGCAGCGGGCCAGTCAGCATACCGGCCCTGGTGGTGGCACCTACGAGCGTGAACGGCGGAATCTCCAGCGGGATGGACGTCGCTCCCGGCCCCTTGCCCACGATCACATCGATACGGAAGTCCTCCATAGCCATGTACAGCATTTCCTCGGCGGGCCGGGCGATGCGGTGAATCTCGTCAATAAAGAGCACATCACCTTCCATGAGGTTGGACAGCATCGCCGCCAAATCTCCCGCGCGTTCCAGCGCGGGACCTGACGTCATACGCAGGCTGGTCCCCAGTTCCTGGGCGATAATCATAGCCATGGTGGTCTTGCCCAACCCGGGTGGCCCCGACATGAGGACATGGTCAGGGGTCACGCCCCGGTTTCGCGCGCCGGAGAGAACTAATGAGAGTTGTTCACGCACCTTGGGCTGGCCGATAAATTCATCAAGGCTCTTGGGGCGCAGCGAAGTTTCTACGTCGCTGTCCCCGACCTGCTGGTCCGGCCGCACAATCTCATTGGGTTCAATTCCCGGATCGCCGGCGGGTTCCGGCAGGCTAAACTCTGTCCGCTCGATATCGCTCATTAGTCCCCGATCTTAGCGTGTACCCAACTGCGACAACGTGGCGGACAGTACCTGGGAAAGCTCAAGCGTCTTGCCCTCGCTCTCGGTCCGCGTAATGACCTCGTTGACCACGGAACGTGTCTCCTTTTCTGGAAGGCCCAGGCCTTCCAGTGCCTCCACAGCGCGGTCTGCCACGTCCTGGTGTTCGCCTGCGCCCCCGGCGGCGCCGCCCGCATCGCCTGCGGAGCCTTCTACGTCAGCGATGCCAAGGCCATCCACCTTGTCCTTCAATTCCACAATGAGGCGCTGCGCCATGCGCTTGCCGACGCCGCTGACCTGCAGCAAGGTCTTTTGGTCTTCCGTACGCAGAGCACGGGCGATGTCGCCGGGCTCCAGCGTCGAAAGCACGCCCATCGCCAGCTTGGGTCCCATGCCGGAGACCCCTTGGAGGATGTGGAACATATCCCGGTGTTCAGACGAAGCGAAGCCGTACAAGGTCATCGAATCTTCTTTGACCGCCAACGAGGTCAGCAGCGTCGATTCTTCGCCTCGAACCAACGTATTCAAAGCCGACGGCGCGGCATTGACCAAGTAGCCGACGCCTGCGCACTCAATCACCGCGTAATCGAGACCAATGTCCAACACCGTGCCGCGAAGGGAAGAAATCATGAGCCTAAAACCTTAACTTTCTGTTTGTGCTGTAGCGGTCCGGCCCGTAGAGGTCCGGTCGTTTGAGGTGCGATCTAAGGAGCGGACAGGGCCTCGTACTCCCCCGTCGACACGGCGTGCATGACCTGCTGCGGTCGTGTGCCCCCGGGTGCGGGCGAGCGCCGGGGCCCGCCAACAGTGACAAATAGCAAGAGCGAGAGCATCCGCGGCGTCGGCAGGCTTGGGCGCCTCGCTCAACCCAAGAATACGGGTCACCATCATGGTCATCTGCTTTTTATCAGCACGGCCATTGCCGGAGATAGCTTTTTTCACTTCCGACGGGGTGTACATATACACCGGCAGGTTTCGTTCCGCGGCGGCCAGGACGAGGACCCCCACAGCGTGTGCGGTGTGCATGACGGTGGCGACGTTGCCGCGCTCGAAGATACGCTCGATGGCCACGACGTCGGGGGAATAGTCATCCATCCACTCGCCTACCGCCCTCGACAGGCGCAAGAGACGTTCCGTCAGCTCCGACTCACTCGGGGTGCGCACAACACCGACGGAGACAGGCAGGATGACTCGCCCCCTACCGGCTTGCACGACGGACAATCCGCAGCGCGTCAGGCCGGGGTCGATTCCCATGACCCGCAGTCCTTCTAATTGCATACTCGCCTCCACACTTCACACACTTGTTCTACCACACGGCGCAGACAAAAGGGGAAGGACACCCACTCGCGTGGTGCCTTCCCCTGCGTAAAAGTTCCGGAACTAGTCCTCCAGCTCCGCGAGAACCTCGTCGGAAACATCCATGTTGGTGTAGACGTTCTGGACGTCGTCGGAATCTTCAAGGGCATCGATAAGGCGGAAGACCTTCTTCGCCAACTCAGCGTCAGCGGGAACCTCGACGGATGCGCGGAAGTCAATATCCGAGTCATCGACCTCAATGTCCGCATCTGCTAACGCAACCTTAACGTCCTGAACCGCACTCGGATCGCAGATGATCTCAAAGCGTTCGCCGGCATCATTGACTTCCTCGGCACCGGCTTCGAGAACAGCCATGAGCACGTCGTCCTCGGTGAGCTCGCCCTTCTCGACGAAAACCTGGCCCACACGGGAGAACATGTACGCCACCGAGCCGGATTCGCCGAGGTTGCCGCCGTTTTTGTTCATTGCGGTACGGACCTCGGTGGCGGCACGGTTGCGGTTGTCAGTCAAACACTCGATGAGCATGGCTACGCCGTTGGGGGCATAGCCCTCGTAGGTGATATTTTCCCAGTCCGCGCCACCGGCTTCCTCGCCGGAGCCGCGCTTGCGGGCACGCTCAATGTTGTCGTTGGGAACGGAGGCCTTCTTGGCCTTTTTGATCATGTCATCGAGCGTCGGGTTGGCTGACGGGTCGCCGCCCCCGGTGCGTGCCGCTACCTCAATATTCTTGATGAGCTTGGCAAATTCCTTGCCACGCTTCGCATCGTTAGCAGCCTTTTTGTGCTTGGTTGTAGCCCACTTTGAGTGGCCTGCCATGTCAACTCCCTCACGGTTGGCAAATTCTTTGCTCTTGATGAATGGTGTCGATTATACGTGCCGAGCTCTCCAGCCCTGCGCTCGCCCAGGTTTTTCTCCTATTTTTTGGGCTTGAGCGAATCCATGGGCAATGTAGTCGCGCCTGGACGCAAAGACCGCGTCAAACCTTCCTGACTGACTACAGCCACCAGGTTTCCGGCGACGTCAAAGAAGCGCCCCGTAGTCAGCGAGCGGCCGTCCCCTGCGGCCGGGGAGGATTGGTCATACAGCAGCCACTCATCAACCTTGGGCTCCCGGTAAAACCAGACGCTGTGGTCTAGGCTGGCCATCTGCACTTCGTGCCCCTGATGATTAACCAGCGCGGAATATAGCAGCGTCATATCCGAGATATAGACCAGCGCTGGATAGTGCACGAGCTCGTCTCCCACCACGGGTTCTTTCGAGCGCATCCACACCATCTGCTGGCTCGGCGTGCGAGGATCGTGCTCGTAGGAATCGGAGGGCACCACCCGAATTTCCCAGTTTTCCCATTCCTGGAGCAGCGCTCGCGCACTGGGCGGCACGGCCTCATCCATGTGCCGGATCTCCACCGGACTAGGAACCTCCGGCATGAGGTCTTGGTGTTCAGGCCCTTCGCCGCCTGGAGTTTGAAACCCCACCATCGCCATGAACACCGGCTTGCCTTCCTGCATCGCGGTCACCCGGCGGTGAGAGAAACTGCGTCCATCCCGCAGGTTCTCTACATCAAAATGCAACGGGAGCGCGGATTTGGCGGCTGCCACAAAATAGCCATGCAACGAGTGGGGAATCTTCCCCTCCACAGTATGCATCGCCGCCGCGAAAGACTGTGCCGCCACCTGACCGCCGAAGGTACGCCGCAACTCCGAGGGAATAGTCCGGCCCTCGAACCAACTATGGGGAAACACGCCGTGGCCGCGGTCGGTGCCGCCGCCGTCGGTCGCACTGGCCGATCCGGACGAGTTGGCCGCGCCGGTCGGCGGAGCCGAAATCGGCTCCATGTTGACGATGTCCGCGATGTTAGTCACAGTGGGTGCCCGTCCTTATTGTTCTCCGAGTTGTTGGTTTCCTAGCGTGGCCCAGCATGTGCGCACGGCGCGCGGGGCCGACAGGTTGCCTTACCACGTTACAACCCGCGGTCATTCCGCGACTACACTTGACCACCATGACTCCACGTTCCTTGCATCGCACTGCCGCCTGGTTGGAAATGGGCACTTGGACCCTGCTCCTTGTCGGAATGGCATTGAAGTATTCCAACACCACCGAGGCCGTCATGCCGTTCGCCGGCGGCATCCACGGCTTTGGATTCTTAAGCTTCGCCGCGATGACTATCCTGCTTTGGGTCAACAATCGCTGGCCCGCAGGCGTTGGGCTCGCAGGTTTGTTAGTGTCCGTCATCCCCTATGCCGCACTCCCCTTCGCCTTATGGGCGGACAAAAAGGGGCTACTCGAGGGCGGCTGGCGCTTCCGCGACGTCGACGCTGACGCGACTCCCCGCGGCCCCGTGGACACCTTGTTGGCACAGGTTACCCGGCATCCCGTCCGTAGCATCCTCATCATCTTGGTGCTGATCACGATCGTGTTCTCCGTCTTGCTCACTCTCGGTCCTCCCGTAGACGTTGAAGGAACCATCCGCGGTGAGTAGACACGCGGTGAATAGAGATACAGAATCAAACGGGTTCTCGGAGCGCTGGGGGCTTTCACCCTTGGCGGGGATATGGACGGCCTGGGCCGTAGCTCGTTTGTTCTCGCTCTACCTATTTAAGCGTGACCGCATGCCGGTGGGCGACGTCGCCTACTATTTCCATGCGCAATTTGGCAACGACCCGAGCGCCATGACGGAGTATCCCCACGCGGGTACCTGGCCGGTGGAGCTGCTGGCATGGATCACCGGCGGGGAGTCCCGCGACGCGTTCTACGTCACCTTCATCATCTTCTGTTTGCTTCTCGACGCCGCGTTCCTGGCGTTCCTCCTGCGACGCCACCACCTTGCGGGGCGACACGCCTACGTCGCCGCCTGGTTCTGGATCTTTTTCGGAACTGCCGCGGGTCATATCTTTATCCTCCGCCTCGACCTTGTTCCCGGCCTGGCCGTCGGCATCGCCGCAGCTCTGCTGGTATCTCACCCCACCTGGGGTGCAGGGCTTCTAGCGTTCGCAACCACCATTAAGCTGTGGCCTGGCGTCCTCGCGGCAGGATTGGTCGGTCGCTACAACGACTCCCGATCCTGGGCACGTCTCCTGAGCTTCGTCGGTACGGGAATCGCGTTATGCACCGTGACAGTGGCCACGGCCGGGTGGGAACGTCTCACCAGCCCGCTGAGTTATCAAAGTGAGCGGGGCCTACAGGTCGAGTCCATCGCCGCCACCCCGTTTATCCATGCTGCGTTGAATGACTCCGCCTACGAGGTCTTTTACGCGCCGTCGAAAAGCTTTGAAATCACCGGTCCGGGTGTGGACACTGCTATCGCACTCTCCTCCCAGGCGATGATCTTGCTCATCGGCGTCGTACTGGCTTGGGCTGTATGGCACTTCATACGTGGCGACTGGGACCCTCACCTCACCGCGGTCTTCTTCGTCGCGGTTATCCTCGGGCTCATCGTGGTCAACAAGGTATTTTCACCGCAGTACATCGTGTGGCTCGGGCCGGTGCTCGCCGTTGCGTTGCGCAGCGCGCCCAGCAAGCTGGGCTACGCCACCGCGACCCTGACGGTGCTTGCGGCAGCGTTAGGAACGTTCATCTTCCCGTTCCACTACTGGGACTTGGTGTACGAGCAGTTGCCGGCCGGGGTCAACGCTCTTGTCGTGCGCAACGTGCTCATCCTCGTCATGTTCGTGTTGTCTGTGGTGTGGCTAGCGAATGACGTACGAAAAGAAGTCCGGCAACGGCGCGGTGCCGCCGAGGCGGCATAACTTGACCGCCGGGCGCAAGCGCAAGGCCCGCGTATCGGCGACCGCTTCGTTGTAGAACCGGTGCGCTAGCTGCACGCGCGCCTCCGCGTCGACGACGGGAGCCACATCCGCGCTCCCGGAGCTCGCAATGGCGGAACTGAGTGCACGCTCCGCTGCTGCCCGTTCTTCCAGGTTAAAGTGGGTCAACGCGATTGCCTCAGACGTTTGTGCAGCGTCAACGACATCGTCGATGAGGGCCGCAGCCACCGCGGCACGGCGATTCAACGCCGCCTCCAGCTGCTGCAGGGCGGAGTCAGTGCGCACATGAAGGGTATTCAGGCGCTGCGCCGTAAAATACGCCCACAGTGCCAATACCGTGAGGACGAAGAGTACAGCGACGAGAATGCCTGCTGTTAACGTCATGACTACTTACACCCCACCGTCGTTCCATCACTGACCGTTTCGTAGACAGCCAGCACCTCGCGCGCTACGTTATCCCAGTCGTACATGGCGGCGCGCGCCGTGCCTGCTTCCACGAGGGCGCGACGTTGCTCCGGGTGGACGATAAGCTCGTTGAGGCGCGCTGCCAGGTCTTTCGAGTCTCCGTTGCGGAAAACCACCCCAGCAGGATTGTCGCCCGCGATATCGCACACGGCCTGGAAGGCCTCCAGGTCACTAGCGACCACCGCGCAACCCGCCGCCATGGCTTCCACCAGCACGATGCCGAAGGATTCACCGCCTGTGTTCGGCGCCACGTAAATATCAGCACGTCCCAAAATCTCCGCCTTCTCCGCGTCAGACACCCGCCCGGCGAACGTCACTCCGGGCACGTTACGTGGCCGACCGCCGCCCATCACGGTCACTTTCACGTCAGCTTCCACCATGGTCAGCGCCTCAAGTAGAATGTCAAGCCCCTTGCGTGGTTCATCCAGGCGGCCGAGAAACACAATCTCAGGTGTGGGGCTCGCTTGTTGCTTGGCGAATTCAGAGTGGGCAGTGTCGTCGTCGTCGCGTGACATCTTCCGGGCCGCGGCGTACACCGACGTGTCCACGCCGTTGGGAATGAGCACGGGATCACCGCCAAGTTGCTCCACCTGCCAGCGCCGCGCCATTTCGGACACGGCTATTCCACCACGGACCTTCTCCAGCATCGGGGTTAAGAAGGGCTTGGCAAGCTTCAACACAAAGCTTGACGACGCCGAGGCGTGGTAGGTAGCCACAATCGGCCCAGTGGCCTCCCGCAGCGCCACCATGGAATAGCTCGGCGAATTCGGCTCGTGGATATGCAGGACGTCGAAACGTCCACGCCGAATAAATTCGCGCACGTTGCGGCGCACGTGCGGTCCAACGGACAGCCGTGCGACACTACCGTTGTACTGGATGGGAATGGACGGACCACCCTTGAACACGTAGTTGGGCAATTCGGTCTCATCGGCAGCCGGGCCGAGAACCTCAACGTGGTGCCCCTGCTCAATGAACACCGTGGCCAGGTCCAAGATATGTGCCTGGACCCCGCCCGGCTCATCAAAAGAATACGGGCATACGATTCCGATACGCATGCTAGCGTTCCCCCTCAGCTGCAGCACGGGCGGCGGCTCGCCGCCGATCGCGTTCCGCAATATCGGCGTTCCACTGTGGCTGCAGCATGTGCCAATCCGCGGGGTGGGCGGCAATATTGTCGGCGAAGATGTCCGCGAGCCGCTGGGTGGTCTCCGGGGTATCAGTCACGGGGATTTCCGGGGAAACGCTCATGCCCCAACCTTTCCTCGTCGCGGATGCGTCGTGTTCCGGATCGGTAAACCAGCAGTGCACGGCGTGCAGGGCTGCGCCGGTATCCTGGGCCAGTTTCGCAGGCCCAGCGGCGAAGTTAGCGGTCTCGCCAAAGAATTCGACGGGAACACCGCTGCGGGTCAGATCGCGCTCGGCGAGGAGGCACACAATGCCGCCGCGCTCCAAGACCTCCCGCAGGCGCTGGTACGGTGGCTGCTTATCCCCCGTCAATGCCACGACCTCGAAGCCCAACGACTCACGGTAGTCCACAAAGGCGTCGAAAAGCACCTCGGGCTTAAGCCTTTCTGCCACGGTGGTGAATTGCCCGCAATAGTCCACGAGGAACACGCCCGCCATGTCCCAGTTACCCGTGTGTGGCAGGGCCAGGATGAGGCCTCGTCCCTCCGCACGGTTAGCGTCAAGATACTCGCGGCCCTGCACAGAATCGCGCAGTCGCTGCAGCAACTCGGGGTCTTCCTGTAGGCGCGGGAGGCGAAAAGCTTCCAGCCAGTAGCGCGCGTAGGAACGCATTGCATCACGGACTAACGCGCGGGTGACGTTTTCTGGACCAACGACGCGGGCCAAGTTACGGCGCAGCTGCTCCATGCCGACGCCGTTGTCACTCGCTTTGTCCGCGCCCCAGCGAAACACCGCGGCGCTCCATGCCTCCGGCAGCCGGGAGACGATTTTCCATCCCGCCAGGTACCCCGCAGCAGCGAGGGATTCGCGCAGAGTTGCCATGGTGCTTGGCTCCTTAAACTTGGCTCCCGGAATGGGTGTAGTAGGTCAGATTCTAATCAGTCACGCCAGAACTAGGCGGCGCGCCAGTCTGCGAGTCGGCGACCGTACCGTGAGCGGCCTCGTGGGCCACCTCGTGGGCCGGGCGTTGCCCCTTATCCTGAGCAGCGGCCTGCGCCAAGCGCTGTCCGATGGTGAACACCGAACCGGCAGCCAAAATCCACAGCGACAGCTCGACGGCGTAGGGCACGCCCAGGCCTTCCAATCCAATGCCGACCAAGCCGATGATCAGACGCTCGGGGCGCTCCACCAGACCGCCCACCATCGTGAAGCCCGAGGCCTCTCCCCTGGCTTTGACGTAGGAAATCACCTGCGAGGAGACCAAGACGACCAAGCCTGCCGCCACGGTTGAGGGGTGGGCATGATCGACGTACACCAACCAGAAGATGATGGCGGCGAACAGCGCACCATCGGTGATGCGGTCACACGAGGCATCCAGAGTTGCACCGAAAGCGGTACCGCCACGACTCAGCCGCGCCATCGTGCCGTCAATCATGTCGAAGGCTGCAAACAATCCCGAGGCTACCGCCGCCCAGAACAAGTGGTCCGTGGGTATAAGCACGACGGAGATTGCAATGGTAATGAGGGTGCCTACGACCGTCACCACGTTAGGGCTGAGGCCCGCCTTCAGGAAGGCCTTAGCCACAGGCTCCACCACCACGGCGGCGGGCTTGCGGCCATGGACACTCAGCATGAAGACTCCTTGTTTTTGTCGCAATCGTCGGCGGCACAGTTGGCCTTAGGTTCAGGATTCTCCCCTACATCTTGCCACCCTTGTGCTAACAAGGCCCGAGTGTCGGATAACAGTTGCGGCAACACTTTGGTGGAATCCAGCACCGTCATGAAATTGGAGTCTCCAGGCCACCGGGGCACCACGTGCATGTGCAGGTGATCGCCCACCGAACCCCCTGAGGCGCGCCCGAGATTGAGACCAACGTTGATGGCTTCGGGGCGCGAGACGTGCTTCAACGTCCGCACGGCGCGCTTGACAAACACCATGAGCTCAGCGGTTTCCTGAGCAGTGAGGTCCTCGAGGTTTGCCACCTTGCGAAACGGAACCACCATCAGGTGGCCCGCATTGTAAGGAAAAAGGTTCAACAACGCGTATACGGTGTCACCGCGAGCAATGATGAGGGCGTCCTCGTCACTGCGCTGCGGCGCCTCCACGAAAGGTTCCTTACTACGCTCCCCACCGATATAGCTCATCCGGTAGGGAGCCCACAGGCGCTGGAGCCGGTCGTTACCGTTAGCGGAGGGCTGCAACGGTGTCCTCGCTCGGCTGGGCGTTGTTGCGTTCGCTAATCCAGGTGGAGATGAGGTTCACCGCCTCGTCAACGGGCACACCGTTGACCTGGGTGCCGTCCAGGAAGCGGAAGGATACCGCGCCTGCCTCCACGTCCCGTCCACCAGCGAGGAGCATGAAAGGCACCTTGCCCGTAGTGTGGTTACGGATCTTCTTCTGCATGCGGTCGTCAGAGGTATCCACGTCCGCACGGATGCCCTTGGCGCGCAGCTTCTCAGTGATTGCCTCCAGGTGCGGGATGAAGTCATCCGCCACCGGAATGCCGATGACCTGCTGCGGTGCCAGCCACGCCGGGAAGGCGCCCGCGTAGTGCTCCAGAAGCACGCCGAAGAAGCGCTCAATGGAACCAAACAGCGCGCGGTGAATCATGATCGGGCGCTGCTTAGATCCATCGGAGGCGGTGTACTCCAGCTCAAAGCGTTCCGGAAGGTTAAAGTCCAGCTGCACGGTGGACATCTGCCAGGTGCGGCCGATAGCGTCACGCGCCTGCACGGAGATCTTCGGACCGTAGAACGCTGCGCCGGCCGGGTCGGGAACCAACTCCAAGCCAGAGTTGGTGGCCACACGTTCAAGGATGGCGGTGGACTTTTCCCAGATGTCGTCCGAGCCAACGTACTTGTTCGGATCCTTGGTGGACAGCTCCAAGTAAAAGTCATCCAGGCCATAATCCTGCAGCAGGGAGATGATGAACTTCAACACCTTGGTGAGCTCGTCCTCGAGCTGGTCCTCGGTGCAGTAGATGTGGGCGTCGTCCTGCGTGAAACCGCGAGCGCGGGTGAGACCATGCACCACGCCCGACTTTTCGTAGCGGTATACCGTACCGAACTCGAATAGGCGCAGCGGCAGCTCGCGGTAAGAGCGTCCACGGGAGGCGAAGATAAGATTGTGCATCGGGCAGTTCATGGGCTTGGCGTAGTAATCCTGCGCCTGCTTGGTCACGTTGCCCTCGGCATCGGTTTCGCCATCCAGCTGCATGGGCGGGAACATACCGTCGGCGTAGAAGTCGAGGTGGCCGGACTTCTTGAACAGATCACCCTTGGTGATGTGCGGGGTATTGACGAAGGAGTAGCCGTCCGCGATGTGGCGGCGGCGCGAATGCTCCTCCATTTCTAAGCGAATGGCGCCGCCCTTCGGGTGGAATACCGGGAAACCGGAGCCGATCTCGTCCGGGAAAGAAAACAGATCCAACTCCGCGCCGAGGCGACGGTGATCACGCTTTTCCGCTTCTTCCATGAGCGTCTGGTACTCCTCAAGTACCTCCTTGGACTCCCAGGCAGTTCCGTAAATGCGCTGCAGGCCAGCCTTAGATTGGTCGCCTCGCCAGTAGGCTGCCGAGGAGCGGGTCAAGGAGAACGCCGGGATGTACTTCGTGGTCGGCAGGTGCGGGCCTCGGCACAGATCGGACCACTCTACGTCCCCGGAGCGCGGGTTCACGTTGTCGTAGTAGGTCAGCTCACCCGCGCCTACCTCGGTGGCCTCATCAGAGTCCGGATCCACGTTGCCTTTGTCTTGAATGAGCTCGAGTTTGAACGGCTCATCCGCCAACGCCTCTGCGGCTGCATCGGCGTCAACGAAGACCCCGCGCTCGAATCGCTGGCCGGTCTTGATGATCTTCTTCATCCGCTTCTCAATGGACTTAAGAGCCTCCGGGGTGAAGGGCTCCTCGGTCTGGAAGTCGTAGTAGAAGCCGTTCTCGATGGCTGGACCGATGCCGAGCTTGGTGCCCGGGAACTCCGCCTGCACGGCCTGTGCAAGCACGTGCGCGCAGGAGTGGCGAATGACCGCGCGGCCGTCTTCCTCACTGGCTGCCACTGGCGTGAACATACCGGTGGTCTCCGGTACGTGGGACAGGTCCTTGAGCTGGCCCTCGGAGTCGCGGACTACCACCACAGCCTCCGGCCCCTTGTTGGGCAGTTCCAGTTCCTTCATTGCCACCCCCACCGGGGTTCCGGCGGGCACTTCGAAGGCCTCGTAGCCAACGTTGTGAGGTGCGATGAGTTCAGCCATGGTGCGCTCCTTTGCGCTTGCGGGCGACGGCATACCTGGACGCCGCCCTGGTTCAAAACGGGTTAAATTGTACGACCCGCTATGATACCGCTTCTACCAAGCCCTGTCCCCAATAGGTGCCGCTACCTCCGTCTCCCCCGGTTCCAGGCGGCACCCAGTAGACACTCGATCCGATGTGTGTGATCCAGGTGTTGAGGAGGTCGGATTCGTCCAAGCGCTTCTGGATGGGTTCAAACTGCCGGGTGGGATCCTTCTGGAAGCAAATGAAAATCAATCCGACGTTGGACAGCTGCCCCTCTTTGGCGTCCGCGGGTGTGGGCGGCAGGTTATAGCTGTAGGGTCGGCGACGCAGCATCTGCTCCGGCTTACCTCGCGGCGGCAGCGCGCGTGCCACATGCGAATTGGGGTCCACCATCGGCAGGCCGTATTTGTCCACGGCCTTGGGGTTGACTGACTCGAATTCGTCGCCTTCCGGGTTGCTCAGTGGCGCACCGCTTCCCAAAGTCCGCCCAATGGCATTTTCGCGGGAGGCCCGGTCCAGCTGCTCCCAGGTGTCCACATTCATGCGGATGCGCCGCACCACCATCGCCGTTGAGCCTTCGAGCCAGGGCCTCTTTTCCTCGTTGCCCAGGCCGTCTGCGCCGATCCACACCTGCGCGTCGTATTCCTCGGGCTGGCGGGGATTGACGGTGCCGTCCTTTTGGCCGAAGAGGTTGCGGGGAGTATCTCCTGGCCTCTTGGCTCCATGTGCGTTGGAAAATCCTTGCTGGAGCCAAGCGACGGTCGCGTAGTCGGCCCCGGCACGAACCATGTGGCGCATGGCGTGCGTTGCGGTGCCGGCGTCATCGGCACAGATCTGCAGGACCAGGTCCGTCTGCCCCCAGTCATCACTCAGCTCGTCGCGGTCGAACTTCGCCACCGGGCGCAGCCACTGTGGTTTGCTTTCCGACGCCCCGAGAACCCGGAACGCCCCTTCTCCCCACCCGCAGGTGATGGTCAGGTTGGCCGGGATCGCGGCGAGCTCCGGCTCGAGGCTGCCCAGCGGAGCCTCGCCTGTACAAAGGTGCCGGGCATCGTCCGTCCACAAGCTCATGAGATTGACGAGGTCGTCCCGGCTCGTGCCCTTCTTGAGATCGAAGCCCACGAGGCACAGTTGCGCCTGGGAATCGGTGGCCACGCCGGCCTGATAGACGTCATCAAACGGCACGATCTCGCCAGCTAAGGGCGCCGGCAAAGAATCTTCCGTCAATGCCCCGACTGATCCCGCGTTGTTCGCAGGGCGTCCTGCCAGGTCGCAGGAGGATAGTGTCGCGGCGCCGACGCTCACACCTACGCCAAAGCCAGCGGCGCCCAGGAAACGCCGCCGATTCCAGGTGGCGTGCTGACGCGGTTCGGTACGCATGTCAATCGACCTCGTCTCTGCTAGTGCTTGGTGTGTTCGCTGTGGCTGGCGTCAGCGCCGCCGTGATCGCTGTGCCCGCCGTGGCCTGCATGCTCGCCCTCAATGTCCCCGTAGCTCTCATCACCAGCTCCCATGGAACGCACAGCGACGTCCGCGACCTCGACCTTCGAGCCGTCGCCAAGCTCCAAGGTGAGCTGTACCTTGTCACCGGCCTTGATCTCGTCCTTGATGCCCATCAGCATGAGGTGGTGCCCACCAGGCTTGAGTTCTACGCTGCCCTGAGCGGGGATAACCAGTGGTTCCTTGACCTCGCGCATTTGGCCGTCGACGACCTCGTGCACCTGGTTCATCTTGGCATCGAGATCCGTCTCGAAGCCCTTGAGCTCGATGTCGGCATCGGTGTGGTTTTCCAGGGTGCCGAAGATGGCGGTCATGTCCTTGTCCTTGCCCTTGGCACGAACCACTCCGTCCTTGAGAGTTACCGCCTCCGCGGTGGACTCAGAAGACGAGTCAGCTGCCGCGGACTCACCCGCGGTAGCTACCTCGCTGGCGTTGTTCGCTTCACTAGTGCCGCCGGCCTCGTTGGCGCCGTCGGTAGAGCACGATGCAAGGACCAAGGCGGCGCTGGCGATCAAAGCGGTAGCGGCAGTGGTGACGGCGCGAGACTTGGTGAGTGCGGGCTGGATCATGGTTCCTCCACAAAATGTTCGGAAATGATTATTGGGCCAAGGAGCTATTCACGCGGTGGGTTGAGACCCTCTTTGTCGACGATGTCATCGGCCATGGAGCGCTTTCCTAAAACGACGGCGCCGACGCCAATGATGACGAGGAGGCCTGCTCCGCCGAGCAGCCATGGCCACGGGCCGGCGCCGTCTTCAGCGGCGAGGTCAGCAGACTCTTCCGCGCTGTCACCTGAGGCGCCACTTGTGTCGTCGGTGGCCGCTGTCGCGTCGCCTGCGACCTCAAAGCTAAAACCACCACGGGTGGCGTGCCCGTCAGACGAAACGATGGAAAAACCAATCTGGTACTCGCCCGGCGCAAACTCCTTATCGGCCGGGATATCGAGCTTCAACTCGCGGTCGTCCAGGGTGGGCTCGCCGGAGACGATGACCTCGCCGCTGTCCTTGTCGGTGATGGCGAGCGTGTTGTAGCCCTCGCCTGGCTTGCCGGAAAATTCCAAAATGATGCTCTCGGGCACTTCCTCCACAACCTGACCGTCGGTGATATTGCCGCCGATGACCGAGTCGTGCGCCCACGCCGTTGGAGCCCCCAGGCCCAACAGAACGCTCGCGCTGAGTGCTCCCACGGCTGTGAAAGCCGACGAGCGCGCGGTGGTGGGGCGTAGCATTTTCCGCATGAACAACTCCTTGTGTAGATAGTCGCGACGAACGCGACGCGAATCGAACCTTCGCTCGACTCTAGTGCAGTAGTCGCGCCACACCTGACTTAAGTTCCACGCGCCCCTCAACCTTTTTATTGATACCCCCGAAAGGGCTCAACCCCACCACCACGTTCAGCACATCTTCTGGACGCTGACCCCGAGGCATCAAGGTTGCGAAAACGCGAAAGCCTCCCGAGAATCCCCGGGAGGCTAAGACATGGAGCGGATGACGAGACTCGAACTCGCGACCCTCACCTTGGCAAGGTGATGCGCTACCAACTGCGCTACATCCGCGCGAAGGAAACAATATTCCTCTGTGCGCGATACTGGGATTGAACCAGTGACCCCTTCCGTGTGAAGGAAGTGCTCTCCCACTGAGCTAATCGCGCAAGCGTGCTTAAGAACACTAGCTTGAGGTGGAAACGGGAATCGAACCCGTGTGCACGGTTTTGCAGACCGTTGCCTCACCACTCGGCCATTCCACCGTGGCGGTAACCGCCTCAGGCACTCTAGCAAACTTAAGTACCAGAGCGGATGACGAGACTCGAACTCGCGACCCTCACCTTGGCAAGGTGATGCGCTACCAACTGCGCTACATCCGCAAAGCGAAAACCAGGCCCGGTTTTCTAGGACTAAACGTCCTTGTGCGCGATACTGGGATTGAACCAGTGACCTCTTCCGTGTCAGGGAAGCGCTCTCCCGCTGAGCTAATCGCGCGAACACAAGCCTCCGAAAGGAAGCCTGGAGCGGATGACGAGACTCGAACTCGCGACCCTCACCTTGGCAAGGTGATGCGCTACCAACTGCGCTACATCCGCATCGCACCGCATGACTGCTTGGTGCGAGTAGAAACATTATCGCGGTTTGGGGATCTTTCCAAATCCCCTGCTTATGGCACCTGAATTACACCATTGAAAGTTACTCGTTTTGAAGGTTTTTCAACACCAATCGAGAGACCAAAAGCTCCAAATCTTCCTCTTCGGGATTGGAATAGGTTCGACCAGAAAACTCTCGCGCCAACCTAGTTCGGGCGACATCGACAAGCGCCTCAAACCCCCCACTGGATTTTTGCATTGGGCTCTTTCGTTGCTGAGTAAGTTCCGGGGGCACCCCCATCGCTTGCGCAGCGTGGCGAAGCACCAACTTGTCCTCCAGGAATTCGGGGCCTCGCACAAGCTTTTCGTCAATATTTAATGCCAACAGCAGCGCAGCCTGCGTTTGCCAGACCTTACAGTGCTCTACCTGATCTCCGAGGAGTCGCTCATAGAAATCAGGAATGAAACGCTCTTTCGTGAATGCCCGTCCTGCCTCCGCAAGGATCCCTAGAACCCAACGCCGCCTCGTTTCCCCTACAGACTCCACCGCCGTAAAAGGCTTCCCGCCCATGAATAAGACATCGGCGCCAGCGGCCGAGATGAAGTAGTACTCCTCCGCTTTGTTGTCCTTACAATGACTCTTCACCCATTCAGCGATATCTCGAAGGATTAAACCCGCCAGCACCTCCCACGGTTCACAAGTGCCCAACAGGTGAATCGTGTTTCGCGCGGATTGTTCCATGTGCGAAACATCGACTTCACAGATGCCGTGCTCAACACCGAGTATCCGCGCTACTCGCGACGCCATGTCAACTTCATACTGTGATTCTTTCGACCCGGAATAGTGCCAGGTGACAGCGAGGAGATCCGGAGATACGTCTTTCGCCACGGCTAACGTATGTATCGAGTCAAGGCCGCCTGAGAGCAAAAGAATCGGGCGGGCTCCCACGGATCGCTGATTTTCTATCGCCTCTAAACGTAAGCGGACATACTCGTTGATTGCCGCCGTTGCATCGGGCATCGAAGTAATCCCTGCTGCTGTCTCACGCCAAGACTCAAACTCTGTGAGATCTTCAAGATATTCCTCTGGGCTGCCCGATGGATGGGGCAATTTCCCAAGCTTTTCTGCACTCATATCCAGTCCCGTCTTTGCTGCCATCGATGTCATTCGGCCTCGTCTAATCCACTTCTGCGTTCTGCCTCGATATCGTCTCCTTTAACGTCTTGAGTTCACGTTCTTGCTCTCGCCGCCTAGCAAGTACCTGACCATACTTCGGCCGCGCGAGTACATGGACCATAACGAAGAAGAAAATGAGGAAAGCCGATGACCCGGCGAGAATTGCTAAACGTTCCAGCACGGAGAGTTCACCCGCGACCGAAACCCCCACGGTGGTTGCTAAAAGGCCAATGAGCGCCACAAACAGCGCGATAATCTCCATGATCCGGAAAAGCATGGCTTGCGACCCCTCCTGAAGCTCATCGCTATAGTTCCGAACGATCTTTTCCACCTCCGCTATCGAAAGTTCTGTTTTGCCATCGATCTCGTTTCGGATCTCCGCAAGCTTCTGTTCAAAGTATTGATTCAGCTGGCTGTGTTGAGTGATAGAAAGCCTCTGTTGCACCAGGCCATCGTGAAGCGCAGTATCGCTAGGATCGTTGAGCTCGATAGCTCTGTCGATCGCTTCTACGGCCTTTTCGGCGTAGTACCGCCCGGACCGCCTGGTCGCCGAATTCCTGGATTCGCCACTGTTTTTCTGACCAGAATCAAGGCCGTGAGCGGTGACCCCCATCAACTTTCGCCTGTACGCTTCAGCCTTACGCATCCATGCGATCTGGTCATCCGAATTGAGTTCGAGGAGACGATCGGCGAGTGAGAGCATCTCGTCCGAATACTGTCCATGCGGATCCAGCCACATTCCATGGAGCAATAGATGGGAGACTTTCCAATCATTGCTTCGTTCTGATAGTTCAATCATGCTTTCACCGCTGGGCTGGCTACCCGAAGCTGCCTCTGCAAACAGCGACATCCCCTCGAGAAAACCCCGCCTATTCAATTCTTCCCATTCATCGGAGCGCCGCAAGCGCGCAACTGCCTGCCTAATTGCCGAATGATGAAATTCGTAGCGATGCGACTGTAGGTAAAGGAAAGCGAGAGTAAATCGATCCGCTCCCTCGGCAACATTCACAACGGATTCCAACTCAATAAATTGAATGGCAGACAGCCCCGCCTGACGAGCATCCCACGCGACATCAGAAAGAAAGGTGAAGAGCTCACTGTCGTCTACTTTGTGCGCCGCCACCGTCTCAGCTAGTGCCCACGGCCAACGCTCCCCCTCACGTTCCACATAATGTCTTACATCGTCGCGGCCCGCCGGGATTTTGAACTGCGCTGACTTATCGTGGGAATTCATGGAGTCCATTCTAAAGGTCCAGGCGCGTGATGGACTGAAAGGTGTTTCACCGCAGACGACTGTCGAAAATGTGGCACAGTAATGTGCATGTCGATTGCATCGCATCGTGTCAGTGAACCCAGCTTGTCCGATTTGCTAGGCCATGAAAACTCTGCGCCTTCGCGCGGAAAGCCCTGGTTAAGGGCGGTGATGGCAGGAACAATTAATGGCTCAGCTACGATTCACGGCCGCTCAAAACTCATCGGCAACAAACTCGACGAAGAACTACTCGTAGCGCTTCGAGAATGGGCTGACGTCGTACTGGTTGGAGCATCGACCGCAATCAAAGAAAACTACTACGGCATCAAGCCGGGGCCAGACGGTCAAAGCCCAGCTCCGCTGGCGATGGTGAGCAAAAGCCTGAAGTTTGACCTAGACAAGCAATTGTTTTGGAACTACACGACGCCGCACATCTACCTCGTCCCCCATGATTCTCCTGCGCTAGGCCATTCAGAACGCAAAGATTTCCTTGCGCAGCATGGAACTTTTGTGAAGTTAAGTAACAACGACCCCCGAACAATTATTGAGACCTTGGCCAAGCATGGCTTTCAACGCATCTTGTGTGAAGGAGGCCCTACGCTCCTTGGCAGACTCATCAGCAAGAATCTGGTTGATCAGTTTTATCTCACAATTTCACCGTGGTTGACTCCGGCCGTGGAATCACCGCTGACCAACTTCACCAATGAGTCCCTCAGCTCAGAGGAGTTGCCACCGCTTGCACTCGCCCTCGAAGGAGCCAACCAAAGCCCAGACAGCACGGTGTTTCTCCGCTACGGGCGCACCCGCACACCATAGACTGGGTCCCTGTGACTGATTCCCGGACTGCCCCGACTGCCGCGGCGTTTGTGCGCCCTGCCCCAAACGCCGCGCGCCTTGCCAACTTTGCGCTCTGGCCAGTGGCGGTCATTTTGGTTGTCCACCGGGTGTTCATCCTGGCGTTCAATGGTGCGCGCACCGATGATTTCACAACGGTGTACTCCGCGGTGGCCCGGTTCGCACACGGGGAACCTGTCTATGAGCAGGCCTAC
This sequence comes from Corynebacterium incognita, assembly GCF_014217255.1. Lineage (NCBI taxonomy): Bacteria > Bacillati > Actinomycetota > Actinomycetes > Mycobacteriales > Corynebacteriaceae > Corynebacterium > Corynebacterium incognitum. Next base: position 209,380 of record NZ_CP059404.1, read on the forward strand.
AACCACGTCGATCCGCTCTACCTCTACAATCCGGGTGCGACCCTCCTACTGAGCCCGCTCGGCTGGGTGAGTAATCCGGAGTACGCCCGCGCGGCTTTTATTGTGACAAACGCCGCGGCCATCATCGTCGCGCTGGGCATTCTGACCAAGCTCGTGGACCGTCGCCTGACGAACCCGCTTTTCCCACTCAGCATCGCCCTCGCGTTCGTGACGGAGGCGGTGCAGAATACCCTGATTTTCTCCAACATCAATGGCATCTTGCTGTTGCTACTGGTGGGGTTCCTCGCGTTACTCAACCTCCCACAACGGCATTACCTCACCCCGGAGCAGGGCCAAGTTCATCGCAAACGCCACGGCCGTGGCACATGGTGGGCCGGGGTACTCATCGGCGTCGCCATCCTTATCAAGCCCCAATTCGCTCCACTACTAGCGATACCAGTAGTAACTCGGCAGTGGCAGGCCCTGGTCGGCGGCATGGTGGTCCCCGTGGCATTGAATGCGATCGCCTGGCCATTAACCCCAGGAGCATCCGACTACCTGGACAAGCTAGTGCCTTACCTGGGAAAGGTGCGCGACTATGCGAATTCGTCGCTGCCTGGCTTCGCGGAATACTTCGCCATGCCACGACCCTTGTATTGGGCGATCTGGCTTGGCGCCGCCGCCGCGGTGGCCGCGGCCCTGCTCCTACTGCTGCGCTGGAAGGACACTGACCGGGTGATGTGGGCGCTGACCACGTCCGGAACCATCTTGGTGGGTGTATTTTTCCTGTCCTCGTTGGGCCAGCAGTACTACTCGATGTGGCTGTTCCCGCTTATATTCACCGTCATGCTCCCCCGGTCGGTGATGCATTCCTGGCCCGCGTGGCTGGCTACCGTGCTCACTTTTGCACCGCTGAGCTGGTCAAGCGACATCTGGCCTACAACTGGAAAATGGCTAAGCTTCTTCGCCAATACGTTAGGGTGGGGCCTGTTCATCGTCGTGATTGCGTGTACCGCCGCGGTGTGGTTCCGCTTGTTAACGAGTCGGCGTATCATCGGCCGACATGAACACTAATTTTAAGCTCATGGCCGATGATGAATGGAAGAAGCGGCTCACCGCAGAAGAATTTTACGTACTCCGCCAAGCAGGCACTGAACCGCCGCACGTGGGCGAATACACGAACACCACGACCGAAGGCGTGTACTCCTGCAAGGCCTGCGGCGCCGAGCTGTTCCGATCCACCGAGAAGTTCGACTCGCATTGCGGTTGGCCGTCGTTCTTCTCCCCTTTGGCCGGCGACGCGATCATTGAGCGAGAGGATCGCTCCCATGGAATGGTGCGCACCGAGGTCGTCTGCGCGAATTGTGAGTCCCACCTCGGGCACGTTTTCGCCGGTGAAGGCTACGATACCCCCACTGATCTGCGTTACTGCATCAACTCCATCAGCCTGACCCTCGACGCCCGCCCTGTCGAGACGGACGCCGCAGAGGCAGACTCCAGAGAAGGCCGCTGATCAAGCAGGGGCTTAAGGCAGGACGTCGATAAGCTCGGCGAGGTTCGCTACTCGACGGCCCGTGTGGAACGGGATTTCTTCGCGCACGTGCAGGCGGGCCTCGGTGTAGCGCATCTTGTACATCAGATCGACGATGCGGTGCAGCTCCGGCGCCTCGAACGCCAACACCCATTCATAGTCGCCGAGCGCGAAAGCCGGGACGGTGTTGGCGCGCACATCCGCGTAGTCGCGGGCGGCCATGCCGTGCTCCATGAGGATGCGGCGGCGGTCCTGATCGTCCATGATGTACCAGTCGTAGGAACGGACGAACGGGTACACGGATACCCAGTTGGCGGGTTCCTCACCCATGATGAAGCTCGGCAGGTGGGACTTGTTGAATTCGGCAGGGCGGTGCAGTGCATTGCCAATCCACGTCGGCTCCGAGTTCTGGCCGAGCACGGTGTCCTTACGGAAGGCAGCGAAAGCCTTCTGCAGGTCCGCGAAGTCGCTGGCGTGCCACCAAATCATGAAGTCTGCGGAATCGCGCATGCCCGACAGATCGTAGATGCCGCGCACGGTGACGCCCGGCTCTGCCAGGTCTGCGGGCAGGCCGTAGGCGCCCAGCGCATCAAAGAATTCCTGCGCTTCCTTGGCTGCGGCCTCACGATCATCGATCATGCCGGGGAGGACCTTGAATACCGCCCACTGGCTGTATTGCTGGATTTTGTTGAGCTTGTCAAAGTCAAGCTTGCTCATGTGCCCACTCTTTCTTCTCGTACTCGATACAGGCTTTCACTTTATCAAACTTTAGTTGGAGCGCTGGCGAAACCTACCCCAGGTCATGAGACGCCGGCACCACTGAAGCCTCAACCCCACCTTTAAAGTTTTGTATAGGCATCGGCGCGCCTTCACCGTCGCCGAAACCCAAACCACTAGCTTTAGGCCTTGTGAATAACAGCGACGGAACTCACCGCAATACCTCAGGCCCCACCTCCGTACCCAACGCCGCTGGCACCCCCACGGCTACGGCGGAACCCACCAACCTCTCCGCGCGCGTCGCTGCGCGCGAGAACAACCGGGCCTCCCACGCGCCGGAAAACGCCGACACCCCCGAAGCGTTTACCACTGCCGTCGAATCCATGCACGCAGCCCAGCTCCGCCCCGAGGTCTCACTGGGCACCATCCGTCCCCCACAGCGCCTGGCGCCGTACAGCCACGCGGTAGGTCTCGAGATTTCCTCCATTTCGGAAGACGCGGACATCATTCCCACCGATACGGAGGGCGACGCCTTCGGCCGCCTCATTCTGCTTCATGACCCTGGCGCCGAAGAGGCTTGGGACGGCGCCATGCGCTTGGTGGCCTACATCCAGGCTGACATGGATTCTGACGTGGCCGGCGATCCCCTGCTTCCCGACGTCGCGTGGCAGTGGCTCACCGAGGGACTTGCGGACCACGACGCCCATCACACGAACTTGGGAGGCACCGTCACCTCCACCGCCTCCGTGCGCTTCGGCGAAATCGGTGGCCCACCGCGGGCGCACCAAATGGAGATGCGCGCGTCCTGGACTGCCGAGTCGGAGGATCTGCGCCCCCACGTCGAAGCGTTTGCTAACGTCCTGGCCAACGTCGCCGGCCTGCCGCCAGAAGGCGTCACCGAGCTCGGCCGCTAAGCGGCATGGACTACCTAGCCACCCCGCGCGGCGGCGTGCCGGATCTGCGTGACACTGCGGACAGTATTGCTGCGGCGGCGCAGATACTGTCCAAACTGTCAGGTCCCATCGCCATTGACACCGAACGCGCCTCAGCGTTCCGCTATGACGACCGCGCGTTCTTGCTACAAATCCGCCGCGAGGAAACGTCCCTCCTCATAGACCCTGAAGGACATCGGGCTCTTGTTCGCGACACCCTCGCACCGGTGCTCAACGAAGAATTGTGGGTTCTCCACGCTGCCAGCACCGACCTGCCCTGTCTCGCCGACCTCGGGCTACATACCACTACCCTCTTCGACACTGAACTCGCCGCCCGCTTGGCGGGCTTCGAGCGTTCTAACCTCGCGGCAGTCATTGGCGAGGTGTTCGGTCTCCACTTAGACAAGAAATTCGGCGACGCCGATTGGTCCTCACGACCACTGCCTCATGCCTGGCTGGAATATGCGGCATTGGACGTGGAGCTCCTACTCGAACTCCGCGCGGAGCTTATTGCCGACCTTGAGGACCAGGGCAAGCTTGAGTGGGCGCAGCAAGAATTCGCCTACGTCGTAGATGAGCATCTTCGTCACCAATCCGCCGCGCCGCGTGAAGGTTGGCTACGCCTCAAGGGCTTATCGCACTTACGCTCACGCGAGCAGTTCCAGGTGGCACGAGAAATTTACCGGACCCGTGACGCCGAGGCGCACAAGAGGGACATTGCGCCCTCCCGTATTCTGCCGGATCGTGCAGTGACGGCTATGGCTGCGGAATTGCCGAACACCTCGAGGGAAATCAAGCAGCTGCGCAACTTTAGGCCGCGGAATCCTCGCGAGGTCCACCACTGGCTTGACGTCATCGCGCGCGCCCGCCTAGCGCCCGAGGACACGTGGCCAGACGACGCCGCTCTGGCGACGCTGAACGATAGCGCTGCATCGCTCGTCCCCTCGCGCCGCTCCTTTAGCCATGACTACCCCGAGCAGTATGCGGTGTACAAAAACGTCCGTGCGGCGCTAGATGAAGCCGCAGAAAACCTGCAGATCAAAACCGACGACCTCCTGCGCTCCCCGGCCCTGCGCGCTGCGGTATGGGCGACGGAGGGACCGGAGGCAGACCGCGAGCGTTACCCGCTCGCCGCCACGGTGACGAGTGCGGATCAGCTGCAGCAATTACTAGCGGACAACGGCGTCCGTCCGTGGCAGCGTGATATCGCCGGGCCGATTATCGCCGCAGAGCTGGGCATTGCCAGTTAGGATTCCTCTCGCTCCAGCCAGCCCAAGATGGACTCCGTAGCGCCATCAACGTCGAGCCCAACCTCAGCAAGGAGCTCGTTGCGCGAGGCGTGCAACGGGAAGCTATGAGGGAAAGCCAATCGGCGAACCGGTGTATCTACCTCGGCCGCTGACAAAGCTTCCGCAATCAGAGAGCCCACGCCGCCGCGCATGACGCCGTCTTCGTATACCACCACCATGTCGTGGTCATCGGCCAAGGCGACAAGCGACTGCGGAACAGGCGCTACCCAGCGGGGATCGACCACGGTGACGTTCACACCTTCGTCGCCAAGCTGCCGTGCCACCTCCAGCGCATTGCCGGTGAATGCGCCGAGTGCCACGAGCAAAACGTCGGGTGCCTCGCTCTCAGGCCCCTGCTCAGCCCCAGCGTCTTGCGCCACCCCGGCGTCCAATACCTGGGTATCAGCATAGGCCAAGACATCCACGCCATCGCTCAGCGTAGCCACTGCTTCCAGCGGCTGCGGCAGGCTGCCCTTCGGGAAGCGCACGATCGACGGGCCGTCGGTAATATCCAGGGACTCCGCAAAAAGTTCACGCAACCGTTCCCCGTCTCGCGGCACAGCGATGCGCATACCCGGGATGATGGATGTAATCGCCATGTCCCACACACCGTTGTGGCTCGCACCGTCCGATCCCGTGACTCCGGCGCGATCCAACACGATGGTGACCGGAAGGCCGAGGAGAGCCACGTCCATCAGGAGCTGGTCAAAAGCACGATTGAGGAACGTGGAGTACAGCGCCACCACCGGGTGCATACCGCCTAGCGCGAGACCCGACGCCGACGTCATGGCGTGCTGCTCCGCGATGCCGACGTCGAAGAAGCGGTCCGGGAACTCTTCCGCGAAGGGCGCCAAACCCGTGGGGCCCGCCATCGCCGCGGTGATCGCCACGATATCGTCTCGCTTGCGCGCAGCAGCAAGCACCTCTTCGGTGAAGATGCTTGTCCACCCCGGCTTCGAGGCGCTCACCGGCGATCCGGTTGCGGGGTCGATAACGCCCGTGGAGTGCATCTGATCATTAGGCTCGTTCACTGCCGGGGAATAGCCGTGGCCCTTCTCCGTTACGGCGTGCACTAGGACCGGCCCCTCATATTCCTTGGCGTAGCGGAAAGCGCGCTCCAGGGAGCGAATATCGTGGCCTTTGACCGGGCCAATGTACTTCATGCCCAGCTCAGGGAACATCTCCGTGGGGATAACAGAGGATTTCACGCCCTCCTTAAACGCATGCAGCGCATCAAAGGTGCGGTTGCCCACCCAGCCCATGGACTTGAGGGTCTTCTTGCCGTGGTCCATGATTTCGTCGTAGACCGGCTCGGTGCGCAGACGGGAAAGGTTTTCCGCAAACCCACCGATAGTTGGGCTATAGGAGCGGCCGTTGTCATTGACCACAATGACCACGTTGCGGCCCTTGCCTTCGGCGATATTATTGAGAGCCTCCCAGCACATGCCGCCGGTCAGCGCGCCATCGCCAACCACGGCGACAACGTTGTCATCGCCGCGCCCGCTGAGCAGCTTGGCCTTGGACAGACCATCCGCCACGGACAGCGCCGCGGAGGCATGGGAAGACTCAGTCCAGTCATGCTCAGACTCGTTGCGGGCGGTATAGCCGGAAATCCCATCCTTTTGGCGCAGGGTGTCAAACTTGTCCGCGCGGCCCGTCACGATCTTGTGCACGTAGGACTGGTGCGAGGTATCAAAAACGATGGGTTCTTCCGGGGAGTTAAACACGCGATGCAGCGCCAGGGTCAGCTCAACCACACCCAAGTTCGGCCCCAAGTGCCCGCCGGTAGCCGACACCTTCTCGATCAGGAACTGGCGAATCTCGTCCGCTAGTTCTTCAGCCTGCTGCGGGGAAAGCGCCTTGAGGTCTTGGGGCGAATTGAGCTTGTCTAAAAATCCCATGAAGCGCTCACCCAACTCCTTTGCATCGTCTGCCGTACTCGGTGCCCCGCAATCCTGCACAAGGCACAACTTTCGATCTAGGTTACCTGTTAGCTCGTGCTGCCGACCAATCAACTCGTCGACCGCCAGTGCCCGTCGATACCAGCACTATGTCTGGGGCCGCAGCAGCGCGATGACCTCGCAGTGGTGTGTGGCCGGGAAAGCGTTAAACAGGGTGAGCTCATCCACGCTGTAACCGGCTTCGGCCCACGTGGCCACGTCGCGCGCAAAAGTGGCAGGATCGCACCCTACGTGCACGACGAGCTGTGGCTTCGCCGCCGCGATTCCGCGGACCACTTCCGCCCCAGCACCCACGCGTGGCGGATCCAACACCACCACATCCGGCGCGGGAAGCTGCGGGATAGCCGACTCCACGGTGGACTGCATGACCTCCACCTGGGCGCCCTGCAAGCCTGGCTGGGTGGCGGCGGTGGCGGCCGCGGAATAGTCCACCGACACGATCGTCGGCGCCGCTGGCGCAGGGGCAGTGTCCGCAGGGACGGTGGCGCCTGCCGGGATGTCGGCAAGCACGGCGAGGCTACGCTCGATGGCGGGGACGAATACGCCCACACCGCCGTAGAGATCCCAGCCCACCGCACTTCGATGACGCGGCGTCAGTGCGTCCGCAGCCTCACTCAACCAGCCGCTGACTGCCTCTGAGTATGCCTGCGGCGCCGCCACGTGGGCCTGCCAGAATGCCGTCACGGGGAACTCGAATCGCACGCCGCCTACGTTTTCCACCACGTTGCCTGTGCCTTCAAGCACTTCAGTCACTTTTTCTACGCGGTGCCCGCGGGGCGCACGGCGAGATTCCACGACGTGGCGGTTACCTTCGCTGTCGATCACCACGATCACCTCGGCACCCGGTGTAAACCGTCGCGCCCCGTCGCCCACGATGCCCTCAGCCACCCCGGGCGCGAGCTGGCTACAGGCCACGTCGGTCACCAAAGCGTTGCTCTGCGCCTTGCGAGTACCGGCACGTCCCGCGCTGTCCACGCCAAAGCGGGCGCGGGTGCGCCACCCTGTGGCCGGTGCGAGGTCCACAATTTCCAGCGCTGGGAGCACAACGCCGCGGGCCAGACGGGAGAGCTGGTCGTCAACAACGCTCGCTTTGAGCTCAGCCTCGCGCTCCGGCGCAACACTCGCGAAGTCACAGCAGCCCGCACCGCGCTGCGCCGCGGGGCATCTGCTGGTTCCGCGGTAACGACCGGGGGCGTGAACCTCCGCGACCTCGCCGCGCGCGAATTTCTTCTTCAGCTCCGTAACCCGAACCGTGACCGAATCACCCGGGAATCCGCCCCGGATGAACGCGACTCGGCCATCCTCTAAGCGCGCGATGCCTTCTCCGCCGTGTGCCATCGCGGTTATCTCCGCCTGCACGGACGTTCCTACCGCGAGTTTGTTTGCTGCGTCCATGTCTGCACCTTTACTCTTTATGCTCGTTCTGTTGTGTGACCACTGTTTATTGAGGTTGCTCTCAAGACGCCGCTTCTACGGCTGCGTTGGCGCGGCGCACCATCCAGATGGTGAGCACGGTGACAAGGCCGGTTAACGGCCAGCCCATGAGCAATTTGACGATACCCAGTTCGGTGGCGGAGTCGCCGCCGTACAAGGCGTTTTGTACCAGGAATCGGGCGAGGAAAATCGTTCCCCAGCCTGCGGTCGCCACTGCGTAGGCCTGGCGCGCGGCGGGTACCTGGCGCCACACCATGTCCTCGCCGTTAATGCCTTTCCAAATCACCCCGACTATGGGCCAGCGCGCCACGATGGAACCAAAAGCCACGATGGCCAGCACCAACGACATCCAAATCCCGTACAGGAAATACCCTTTAGCATCCCCGGTGAAATAGGCAATCGCGGCACAAATGGCCACGCCGATGAAGGCGGACACGGCTGGCTGCAGAGTCTCCTTGCGCGCGATCCGCCACACGAGGATAAGCAGCGCCACGCCTAGCGCGGCAGCGAGTGCGGGCACCAGCCCGTAGAAGTTATTGACGGGAATGAGCACCAAGATAGGAAGGGTGGACGACACCAGTCCTGACAAACCGCCCATCTGCTCCAGCAATGTCGGCTCCACCGCATCGGTGTTTGTGTCGCCTTCCGCCACAGCGTCGTGCGCCGCCATGGCGGCGTTATCAGTCCGCGTCACATCATCCACCGCGCCATTATCGGCCGGGCCGTTTGCTGCTGCGTCGGGGCTCCACGTCATTCGTTCATGTCCTCTGTACTTGGTGTCTATGAATCATTGTCAAGGCTGCACTCTTCACCGCCTCGGGCGCATCCGCGACGTCCTTCCGCCGGCCTAACAAAACCGGGTTGGAGTCATCGAGAACAGTCACCGGTGTCTGGCTAGGCCGTTGTGTCCTGAGTTCCGTCCTCACGCTGTTCTGCGCGCGCCTTCATGGCCTGCTGCATCTGCTCCACCAGCTGCTTCGGCATGATGACCGGCAGCGAGTTGCCCGCAAGGATAGGATCACTTCCGCGGTAGATGAACATCCGCGCGATCATCTCGCGCGCCAAAGCGGCGAGGTCCTCTGCCATCTCCTCTGGGCCGGTGGCGGTCAGGCGCAGCATCCAACGCGGACCCTCCACGCCGATGATGCGCACGATGCCATTGTCATGCTTGCCCACGACCTCACGGCCCCACGGGCCCTGCTCGAAGGAGGCATCGAGGCCATCACCCGCAACGCCCTGGATCAGCTCAGCGGAAGCCTCCTCCCACTGCCCGGCGGTACGTGGCGCCGCGAAAGCGACGGGCGTCAAACGCCCAAACTTAGTGACGATGTGCAGCATCTTTGGTCCCGCTTCGCCCATCTCAACCTGAACTTGGGACTCTTTGGGGAGGGGAATTTTCATGGAGCCAAGGTCGAGCAGTCCCACGGAGAAATCAGAAAAGTCGAAGTCTTCAAAATTGACGGCGTCGCCGTCGTAGGGCCCGCGCTCACCATTGACGGCGTCGTGCGGAATCGAGGCCGGCCCCGCAGACACAGCCGCACCACCGCTCACGGTCGCATCAGCAGCGGTGTCTGACACTTCCGCCGGGGAAACGCCTACTCCTTCCACAGTGGGCGCTGCACCGCTCGTTGCGTCGCGGTTTTTGCCGGAAGGCGCGTCTGACGCGCTGGGCTCCTGCGCACTGGCCGCCGCCGAGTTGGGCGCTACTGGATTGGTTTCTGCCGCGGCGGGAGTAGGTTCTTCTTGCTTCTTCTTAGAAAACGGCCACATGCCCATCGTTCAGCACCTTTCTGTTGATGGTCGCCTCCGGGTAGCTGGTGATGACTCCCGGAAGGCATTCCCAGTGTGGTGATCCACTGTACCGGTTGTCTTGCCCCCTGCAGCGTTGTAACTGCGGGCGACGCCACCATTAGACTCCTGTGGATCCGTATCCGCCGGCGCCACGCGCGGTGTCGTCGAGTGATTCCACCTCGTGGAAGCCGCACAACTCTACCTTTTGGATGAGCAGCTGGGCGATGCGCATGCCCCGAGTGATGGTCACCGGTTCCCGCGGATCCAGGTTAATCAAGCACACCTTAAGCTCGCCGCGGTACTCCGCATCGATAGTGCCGGGGGTATTGACGACGGATAAGCCTTGCTTGGCAGCGAGCCCGGAACGCGGGTGAATGAGGCCCACCGTTCCCGGAGGCAGTGCAATGGCGATCCCGGTCCCCACCAGGGCGCGCTCCCCTGGCTCGATGACAGCGTCTTCAGCGGCGTGAAGATCGGCGCCGGCATCTAAGGCGTGCGCGCGGTGTGGAAGCGGTACGTCTGGATCCAGCCGTTTCACGGCGATAGATTCGATCGGCTCGGTGGAATGTGCGTTGAATTCAGTCACGGCAACAGCTTAGCGCGTTGTCCAAGAGCACTGGTGGTGGCGCCGCCACGCGCCGCGCAGCACCGGCTATACGGGCCCAGCAACGTGCCGCGCAGGCAACGGTGGCGAAGTGAGGGCTCCACACCGGATTGAAGGTCGTCGCTAGGCGGTGGGCTAGAATGACGGACTGTGACTTCCTCAAGTACGCCTACCCCGAGCAATGATACGAATGCCAGCGGCGACGCTGTGCTGTTTCGGGAACGCCAGTGGGTCCCGTGGCACTTTTGGCCTATGGCGCTCGGTGTAGTTGCTCTCACCGCGGCCACGGTCGGCCTTAACCGCCCCCTGCTGTGGACCATCATCCCCTTCATCGTTTTGTCCATTTTTGCAGCCTGGATCCTGGTGAGCTGGTCCGGGCGAGTCATCACCGTAACCCAAGACGCCGACGGCACCCGCTGGCTCAACGTTGGCGACGCACAGCTTCCTGCGGACATTGTGTCCCGCTCTCTCGTGGTGCCGGCCACGGCTTCACGCAACGCGATGGGGCCACAGCTAGACCCGGCCGCATTCGTGATCAACCACGCCTGGCTGCACGAAATGGTCATGCTGGTGCTCGATGATGAAGACGACCCCACCCCTTACTGGCTGGTGACTACGCGGCGCCCAGAGGAGCTCATCCAGCACTTCGTTCCTGACCAGTACGAGGCCGCCACCGCGCACCTGCGTTAACCGCGCACCTGCGTTAACCTGAATGATTCGCCACATTAAGGCCCTCGAGAACGCCACAACGCCTGCGCCCCCTACGACTTGTAGGTTGGGCGCGGGCGTTGTGTGTGGAAACTAAGCGGCGGGAGGCTTGGCCTTTAGGCGCAGTCCTGACACACCGGGGAGCCGTCATCCTCAGTGAAGGCCAGGCGCTTGTTGCGCTGAACTAGGAAGCACACCGAGCAGGTGAATTCGTCCTCCTGGCGCGGCACGACGGTCACATTGAGCTCTTCGCCCGACAAGTCAACTGTCGGCGGTTCAAACGCCTCGACAATCTCGCCGTCGTCGTCCATGCCGTTGTTCTCCGTCTCGGCAGCTTTGAGGCCCTCGAGGGAGTCGGTCTCCAGCTCGTCTTCTACCCGGCGGCGCGGTGCATCGTAATCAGTAGCCATAGTGCTAGTCCTGTGGTTGCGAGAGGGCCTGCGAAGGTGCTTCCACGCAATGCCCTGGAATTTCCGTATTGGTCGATCGCGCATATTAAATGACAACGCAGCATATGTCATACTCGCTGCTCAACGGGGTTGGCCACGACTACCCCCGACATCGGAAACCGGCAGGTAAACAGCGCCTCTTCGTCGCTCGTTCCCAGCAGGCAGCCCAAGTAGAACCCTAGCCTGCGTGTTGCTGCCCTGCTATGCAGCATCCCAGCCCGCTTCGGAACGATTGACCTAGAATATTGGCCATGACTACTACAGCACCCCGCCACGGCTTCGGCATCGATGTCGGAGGCTCCGCCGTCAAAGGCGCACTTGTAGATTTAACCACCGGCGAATTCATCGGTGAGCGCATCAAAATTGCTACTCCCCGCCCAGCGACGCCGGAGGCGATCGCTCACGTCATCGTCGAGTTGCTGCAGCGCGCCGAGTGGATCGGCCCTGTGGGCATTACTCTTCCCAGTGTGGTTCACAACAGCATTGCGCAGTCCGCAGCGAACATCGATCCGGAGTGGATTGGGGTCAACACTACGGAACTGTTCCGCCGTTTCCTTGGCGACCGCGACTTCACCGTGCTCAACGACGCCGATGCCGCAGGATTGGCTGAGGTGGCCTACGGGGACCCTCGAGCCCGCGAGGGTGCGGTCCTCTTCCTTACCTTTGGCACCGGCATCGGTTCGGCCATGCTTGTCGACGGCCGCCTGTTCCCCAACACCGAGCTCGGACACATGATCGTCGGCAAGCAGGAGGCCGAACACCAGGCCTCGTCGGCGGTCAAGGACAACCTTGAGCTCAACTTCAAGCAATGGGCCAGCCGAGTCAACGTCGTGATGGGCGAATACGAAAAGCTCTTCAACCCGACGACCTTCATCGTGGGCGGCGGCATCTCCCGGAAATTCGATAAGTGGGGCCCAAGTCTTGACCTTAAGACCCCAGTGTTCCCGGCGCAACTGCGCAACCGAGCCGGAATCGTCGGCGCGGCGCTAGCCATGGACCAGGGCATGCGCCCGTAATCGATAAGCATCGTTTTAGCGCACCTCGTGCCACAGCACCAAACGAAGATCCTCTATACTGGGCGGTTGTTCATAACTTATGGGACCGCGCACCCCAATGAACTGTGGTTTATTCGGGGTTTCAGCGAGTACTAACCAGAACCTTTCTCGGTTTGACCTAGACTCACTCCCAGCGCGGAGACCGCAACAGTTAGCAAGTAAGGCGAAAGGGCGTACGTGGCAGCCACTGAATCTTCAGACAAAGCATTCGACGAGGGTGCACAGGATGACGCTTCGGCAGCGAAGCCCCCTGCCAAAAAGACGGCCAAGAAGGCCGCTAAGAAGGCAGTAAAGAAGACTGCCAAGAAGACGGCTAAAAAGACCGCCAAAAAGACGACTCGGAAGTCTGCCAAGAAGACGACCAAGAAGTCGGCGAAGAAGACTACTCGCAAGTCTGCCAAGAAGACCACCAAGGTGGCAGCTCAGGACGAAGATCTGACCCCAACCGAGGCACAAGAAGACGCTACTGACGTCAACCAGAACGAAGATGAGTTCGGTACGGATGCCTTGGAAGAGGATCAGGACTTCGATCCGACGTTGGAAGACGATGATGAGGACGAGTTCGGCGATGGCGAACCCGGCCTAGAGGACGACGGATTAGAAGAAGGCGACACCGAGGAGGAGGCCGCAGAGGCTGCCCGCGCGGCGGTCTGGGACGAGGACGAGTCCGCAGCATTGCGTCAAGCCCGCAAGGACGCGGAGCTGACCGCCTCTGCCGACTCCGTGCGCGCCTACCTTAAGCAGATCGGCAAGGTCGCCCTGCTGAATGCCGAGCAGGAGGTCTCCCTCGCCAAGCGCATTGAGGCGGGCCTGTACGCGCAGTACCGCATGGACGAGATGGCCGAGGACAAGGACGCCAAGCTCTCCCCGTCCGTCAAGCGCGATCTTCGCGCTATCGCCCGCGATGGGCGCAAGGCTAAGAATCACCTGCTGGAAGCCAACCTTCGCTTGGTGGTGTCGTTGGCAAAGCGCTACACCGGCCGCGGCATGGCATTCCTGGACCTCATCCAGGAGGGCAACCTCGGTCTCATTCGCGCGGTAGAGAAGTTTGACTACACCAAGGGCTACAAGTTCTCGACGTACGCCACCTGGTGGATCCGTCAGGCCATTACCCGCGCGATGGCTGATCAGGCTCGCACCATCCGCATTCCGGTGCACATGGTCGAAGTCATCAACAAGCTTGGCCGCATCCAGCGCGAGCTTCTGCAGGACCTGGGCCGTGAACCCACGCCGCAAGAGCTGGCTAAGGAAATGGACATCACCGAGGAGAAGGTGCTGGAGATCCAGCAGTACGCTCGCGAGCCCATTTCTTTGGACCAGACCATCGGCGACGAAGGCGATTCGCAGTTGGGCGACTTCATCGAGGATTCCGAGGCCGTCGTGGCCGTGGACGCTGTGTCCTTCACCCTCCTCCAGGACCAGCTCCAGGATGTGCTTACCACGCTATCCGAGCGCGAGGCGGGCGTCGTCCGCCTGCGCTTTGGGCTCACCGACGGCATGCCGCGCACCCTGGACGAAATCGGCCAGGTCTACGGCGTGACCCGCGAGCGTATCCGCCAGATCGAGTCCAAGACCATGTCCAAGCTGCGCCACCCGTCGCGCTCCCAGGTGTTGCGCGACTACTTGGACTAGCTCCCCTGCTGTGCGCCGCCTGCGTTGCGGCGCTCAACAGACAAGAAGAGGTCCCGTTCCTTCCTCCGCAGTGGAGGAAGGAACGGGACCTTTTAGCTTCTCACCTTTATAAGGCGCTAGGCACCCTGCCCGAACTTCTTGTCGACGCTTTCAGTGACGCACTCTTGCTGCTTCACAGAGTCCTCAATGTTGGCGCACTCCTCCAAGTTCAAATCCTTCATGATCCACATGGTAAAGACTGCGAAGAGCACGCTGGCAAGGATACCGAGGATGGACAGAATCAAACCGGTAATGGCCATTCCTTTGCGCTTGTTTTCCTTGTGCTGGCGCTTCTTCGCTGCACTCAGGGCAATAAAGCCCAAGATAAGGCCGATGATGCCCGGGATGAAGGCAAGGACAGAAAAGATGATCGAGATACCCACAACGGCAGAGAGGATGCCCACGCCCAGAGCCCATGGCGCTACGCCGTTCTTGGTCTCGTTCATGGGCGAGTTCTCGTAGCCACCCGCGTAAGCGGCATCGCCGTAGCCAGTTCCCGCTTGCGGGTCGGCGCCAGTGCCCGGGTAGGGAGCGATACCGGACGTTGCGTCCGTTCCATCGTATCCGCCGGATCCATAGTTGTTGGTCGAGTCGAAGGCATCGCTGCCGTAGCCGTTCTCCCCAGAAGGTACAGCAGAGTTAGCGGAACCGGATGCACCGTACGCGGTGTCCTCTCCGCCCGCGCGGTGGCTTCCGCCCTGATTCACGCCATCATTTCCGGAGGATCCGTAAGGGTTGGTGGAATCAAAACTATTGTCAGAAGACGAAGAGTTCGGATCGTATGGGTTAGTCATAGTTTCGCTAAGCCTTTCCGTGTCTCATTGCACTGTGCGCTGTACAGGGGCGCGGGTTATAGATTTAACCAGCGTGGCAAAACATCGCACAGGCGATGTTCAGCACACTGCCCAACAGTACCGAAACTCAGCTTCACTAAGTGGCGCGTGATGCAATTGTTACAGCACGGGGGCACCGAGCACAGCTCCAGGCGTCATGGTGCTAGCACTGACGGTGGCAAGTCTGGTGCCCCTACCACCGCCGGAGGTAGGCGATGCGGTCGCGGAGTTGCTCCGCATTACACAAAGCAGTCGGCGGTCCACCGCAGGCTTTACGCGCTTCAGTGTGGATGGCGCCGTGCGGACGTCCAGTCCGGCCCGCAGTGATGGACACAATCTTATTCAGCTCCTTGCGCAGCCGCGGGATCTCGTCACTTGCTACGGCATCGCCGTGCTGGTCAATAGCAGGCTGGTCGCCGGGGTTCTCCCCGGAACCAGGCGCAATGGTCTGCGGCGTCTGCCCCAAAATCTCCGCCTTGTGCGCGAGCTCGGCCTCGCGCTGCTTCTGCGCTTTAATCTGCGCCTCGCGTTGATCAAGCTGCTCTTCTTGCCGCTTGCGCAGCAGCGCTTTCACTTGATCGGCATCAAGCAACCCAGGGAGGCCCAGGAAGTCCGCTTCTTCTTCAGATCCGCTAAACGCACCTGTGCCAAAATGGGAACCATCGTAAATGAGTGACGCAAGCTCCGCCTCGGCACCCAAGGATTCGTAGCTCTTGAGTTCGTCTGGTTCGTTCTTTTCTTTGTTAGCGTCAGCGAGCAACTGATCGTCTAGGCCATCCGACTCACGATGTGGCTTGCCCAGCACGTGGTTGCGGCTGACCTCCATCTTCTCCGCCAGGCTGAGCAGCGTGGGCACGGACGGTAGGAACACGCTGGCGGTCTCCCCTGGGCGTCGCGACCGCACAAAACGGCCGATCGCCTGAGCGAAGAACAACGGCGTCGACGCCGACGTAGCGTAGACGCCCACTGCAAGGCGCGGGACGTCCACACCTTCGGACACCATGCGGACCGCGACCATCCACTCATCGGTGTTCTGCGAGAATTCCTCAATGCGTGCCGACGACCCCGGCTCGTCCGACAGGATGACAGACACCGGGGTACTCGACAGCTTCTTCAACATGCGCGCATAGGCGCGCGCGGTGGTGGTGTCGGTAGCGATCACCAAGCCACCCGCGTCCGGCATATTCTGGCGCACTTGTTGCAACCGGGTGTGTGCCGCTTGCAACACCGCCGGTATCCACTCACCCTTGGGGTCGAGCGCCGTCTTCCACGCCCGGGCCGTCTGTTCTGCATTGAGGGGCTCACCTAGGCGCGCTGCGTATTCCTCACCGGCGCTGTCCCGCCACCGCGCCTCGCCGGAATAGGCCAGGAAAACGACGGGACGCACCACGCCGTCGGCAAGCGCGTGGCCGTAGTTGTATTCGTGGTCCGACTGGGAGATCTGGTGGCCTTCCCCGTCTTCCACATAACGCACGAACGGGATGGGTGAATCGTCGGAGCGGAAAGGCGTACCCGTCAGCGCCAGACGGTGCTGCACGTCGTCATAGGCTTCACGCACACCGTCACCCCAGCTTTTGGCGTCGCCGGCATGGTGGATCTCATCGAGAATCACTAAGGTTCGGCGAGCGGATGCCACCGCGCGATGTTTGAAGGGATGCATGCCCACCTGGGCGTAGGTCACCACGATGCCGTCGTAGGCGGGGTTGACTGCAGAAGAGTTGGTGAATTTTGGATCGAGTGACAACCCCACCCGAGCAGCTGAGCCGGCCCACTGCACCTTGAGGTGTTCCGTGGGGACGACCACGATGACACGCTCAACGGTGCGGTCGGCCATGAGCTCGGTGGCCACGCGAAGCGCAAAGGTTGTTTTACCTGCACCAGGAGTTGCCACCGCCATAAAATCTTTAGGCTTGCGCGCCAGGAACTTATCCAGCGCGGCCTGCTGCCAGGCGCGGAGCGTACCGGAGTTATCGAAACGCGACGGATTGTGCTGGGAACTCACTTCCGGCGCAGGCTCCTGTACTCGCGCTCGCAATCCGGGCAGACGGGCGAGCCCGGCTTCGCCTGCTTTCGAACGGGGAAAGTTTCCCCGCACAGCGCGACGACCATCTTGCCGCTGACTGCGGAATCGATGATCTGGTCTTTTTTGACGTAATGGAAAAACTTCGGGGTGTCGTCATCATTGGTCGTCTTGTCCCGCACGTCGGGCTTCTCAATGGTCTGCGTCGACGTTCCCATGCGCACGGTGTTCACGTTGTGTGTTGCTTCAAAAATAGCGTTCATGGTGATTTTCCAGCGTGCTCCTTTATCGACTCTTTACCCCTAGAGCCACTAGATTAGTCGGTTTCCCCGTCGGTGCAAGAATGCAGTACAGACCCGTTTCCTGTCCGGGATGCCCGTGGTGCTTGATCTGCCCGGCATTAGGGCTAACCTGGAAGGCTATGGGTCACAATTCACGCCGCTCCCGGCGCTCCACCTCGCGCTCTCACCGCGAAGAACCGGTGCTCATCACTGATGCCCGAGTCTCGCCGCGTGATGACCGCCACCGGCGTGAAATCACCTATTCCATTCTGCAGTTCATTCGCGTGCCATCGCTTATCTTGGCCTTTTATCTGTATTGGTGGCACGACATGTGGATGCTTCCCGCGCTCTTGGTGGGAGTAACGGTTCCCCTACCTTGGATAGCGGTGGTTATCGCCAACGGCCAAGGCCAACCCAAGGACAAACGGGAAAAGAACGTGTACAAGCCGGCCATTGCCCGCCAGATCCGCCAGCAAGCTGAGGCCGAAGCACTCGCTGCTAGCAGTGCCTCCCGCACGCTGGATGCCTCGGCCCCGGACGTTGTCATCGAACACGACGTTTCCGATGACTCGCCCAGCAGCGCGGCTGACTCAGGAAACGAAGAAGAAAACCCCCACAAGGACAATCAGTGACTACCCCACACAACGCCCGCCCCGTCGGCACCCCGTTTACTCAGCCCTTCGACCCCGCGCACCCACTATCAGAGGTCGCGCCCGAACTGTGCCGCGCGCTAGAGAAGGCGGGACTCACCCCACAGGGTTTGTTGGGGTTGCTTGGTCCACACGGAGTTGAGGCGCTCTACCGTGGCGAACCGGGAGCTATCCCACCTGCCACGGAATCCCACGGGATTACTCTGCTGCGTGTTTTCTTCCTGCACGAACCGATCGCTGCCGATCGGCTCGCCGAGGCACTTGGCGAGCCGACGCTAGTCAGTAAGCTTTGCGACGCCCGCGCATTCGTTGCGGTACCTGGCAAGGACGGTGCAGACTCGCAGTTGCGTTGCGTCGTAGATATCCGTGCTCACGTAGTCTCAGGACGCCAGGTATGGGTCTGGGCAGATGTAGACGCGAGCCTCGTGGATCACGTCCCGGGCCCGGAGCACGTCTTGGGTGTCGGTGCCGCCAGCTTGTCGCTGTTGGGGTCGGTGCCTACTGACCCCGTGGATAGTGTGCTCGATATCGGCACGGGATCCGGCATTCAGTTGTTGGGACAGGCCGACAGCGCTACCACCCTGGTGGGCACGGATCTTCACGCCCGAGCTCTCGACTTCGCTGCTGCCAGCCTCACCGCCAGCGGAGCTAACGCTGAACTATTGCAGGGGCCATGGTTCGAACCGGTCGCGGGGCGGCGATTCTCGCGAATCGTCGCCAACCCTCCCTTCGTCGTCGGTGTGCCAGAAGTCGGCCATGTTTACCGCGATTCCGGACTCAACCTCGATGGCGCCAGCGAACTTGTGGTCTCCCAGGCCGCGGACTATCTCGAGCCCGGCGGCACCGCCCACTTGCTCGCGGCGTGGGTGCACAGGGCTGACGAGGCATGGGAGCAGCGTGTGGCCCGCTGGCTCCCGAACCACGGTGTAACTGCCTGGGTCATGCAGCGTGACGTCGCCGATCCTGCGCTTTACGTTTCCACCTGGCTACGCGATGAGTCGATTGATCCCCGCAGCGTGGAAGGCGTTGAGCGTACTCGCCTGTGGCTCGAGCACTTCCGTCGCCACGAGGTCACCGGAATTGGCTTCGGATTCGTCGCAGTACAACGCATCGCTGACGACGCCCCGTCTGAGGTCATAGCCGAGGACCTCTCCCAGCCGTTTACCGACCCACTAGGCCCCGAAGTCGCAGAACACTTTGCTCGTGCCGAGTGGCTACGCAACAGCACAGCCGATGACGTCGCGAATTCCCGCTTCGTCCTACGCCCGGGTGTCGCACGTGAAGAGGTTCAGGTAGCCGACACCCACAGCGGGATGGGCTTTGGGCCCGCGGCGCTGCGGCTCACTCGCACGGACGGCCCTCGCTTTAGCCATGACGTCGACGAGCACGTGGCTGCTGTGGTCGCCGGCCTCCACCCTGAAGGCCTACCGCTAGGGGAAGTGGCCGCGCTCTATGCTGTAGCACACGGTCTAGACGACGAGGCCTTTCTCGATGAACTCATTCCGTTGATCGTGGATCTGATGCGCCACGGCATCGTTATTCCGCAGGAGCTGGTGTCATGAAGGCCGTCCTCACGCGCGTTACCAAGGCCACCGTCAGCGTAGATGGTGAAGTAGTCGGCACGATTGACTGCCCCACGACCGGCGGCATCCTAGCCCTCGTGGGAGTAGGCACTGGGGACGTCGACAGGCCTGAGGCTACGGAGAAAATGGTTCGCAAGATCGCTGAGCTTCGCATTCTCGATGGCGAACAGTCCGTACTCGATGCGGAGGCGCCAGTGCTATTGGTCAGTCAATTCACGCTCCTCGGACGTACCGCGAAAGGGCGGCGACCATCCTGGTCTGACGCGGCCCCAGGGCCGGTTGCGGAGCCAATCATCGAAGACATTGGGGCACGGCTCCGCGAGCTGGGTATCACTGTAGAAACTGGTCGGTTCGGTGCCCACATGCACGTCTCCTCGGTCAACGACGGCCCGTTTACTGTCCTCGTCGAGACCTAATCCCCCGGCAGCGCAGGGCTCCAGCACTGCTTCCCCACACTACCCCCGCCCCCACCTGCGACGTGCGATTTATCCCACAATCCACCCCCGCGGAGACAATGAAGAGTAGCGATTCCCGCGCAGTTCGAAGGTCGCGGAACTTTTACCGGCCCATGTCCGTTGTGCATTATGAACCAGGCAACAACAAGGAGGCCTTGAGATTATGACGGCTAGTGCATCTGCCCAGAAGATTTCCAACCAGGACGTCGACGGAACAGAGGAAGTTGACCGCGGTTCGCGTCGTGGGCACACGAACGATAACCCCTCTGCCGACCTTGTTCGCGTTTACCTCAACGGAATCGGCAAAACGGCTCTCCTCTCCGCCGAGGACGAAGTAGAGCTTGCGCAGGCTATCGAGGTTGGACTTTACGCTGAATACAAGCTCAACAACGCCGAGAAGCTCACCCGCGCCGAGAAGCGCGATTTGAAGATCTTAGTGAAGGAAGGCAAGAAGGCGCGCTCCCACTTGCTGGAGGCTAACCTCCGCTTGGTCGTCTCGCTGGCTAAGCGTTACACCGGCCGTGGCATGCCACTGCTAGATCTCATCCAAGAAGGCAACCTCGGCCTTATTCGCGCGATGGAGAAGTTCGATTACTCCAAGGGCTTTAAGTTCTCCACCTACGCCACGTGGTGGATTCGCCAGGCGATTACCCGCGGCATGGCTGATCAGTCTCGCACCATCCGCCTTCCGGTCCATCTCGTGGAGCAGGTGAACAAGCTCTCCCGCATCAAGCGCGAGATGTACCAGTCCTTAGGACGCGAGGCTACCAACGAGGAATTGGCTGAAGAGTCGGGCATCGAAGAATCCAAGATCGAGATGCTGCTGCGCCAGTCCCGCGACCCGGTGTCGCTGGATATGCCAGTTGGCGCCGATGAGGAGGCACCTCTGGGTGACTTCATCGAGGACGCAGAGGCGACCGATGCGGAGACCGCGGTCGTGGCATCTATGCGCCACTATGACATCCAAAGCGTCATTGGTGGCCTAGAGCAACGCGAGCAGGACGTCATCCGCATGCGCTACGGGCTTGACGACGGCGTACCCCGCACCCTCGATCAGATTGGTCGCCGGTTCGGCCTGTCTCGCGAGCGGGTCCGCCAGATTGAGCGTGAGGTCATGGCCAAGCTCCGCGAGGGTGAACGCGCGGACCGCCTCCGCGATTATTCCCTCTAATTACTGCAATACCTGCAGTTTCTCAAAGTGTTGGCGTGGCCAACATCGGCGCACCGCGCGGGCAGCACGCCCCTGCGGTGCGCTATTGTGTTAGGTACTAAAACACTTCGCACGTGTAGGGCACAAGAAAGGTTAGTGGGACGTTGAGGGATCTGGTTGACACCACCGAAATGTATCTCCGCACGATTTACGAGCTTGAGGAAGAAGGAATCGTCCCCCTCCGCGCCCGCATCGCGGAGCGCCTTGACCAATCGGGGCCCACGGTCTCCCAGACGGTTGCCCGCATGGAGCGCGACGGACTGCTTTACGTGCGCCCGGACCGCAGCCTGGAGCTGACGGACAGCGGTCGTAAGACAGCCACCGCCGTGATGCGTAAACACCGCCTCGCCGAGCGCCTATTGGTGGACATCCTCGGTCTCGATATTCACCAGGTACATGATGAGGCGTGCCGCTGGGAGCACGTTATGAGCGTGGATGTAGAAAAGCGCATGGTCAAGGTCCTTGAAGACCCCACTCACTCCCCCTTCGGTAACCCCATTCCCGCCCTTGACGAGCTGGGGGTCAAGGCGCCTAAGCCGGCGACCGCCACCCGGTTGGTGGACCTTCCGCGCGGCGAGGAAATCTCCGCTTCCATCGTTCAGGTCAACGAGATCCTCCAGGTGGACGTTGATACTTTCCACAAATTGTACGACGCCGGTATCCGTTTGGGTGAGACCGTCACCGTCCGCAACGATGGCGCTACCGCAACGGTCACAACCTCTGACGGCGCGAGCGTCGAGCTTTCCGACGACCTCGCACATGCGGTCCGCGTCACTCTGCTCGACAACCAAGCGAAAGGATCTTTCTCATCATGAAACTGCTTGTCACCGGGGGCGCCGGATATGTCGGTAGCGTCTGTGCCGCCGTCTTGTTGGAGAAGGGGCATGACGTTACCATCCTCGACAACTTCTCCACCGGCAATCGCGACGCCGTGCCTGCGAAGGCAACACTGGTGGAAGGCGAGCTCCGCGAACGCATTGACGCGGTGTTGAGCCAGGGCGGTTTCGATGCAGTCGTTCACTGTGCGGCCCGCTCGCTGGTTGGCGAATCAGTCGACAAGCCCGATGAGTACTGGCAAGCAAACGTCGTGACTACCCTAGCGCTGCTCGATGCAATGCGCGCCCACAAGGTCAATAACTTGGTTTTCTCCTCCACGGCCGCGACGTACGGAGAACCGGAGACCGTCCCCATTACGGAGGACATGCCCGCGGCACCGACCAACCCGTACGGCGCCACCAAACTAGCCATCGACCACGCGATTACGTCGTACGCCAAGGCTTACGACATCGCTGCGACGTCGCTGCGCTACTTCAACGTGGCCGGTGCGTATGGCGCAATCGGCGAGAATCGCGAGGTGGAAACCCACCTCATTCCCATCATTTTACAGGTCGCCCTCGGTCACCGCGACAAGATCTACATGTTCGGCGACGACTGGGACACCCCTGACGGAACCCCAGTCCGGGACTACATTCATATCCGCGATCTGGCCGAGGCCCATGCGCTGGCATTGGACACCAACGAGCCGGGCGTTCACCGCATCTACAACCTAGGCTCAGGCGACGGCTACTCGGTGAGGGAAGTCGTGGAGATGTGCCGCAAGGTCACCGGGCACCCAATTCCCGCCGAGGTGGCTCCGCGACGCGCCGGTGATCCGCCGACCCTCATCGCGTCCTCGGACAAGATTAAGGCCGAACTCGGATGGAACCCCGAACGCACGGACCTGGAAACGATCGTCTCCGACGCCTGGGCGTTCACCCGCGAGCTCGGTGACCGCGCGCATTCCGCGCGGCGCTAGCCCCCGGCGTTAGATTCTATGGTCTGCTTGGCCCGAAGCACCCAGGCCCAGCGGTTCGAGGTCGATCGGCACGTACAATGCCTCGAATTCCTTTGCGCTGAGCTGCCCGACCTGTTCTGGAATGAGTCCAATCAGTGGAGCTTCCGTTACGCGGGGTAGTTCTTGGGCGTTGAGACGCGTTGCCAAGTCCGGCGCCGCGGGCATCGATCCGCCCACCAGTGCAGCTACGTGTGCGCCTTTTCGTCGGGCGTGAGTGACGGTGAGTTCGGCTAGGTTGAGGCTACCCAGTCCCATAGCCGTGACGACTACCAAGGGAGCCCCCAGTGCGCAGGCGATGTCGAGGATCGTCACGTCGTCTGCAAGGCGTACCGTGATACCGCCCGCGCCTTCTACAAGGATTACCGGCTCTTCGCCTTGGGCGCATTCCGCCGGGGCGCGGCGTTCCACATCACGGAGCCACTGCACGACGTCGTGGAGGCTAATCCCCGGCAGCCCTGCGCGGCGCGCTGCCAGATTCGGCGCCAGAGGCTCCGGATAGCGCACCATCTCGACTCCTGCGATGCCAGTGAGCCGTTGTACCGTGGCGATATCCCCATGCCCCACCGGCTCTCCAGTTTGCACCGGCTTGGCCACGCCCACCACGTGGCCGGCCTCCTTGATAGACCGTGCGAGGACTGCGGTAGCGATAGTTTTGCCGACATCGGTGCCCGTTCCAGTCATGACAATAAACATGTTTTAGCTTCCTTTCTGCGCCTCTTCTTTATCCGTGGTGAGCTTTCGTTTTATGCCGCATCCACTGCTGCTCTCAAGCCTCGGCACATTGTGGCCACTTCTGCCTTAGTGCTGATAAACGGCGGCATGATGTAGAGCAGCTTTCCGAACGGGCGAATCCACACTCCTTCGCGTAAGGCTGCCGTTGTCGCTGCGGCCATATGCGCGGGTTCGTGCAACTCCACGACGCCAATTGCACCAAGAACCCTAACGTCCGCGACTTTCTGGTGCTCCGCCAACGAACGCAACCCTGTTTTCAGTTCGTCCTCGACGCGCGGTACCTGCTCCTTCCACGCGCCTTCCCTAATGAGTTGCGTCGCCTCTGCCGCCGCCGCGGTTGCAAGAGGATTGGCCATGAAAGTGGGTCCGTGCATGACGGCCGCGGGTTCAAGCCCCTGTGCAATGTGTTCTTTGGCCAGGGTCGCCGCGAGCGTCATCATTCCTCCAGTCAGTGCCTTACCCACGCACATGATGTCCGGTACGGCATCGGCAGCGAAGGACGTGAAGAGATCTCCCGTGCGCCCGAATCCGGTGGCGATCTCGTCTGCGATCATGACGAGCCCGTACTCGTCACATAATGCGCGAATACCGGTGACCAATTCGTGGTCATGGAAGCGCATTCCCCCTGCTCCCTGCACCACCGGTTCGATAATGACGGCTGCCGTCTCCGCGGTGATGTGCGAAGCAAACTCCGCCAGGTAGGTCTCTCGTTCTGCGGGCGTTGCTCCGCGTGGTGGCGGGGCCGGGGCGAATTGTTGTTTCGCGACGACGCCATCCCATAGGCTGTGCATCCCTGTGTCCGGATCACAGGCGCTCATCGCTGCGAAGGTGTCACCGTGGTAACCGTGGCGCCAAGTCAGCAACCGCGTGCGCTCAGGATGACCTTGGCCGCGAGCGAATTGAAGTGCCATCTTGATAGCGACCTCGACGGATACGGATCCAGAATCCGCGTAGAAGACGCGCGGGAGCTGCCAGTCCGTCAGCTCCAAAAGATTCTCCGTTAGTCGAGCTGCTGGCTCGTGAGTAAGGCCCCCAAACATGACGTGGCTCATGGACTCAAGCTGACGCGTCGCGGCGGCGACGAGACGCGGGTGGTTATGTCCGTGAGCCGCTGCCCACCAGGAGCTCATGGCATCGAGGACGGTGCTGCCGTCGCCGAGGGTCAGTGTTGTGCCGCACGCAGACAAGACCACTCGGTTTGTCTCGCCGATGGGGGCGTAGGGATGCCAGATGTGTTGGGAATCGATCTCAGCGATGCGCTGTGGGTCCACAGGACCATGCTCCTTACTGAACGGTGTTTAATTTTTCTTCCAAAAGGCCACCCTACCGCAAGTCGATTTGCCATAATTGCTTTTCATGACGCATCTTGAACACTGTTCATCAAACTCCGCGAAGAAAGCTCCGGACACTAAGCCCCCATTGAGCCCCGGCGTGACACGGCTTCCGTTAGCGGTTCCCGCAGTTGTCTCCGTCGAAATGTGGGAACGCTTTAGCTTCTACGGAATGCAGTCAATCCTGGCCTACTACCTCTATGGACAGCTGGCCGATGGTGGCATTGGCCTTGAGCGTGGCGAGGCCACGGCCCTGGTCGGCAGCTACGGCGCGTTCCTCTACTTATGCACCTTCGTCGGCGGCTGGATAGGCGACCACGTCCTAGGCCCGGAGCGGACCTTGCTCACCGGCGCGGGCGCATTGATGGCAGGGCACCTTGCGTTGTCCACCAGCACAGGGCTGGGTGGAGCCATACTCGGCCTCATACCCATTGCGGTCGGGTCCGGCTTTCTAAAAACCGCGGCCATCACAATGCTCAATGCGGTACTCCGCGGCACCGGCACACCGGAGGGGAAAGTCACCGGCGTATTCCAGGTGTTTTATTCCGGCATCAATATAGGCGGAGTACTCGGCCCATTGCTCTGCGGGTGGTTAGCTGCTCGCTATGGCTTCCACGCCGGATTCGTGGCTGCTGCTGTCCTGATGGGGCTGGGGCTGTGCGGCTACCTTGCTTTGCGCAGCCGCATGTTGTCTGCTCTCCCCAACACCGTCCTGGCCGAGCTTAATCCGCGGCTCTACGGGGATCAGCCGCCACAAGTTACCTTGCCCAAAATCATGGCGGTGTGTCTTATGACCATCGGCGTCATCGCTGTGGGCCTCTTGCTGTATACCCGGATTCTGTCGCCCGGCGCGCTAGCGAACGGCATGCTCACCGCAACGGTCTTGACGACCATCGGCCTATTCGCCACCATGCTGACGTCGACACACGTAAGCGCAGCTGAACGTCGCCGCGTGGTCTTGTTCGTCCCGTTGTTTATCGCTTCCACGCTGTATTGGTTCCTGTTTGGTCAGGTCTCGGGCGTGCTTGCGGTTTATTCCGACCTCCGACTGGATCGTATTGTGGGCGGTTTTGAGATCCCACCTTCATGGACACAGTCTTTGAATTCTTTTTGGGTTTTGATCCTCGTCGGCCCATTCGCAGCGTTACTCAATAGGCTGGGCGACAAAGCCCCGCGGGTGACGACGCTGATGCCTCTTGGTCTTATCATCGCCGGGCTCACTCCCCTTCCACTGTTGTTTTACGTCGGACAGGCCGAGGCGAGCACCCCTTTCGTCATCTTTGCCTTGGCTATCTTGCTGCTGACCACTGGAGAGATGCTCATTGGCCCAACTGGCATGGCTTCGACCGGGGAGTACGCCCCAGCTGCCTTCCGCACTCGATTCTCAGCGCTATTTTTCTTGTCCATCGCCGTCGGCTCGTCCCTTGCCGGAGCAGTGTCTCCGTTGTACAACCCGGAGTCTGCCACCGCGGAGAGTTGGTACCTAGGCGTAGTCGCTGCCGTGCCGATAGTGGTCGGCATGACGTTGTGGGCCCTCGGCAGGCGCGGCTACGTCCACCCCAGCTCCTCCATGTAAGTGGTGAGGGAATCCTCGCTTCCCCGTTTGAGTAGTCTCGCCACTGAATCAAAGCCGGCAATCTGGTAGTACTCCATAACCCAACGCGACAAAGTGTGGTGAGGGTACGCGTTCGTGGCGAGATTGAGCGCCGCGTTGAAGCGATTGGGGTGTCCAGCGAGGGTGCTGCACACACCCAAAATCACCAGCGCGTTGGCGCGGATGTCGCCCTTGAAAGTCGCCACGACTGCTTCCATAATAAGCGCAGCGGCATCCGGCGCGGCGAGGAACTGGGCAAGGGCGACGTCGCGTGAGCGTACGTGCGCAAGCCACATGCCGATCGTGAACAACAGCTCCTCGTCAGCCAGCAGTGCGTCCACTACACTGGCACGGTCCATGAAGTCGCCGGCGAGGGCAGCAGCATGCTCTTGCGCAATCTCCGCGCACACCAGCGCAGAGTCACAGACGATGTCGTGCAAATCATACTTCTCAGTCCCCTCCGGGCTGACGATCGCCAGGAAGCCCTCGTTGCCCAGGTCAGCGCCAATTCGCATCGCCTGTTCGTGAAGGCGGGCGCATTCCTCTTCGCCGAGGAAACGATTGCTGTCCCGGAATTGATTGATGTATGCCTCGCGGGAGCTCGCAGGAATAGAGCCCGCTTCCTTAAGCGCCTCGAAACTCGGGGTCGTTTCCAGCGCGGGCACGCGTCCCACCGCGGACCACCACCCATCATGTAGCTGTCCGTGATTAGCCACCCGGGGCCCGAACCACTGCTCGTAGAGTTCCCCCTCCGCAATGTCGGGAACGTGCCAGCACGCATCGATAACCAACGAGTGAGCGCCGCAGACACTTCCCGGAGCGCCAGACTGGTAGAGAACCTCCGCGAGTTCATCAATAACACGCTGTGGCGCCTTAGAAATGATGACTGCAAAAACTACAGTGCAGTGAAGCGTGGACAAGATGCGCTGCGCCTCAGTGTAACCGCGCAAGTCGCCTATGTCGACGCGCAGGATAGGGCCATGCTCAGCGAGAACGACGGCGTCGTCACCGTCGCAATCATCGCAATGCTCTGCAGATGCCCCGATGAGAACCAGGGATTCTGTGGGGAAGAAGCCAAGCGTGCCCGGGATGTTGGCGATGAGTTGCCCGGGCGTGGTCAGCGTGTGCATCGCATTGTCAGAGAGGGGCACGGATTGGTGGTTGAGGGATTTTGGGTGGTCGTCGTTCCAGTGGTCAGTGTGTAAGTGTGTCATGACGCTGAGTATGGGCAACCGCGCAAAGGTTAACTAGACGGCATCGCTGGTGGCTGTGGATAACGCCGTCGCAAGGCCGCGATTTTTTCCACAGGCCAAGCAATCTTGGTTGTGCCGGAACCCAAGAGAGCGAATTCACGTCTAAAGGAATGCAAAAAGGCTGCGGGAAACTGCGCTAGAATGTGAGGTTTAACAGCTAGTGAAAGTAAACCGGAATACTTAGCAACCCGGTGTGGTTGTGCCAGGGTGAAACATAGGAGGTATCAACGATGAACGACGCGCAGCGCCGCATGTACGAGTTGGAGTACCCATCCCCTGCCATTCGGGATGACTACGCCAAGGAACAAGACACCACCATGGTGGTTGCACTCAAGGGTTACGCTGATGCTGGCCTAGCCGTCGAGTCGAGCGCCGACCACCTACAGGCGGCCTTGGAAAACCACCCTTTAGCCTCCTTCAACAACGATGAGCTGATCGATTACCGCTCGCGGCGCCCGGCCGTCACTCTAGATGGGGCTGCCCCGGTGGAGATTGAAGAATTAGAGCTCTCGATTAAGGTCTTACGCGATCTTCGCGGTAAACCTTTTCTCCTCTTGTCGGGCCCTGAGCCTGACCTGCGCTGGGAGGCGTTTACCACTGCCGTCGCGGACTTGGTGGACAAGTACGACGTAGACAACGTTATCTTCCTTTACGCCGCGCCCATGCCCGTGCCGCACACTCGCCCGTTGATTGTGACAGCGCACGGTATTTCCCACGAGCTGGTAAGCCGAATGATCAAGATGGACGCTAAAATGATGGTGCCCGGAAGCGCCACGATGTTTATCGAAAAGGAGCTGACGAAGCGCGGGCGCAACGTGGCGGGATATACTGCCCACGTCCCGCACTACCTTGCCGCCTCCGCGTACCCGAAAGCTACGTTAAACTTGCTGGATGCGGTCGCGCAGTCGGCAGATCTGCAACTTCCGCTGCAGGCGCTGGAGTACGACGTGGCTAACGTGGATGCACAGCTGGAGCAGCAACTGTCCGACTCGGACGAGGTCGCCACTGTTGTGCACGGCCTAGAGCGCCAGTTCGATGACGCATGGGATCGCTACCGTCTTGAGCACCCGCAGGCGATCATGCCCGGCGAGGAGCATGCCCCGACTGGCGATGAGCTCAGCGCGGAGTTTGAGAAATTCCTCGCCTCTCTCGAGGAAAACCCCGGCACTCCGGGGACAGAAACGGGCGGTAACGGACCGGATATCGCCTAAGCTTTAGGGCGTGAAACTTTCCGAGCTGATCCCCGACCTGAACGAAGTTCCAGAAGCGCTCGTTGATGAAGCGATCTGGGACTCGTTTATTTCCTGGACCACCCATCGTGGCATCTCGTTGTACCCCGCGCAGGAGGAGGCCAGCCTAGGCATCCTCGCGGGCGACAACGTCATCCTCGCTACCCCAACCGGTTCTGGTAAGTCCATGGTGGCCAACGCGGCGCATTTCATCGCGTTGGCCCGCGGCCAGCGCAGTTTCTATACCGCGCCTATCAAGGCGCTGGTCTCGGAGAAGTTCTTCGCGCTCTGCGACATCTTTGGCCCAGAAAACGTCGGCATGATGACGGGCGATGCGACCGTCAACGGCGGCGCGCCAATCATCGCCGCCACCGCGGAGATCGTGGCCAATATCGCGCTACGCGACGGCGCGGAGGCCAACATCGACCAGGTCGTCATGGACGAGTTCCACTACTACTCCGAGCCCGACCGTGGCTGGGCGTGGCAGGTACCCCTTCTGGAGCTTCCTAAAGCGCAGTTCCTGCTCATGTCCGCCACCTTGGGTGATACGCAGTGGCTGGAAGAAGACCTCTCCGCCCGCACCGGCCGCGACACGAACTTAGTGGCTGGCAGCACCCGCCCAGTGCCGCTAAGTTTTTCCTACGTTTTTACCCCGGTGCACGAAACCATCGAGGAGCTACTCTCGGATGGCAAGGCTCCCATCTACGTGGTGCATTTCTCCCAACGTGAGGCCACCGAACGCGCCCAGGCGCTGACTTCATTGAACTTCCTGAGCAAGGAGGACAAGGCCCGCATCGCCGAGGAAATCGGTTCCTTCCGCTTCACCACCACCTTCGGCAAAGTTCTCTCCACACTCCTGCGCCAGGGCATCGGCATCCACCACGCGGGTATGCTGCCGAAGTACCGCCGCCTCGTCGAAAAGCTCTCCCAAACCGGATTGCTCAAGGTCATCTGCGGCACCGATACCCTGGGCGTGGGCATCAACGTTCCCATCCGCACCGTATTGATGACGGGTTTGGCCAAGTTTGACGGCACGAAACAACGCATCGTTAAATCACGTGAGTTCCACCAGATTGCCGGACGCGCGGGGCGTGCTGGTTACGACACGGAGGGCACCGTCGTGGTTCAAGCGCCGGAGCACGAGATCGAAAACGTCAAGCTCCGCCGCAAGGCCGGCGACGATCCGAAAAAGCTAAAGAAAATCCGCAAGAAGGCCCCACGCGATGGCCAGGTGTCGTGGTCCGAAAATACCTTTAATCGGCTGACTGACGCCGAGCCGGAGCAGCTCACGAGCCAGTTCCGGGTGTCCAATTCCATGCTCATCAACGTGCTATCTCGCCACGGCGACACCTATGAGCACATGAAGCACCTGCTGCGCACCAACCACGATTCGCGCGCACAACAAAACCAGCACATCCTCACCGCGCTTGATCTGTTCCGCGGCCTCGTCAACGCCGGCATCGTGCAGAAATCTACCAAGGGCTTGGACATCTACGGTCGCCCCTATCACCTCGTGCGCGAGTTGCAGCGTGACTTTGCGCTCAACCAGCCGCTATCACCCTTCGCGCTCGCGTGCCTCGAACTCTTGGACAAGGAATCGCCGACCTATACCTTGGACGTCATCAGCGTCTTCGAAGCCATCCTCGACGATCCGCGGCAGGTGCTCATCGCTCAGCAGAAACAGGCCCGGGGCGAAGAAATCGCCGCTCTCAAGGCCGACGGCGTGGACTATACCGAGCGCATGGCGATCGTCGAGGATGTCACGTGGCCGATGCCGCTGCAGGAGCTGCTGGAGGACGCCTACGAGACCTTCGCTCAGGGCAGCCCGTGGGTCAAGGAATTCGACATCTCGCCGAAGTCCGTCGTACGCGACATGATCGAACACGCGATGACGTTTAGCGATCTCATCGCCACCTACGGCCTCGCGCGCTCCGAGGGCGTCGTTCTGCGTTACCTCACCGATGCGTGGCGCACCCTTGCACATTCGGTACCCACGGAGTACCTGACGGAGGAGCTTTCCGACGTCGTCGCCTGGCTCGGTGAGATGGTGCGCCAGGTGGACTCCTCTCTGGTCGACGAGTGGGCTCAGATGGCGGGCGAAGACTCCCCGGTGTCCGAAGACGTCGTCAAGCGCGAACTTGCCTTTGGCGTGGAGGACCCGAACGCGCTCACCGCCAACCGCCGTGCGTTCACAATCATGGTGCGCAACCTCTTCTTCCGCATCGTGGATCTCTTCGCCCTCGAGAAGGAAGACACCCTGGAGGAGATGTTCTCTTACCTCGACGAACAGCCCGATTGGGGCGCACACCTTGACGATTATTTCGAGGACTACGACGACATCGACGCCGGCCCCGATGCCCGCGGCCCCGAGTATTTCCGGCTGCTGGACACCACCGGGCGTACGTGGCAGGTCCGCCAAATCATCAAGGATCCCGACGGCGATAACGCCTACCAAGTCGTAGGAACCGTCGACCTCGACGCTTCGGATGAGGTCGGTGAGGTGCGCCTGAAAGTCCTCACGATCGAGGGGGCATAGTGCAGGGCTATATCAAGCGCTTCGGCGACTACGCCGTGCGGCTGACCGACGAGGCCGCAGATGACGAGTACCAGGCAGACATCGCGCACCGCGCGAACAGCGTCATTGTGGCTGCGCTCAAGCCAATACTACTGGCTACCGGGGCGCTGTTGTCGTGGGTCCTCCCCGGCACTCTTGCCTTGTGGAGCCTGGTCACTTTCATACCGTCATTGATCTTTGTCGCCGTCGGCGAGACCTGGATGCGCAATTACGCCCCACGGCCGGAGGCCTCTTTCCCGCTCCCACTGATGATCGTCACCATGATTCCGTCGGTGGTGATGCTCGCCGGGCTGTTGTACAACGTCGTTGGCCCTGGCGCTGGCAACAACTCACTCGCGGTCTTCGCGGACTCGCTCAACGGGGGCCTCATCGGAATGATCATCGGGGCCGTCATAGGAGGTGTCATCGCTTTCGAACGCTCGCGGCGCAACCGCGCCAAAGACACGCGGCTGCTGGAGGCCGAACTAGCCGACGACTAAGGACCGTCCCACCTTCCGGTAGGAACGGTCCTTGAATGAATTGTGGCGTTACTCCGCCAGCGTTAGCGCAGTGGCTTTAGCGGGCAGCCTCCACCTGTACGGCCTGCGCGACGGCCTGGACGACGCCGGCAATCTTGACGACCTCCCAGACCTGCTCCTTGGTGATGCCTTCTTCCTGGACAGTCTTAGCGTGAGCCACCAGGCAGTGCTCGCAGCCGTTGATTGCGGAGACGGCAGCAGACCACAGCTCGAAGTTGACCTTCTCCACGCCCGGCTTGGAGATGATGTTCATGCGAAGGCCGAACTTGACCTGCGCGTAGTCATCGCCCAGCCACCCCTTGGCACGGTAGGCAACGTTGTTCATGGCCATGACGGTGGCGGCGCCGTAAGCTGCCTCGATGGCCTCCTCGGACAGGTGCTCCTTGGCTTCTTCAGCGATTTCAGCCAGGACCTTGTCATTGCGGGTCGCCGCGGCGGAAGCCAGCAGGGTGCCCCACAGCTGCTCTTCGTTGAGCTCGGTGGAACGGGTCAGGGTGCCCAGGTTCAGCTTCTGATCCTTGGCGTACTCCGGCAGGGCACTCTTCAAGTTATCAATAGACATAATCTTCCTTCCTCCAGATTTAGATAGGTAAATTTCAGAAAGTGTTCGTGAAATGCCCCGTTCGCGGCGCGGACGGGGCACATCGAGTCAAACCTTGTCGCGGTTTACTTCAGGGACTCCTGAACGACGTCCATTTTGTTGATGTTCTTGGTGGGGTCGTTCTTCTCCCAGTTGCAAGCGCAAACCTCTTCGGACTGCAGAGCATCCAGGACACGCAGCACCTCATCCACGTTGCGGCCCACAGCATCCGGGGTCACAGACACGAACTGAATGACGCCATCTGGGTCAACGATGAAGGTGGCACGGTCAGCAACGCCGTCGTTGTTCTCGACACCCAGAGCACGAATCAGCTCGTGCTTAACATCAGCAAACATCGGGAACGGAACACCCTTGAGCTCCGGGTGAGTAGCACGCCAGTTGAAGTGTGCAAACTCGTTGTCGGTGGAGCCGCCCAGGATCTGGGTGTCGCGATCCTGGAATTCCTCATCCAGCTTGCCGAATGCAGCGATCTCGGTCGGGCAGACGAAGGTGAAGTCCTTCGGGTAGAAGAAGACGACCTTCCACTTACCCTGGTACTTGTCCAGGGAAACCTGCTCAAAGTAGTCCTCTGGCTGGTTGGCGTTCACCTCGTGGAGGTCGCCACCCTTGAGTGCGGTCAGTTCGAACTCTGGAAACTGCTCACCAACGGTCAAAATAGGCATATTATCTCCCCAATCTCGGTACACTGAAAGTGCAATCGTTCCAATGTGATTTATATCCACACCGGCAGAACGGCATAACCGTTCGTCACAGACCATTATGCCCACATTCGTGGCCGGTGTCAATAGTTAAACTTATCTATTTAAGCTATAGTGATAGGCATGAGCAATAAAGACTACCGGCCAACTCTCGCCCAGCTGCGCACCTTCGTCACGATTGCGGAGCACAAACATTTTGGCACCGCAGCCAACAAGCTGCAGATATCCCAGCCATCACTGTCGCAGGCTCTCGTCGCCTTAGAACAAGGTCTTAATATTCAACTCATCGAGCGCTCCACCCGTCGCGTCATTGTGACAGCTGCGGGTGAGCAGCTCCTCCCCTACGCCAAAGCGACACTCGACGCCGCGGATTCTTTCCTCAATCAGTCCCGCGGCGCCAGCGGCCCACTCAGCGGCCAGCTGGCCATCGGCATTATCCCCACGGTCGCCCCGTACATCCTCCCTGAGTTCCTCACTTTGGTGAACGAGACCTACCCCGACCTCGAGCCACTGATCGTGGAGGAGCAAACGCACCACCTTATCCAGCAGCTTCGGGACGGCCGCTTGGACCTTGCCATCATCGCTTTGCCCTCCGAAGCGCCTGGGCTCGTGGAAAGGCCACTGTACAAGGAGCGTTTCTCCGTCGTGGTGCATTCCGACCACCCTTTGGCCAATCGCAACAATGTGAAGCTCAAGGACCTCGAGGATCTGGACCTGCTGTTGCTCGACGACGGCCACTGCCTCCGCGACCAAATCATCGACCTGTGCCGAGCGGCACAAGTTAATCCTTCGAAGTCCACAAACTCCGTGACGCGCGCCGCTTCTCTCACCACAATCGTGCAATTAGTGGCCGCCGGGCTCGGCTCCACGCTCGTGCCCGAGTCCGCGATCAGTCTCGGCTGCGGCCGCCCGAACCTTGCGGTGTCCCACTTCGCCAAGAGCGTGACCGCCGAACGCGAAATCGGTATCGTATTCCGTTCCTCGGCCTCGCGCTCCGAGGCTTTTGAAAAGCTCGGTGACCTCGTCACCCAGGCCTTCAACACCGCCATCGCAGCGAACAAGGCACACGACGTCGTCGCTGAGTAGCGCCTTCTTCACACGCGAGAGCCGCTGACGCCCTAAGAGGTTGTCAGCGGCTTTCGCTGTGGAGATTTAAGCCATAAAGACAAGGCTTATCGGGCTAGTAGCCCACCACCTGCGGTGCGGGCGCGCCCATGCTGCGTCCTTCGTAGTCGCCGCGAATCTGGCGATACAGATAGGCAAGGCCAAGGTAGTACGCCGGGTACAACACCACCGCGCCAAGTCCCAAAGTGACCATTATTCCGACGAAGAGCAACAGGCCAGCCAGCAACATATAACCAAACAGGTGCCAGAAGTGCCCCTTTGTAGCCTTCCACGACGCCGAGATTGGGTTACCCGCCCCGCCCTCAGCGGCGAAGTAAATCGCGAGGGACAGCTTGGTGGATACAAACACTATCGCCACATAAACAGCGATGAAAAGAACAATTCCCAACACCGTGAGCGCAGCATTTTCCTCGGCCGCACCAAAGCCGATGGCAAAAGCCGCGGGAAGGACAACGAGAAGCTCCACGAGGACAACGATGAGCACGACGCCAATCATCGTTCCAAAGATGCTCAGCCAACGGACCCCACGTACTGCGTCACCTACGCCCATCTTCGCCTGATTGAGCTGTTTGACCATGGCGTTATAAGCGATGGGACCAAGAAATAGCATTGCGACGAAGAACAATCCATAGACGATAAGTAGCGTCCCGAGTTCCGCCATCGCTTCATCAAACGATTGGTACGTCTCGGTACTACTTGCTTGCATGGCTGGCGAAGTCACCATCACACCAAAGAACACCGCGAAGAAACTGATGCCCAAGAGTAGAGGAACCAGAATCCATAACATCCAGTTGTTCAGGGTGCGCTTGATGCCCCACTTGAAGGCGTTCATGATGTCGAAGTCGCGCATGGGCGCCACGACGTCGCCGAACTGCTCTCCAGGGCCAACGCCGGCGATGCCGTGGGGATCATAGGTGCCGTAAGGCTGTTGCGGACCCCCGTAACTTCCCTGCGGAGCGCCGTAACCTGGCTGCCCGCCTCCATAAGCGGACTGATTGCCATACCCGGGGTCCTGCGCACCATAGGATCCATAGGAACTGCCTCCAACATCCCCAGAGTGCTGCTGCGGCTGAGGGTTCTGGGCACCGGGGTACGGGAAACCCTGTTCCGCTTTGTCTGCGCCGGAGCCATAGGGCTGTTGCCCGTCCGAGGCACCATTTGTTCCGAATGGGTTGTGCCCTCCGCCTTGCTCGCTGCGTGGGTCGCGGCCGTTGCCGTCAAAAGGCGATCCGTAAGGGTCATTGGGGTAAGTCATTGTCAACCTTCTTCTTCAAGTGGTGGTCTCGGCTAAGCCGACTTTCTTACTATGGCAGGTTTTATTTACCGGTGCTACCAAAGTCGGGGTATGACGTGCCGCCGTACGGCCCAGGTGCAAAGTTGTTGGCACCGCCAGCGACACCGCCGTTATCGGCTAACACGCCGCCGTTGGCTTCCCCACCAATCAGCTGGCGGTAGATGAATGACATACCCAGGTACATCGCTGGCATCGCGACGATGAACCCCAGAGATAGAGTTACAATTCCGATGCCCACAACACTCAAGGCTGCGGGGATGACATAGCCATAGACTCCGCCAAGGTTGCGGCCGGTCAGGGTCCAGGCTTGCTTCATCGCATCGACCGGAGGCACTCTGCGCTCCGCAATGAGGAATAGGCCAAACATGAGGCGCGGAAGAATACCAATAGCAATCAACAGATGAATGAGGTTGAGGAACATCGCCAGAACCACGCTGGTGTGAGCCGCCAACTGCACGATGAGGGAAGGCAGCTGCACCATCAATGCACCCACGAGCAGCGGGCCGTAGTGTATTCCCTTTACATCCGTCCAGGTGACTCGTTCCTTATTCAATTGCTGAACGCACAAGTGGATGATGAGCGGAAACACCACAACCATGATGACCATCTGAAGCAGCAACCTCACCGCAGCGAAGGTCTCCACCCCCCTCCGACGTCCCTGTCGCCGCACTATTGAAGTTCGCAGCTGTAGCACCGAAGAAGACCAGCATTTGCAGCAACCACAACGCGATACTGGGCAGGATAAAAACCTGCCAGGAACGCAGCACTGTGCGCAGCGCCCACATGAATGCTCGTCCGAATTCGAAGTTGCCGTCAGCCCTGACCGGCCCACCGGCTTGCGGGGCGCCTGCCGACGCCGCGGCTGGGTACTGCTGCTGCCCGTTGTTCATCGGCCCGGGTCCATACATCGGGCCGGACAGTGGCATCGCTTCAGGGGTCGCGCCATCCGAGGAATGGAAGGGCGAACCATAGGGCGAATTGTGGGGAGGAAGCGGGGTGGGCATCGCGGTCAACTTACCTTTCTTGTATATGTGAATGTCACACATAAGATGCCAGCTGCCGGTGTTTTGTTCCCGGGATGCAAAAATCCTTGGGCGCATTGGAAATACCCGCGGCGACTATCTCAACACCATCTGCTTCCCCGGACGGGGCAGACACCTCTCCCCCGCCAGGGATGAGTAGGATCAGACGTTGACTATGACTTCTGACAACCCCGCCACCGCCCCGACCCGCGACACACTCTTCGCGGAACTTGAGCACGTCAGCCTTGTCGACGCCCGCCTGTTCCGGCGACGACTCAAGAAGGCGCGCTCGCCGCAGGCATTGCAGGCGATTGCTGGGGACATCGCCAAGGCGCGGCGTCGAGTAGCGCTTGTCGACGCCGCGGTGCCCACCATCGAGTACCCGGAACAGCTCCCAGTCAGCGCCCGGAAGGACGACATCGCTGCAGCCATCGCGGAAAACCAAGTGGTCATCATCGCTGGCGAGACCGGATCCGGTAAAACCACCCAGATTCCGAAGATTTGTCTGGAGCTGGGCCGAGGACGGCGCGGACTCATCGGGCACACCCAGCCCCGGCGTATCGCGGCGCGCACCGTCGCCGAACGCATCGCCGATGAACTCGACCAGAAAATCGGCGAGACCGTCGGCTACGCCATCCGCTTCGACGACCGGGTCAGCGACACCACCGCGGTCAAGCTAATGACCGACGGTATTTTGCTCGCAGAGATGCAGCGCGACCGTTTCCTCAACAACTACGACACCATCATCATCGATGAGGCACACGAGCGCTCCCTCAACATTGACTTCCTGCTGGGTTACCTCAAGCGGCTGCTGCCGCAACGCCCGGATCTTAAAGTCATCATCACCTCTGCGACCATTGACCCGGAACGCTTCGCAGAACACTTCGCCACAGCAACTGGCGAACCCGCGCCCATCATTGAGGTCTCTGGGCGCACCTACCCCGTGGAGATCCGCTACCGGCCACTGGAATTCGAACGCGAGGGAAAGATCGTCGATCAGGACCCGTTGGACGGGCTGTGCGACGCCATCGCGGAACTCATGAACGAAGGTCCCGGCGACATCCTGTGTTTCTTTGCCGGCGAAAGGGATATCCGCGATGCGCAGGAAGCCATCGAGGGCCGCAGGTGGAAAGGCGTCGAGGTCACCCCACTGTACGGCCGGCTGTCCAACCAAGAACAGCACCGCGTGTTTTCCCCGCACTCCGGGCGCCGCATCGTGTTGGCCACCAATATCGCCGAGACATCACTGACCGTGCCCGGTATTCGGTACGTGGTGGACACCGGCACTGCCCGCATTTCCCGCTATTCCACGCGCACAAAGGTCCAGCGCCTGCCCATCGAGCCCATCTCTCAGGCCAGCGCGAATCAGCGCTCTGGCCGCTGTGGCCGTGTGGCAGACGGCATTGCGATTCGTTTGTACTCGGAAGAAGACTTCGCCTCCCGCCCCGAGTTCACCGACCCGGAAATCCTGCGCACCAACCTCGCTAGCGTCATCCTGCAAATGATCTCGCTGCGCTTAGGGGCCATTGAAGAGTTCCCCTTCATCCAGTCCCCGGACCACAAGTCCATCCGCGACGGCCTCGCCCTACTCAGCGAGCTGGGTGCCTTGGACTCCCCCACGCCCGCCGCCAAGGAACCTGCGACGCCGCGTCTCACGGACGTCGGCAAGCAACTAGCCCGCATCCCCGTGGATCCTCGAATGGCGCGCATGCTGGTGGAAGGCGCGCGTAACGGCTGTCTGGGCGACGTCATGGTGATCGTGGCGGCCATGACCATCCAAGACGTGCGCGAGCGCCCCCAGGACATGCAGGCCCAGGCCGACCAGGCACACGCACGCTTCAAGGACAAGGCCAGTGACTTTGTCGCCCTCCTCAACCTCTGGGACTACATCCAGGATTCGCGCAACGAGCTGTCCGGCAACGCCTTCCGCAAGCGCATGAAGAAGGAATTCCTACACTACATGCGCATCCGGGAATGGTTTGATCTCGTGCGCCAATTGCAAGACGTATCCAAGCAGCTGGGTTGGGTGACTGCCAAGGACGAGGTCACCGCACGCGCCCCGGACGCGATCCATCAGTCACTGCTCGCTGGCTTGCTGTCCAACATTGGCGCTCGCGACGGCAATTCCAAGGAGTTCTACGGAGCGCGCGGCACCAAGTTCCTGATTTTTCCCGGATCCGCGCTGGCGAAGAAGCCGCCGGAATTTGTCATGGCCGCGGAGCTCGTGGAAACCTCCCGGCTGTGGGCGCGCGACGTTGCCGCGATCGATCCGGCGTGGGTGGAAAAGCTCGCGGCCGGGCTGCTCAAGCACAACTACTCGGACCCAGTATGGTCCACAAAGCGCGGCGCCGCGATGGCCACGCAGCGCTCCACGCTGTACGGGGTGACCGTGGTGGCAGACCGCCAGGTCCCCTACCACCGCGTGGATCCCGTGTTGGCTCGTGACATGTTCATCCGCCACGCCCTGATTGGCGGCGAGTGGACGACCCACCACAAGTTCTTCCACAACAACGTGCGCAAGCTAGAGGAAGCCGCGGAGATTGAGGACAAAATCCGGCGCCGTGGCGTCATCGTGGATGAGGACGCCCTGTTTGACTTCTACGACCAGCGACTGCCTGACAGCGTCACGACCTCGCGCAACTTCGACCGGTGGTGGAAGAAAAAACACCGCGACGCACCAGACTTCCTCGACTTCGACCCCGCCGCCCTGGTGGAGGATTCCTCTGCCACCGAAGCCGGCGAGGCCTTCCCCGACGCGGTGACTCGCGGTTCAATGCGCTACGAGCTGCAGTATGCGTTTTCCCCTGGCGACCCACACGACGGTGTTACGGTCCTCATCCCACTGCCGATGTTGGCTGGCTTTGATGAGGAAGGCTGGGATTGGCTCGTACCGGGTCTGCGCGAAGAACTGGTCACTGAACTGATCCGCACTTTGCCCAAACACTTGCGCCGTTCCCTGGTACCGGCGCCACAGTTTGCGCAGGCGGCTTTGCCCAAGCTGATTCCCTATTCTGGTTCCATCACGCAGCAGCTTGCTGACGTCCTGCGTTCGCTCGGCGGCAGCGGCGTCAATGCCTCAGATTTTGATCTGGCAAAACTGCCTCCCCATCTCCGCATGAATTTCGCGGCTATCAATAAAAAGGGCAAGATCGTCGACGCCGACCGCGACATCGCTCAGCTACGAGCGCGCCAGGCCGGGTCGATCTCGTCCTCGGTGTCCAAAGCCGTGCGCCGCTCCAGCGGCGCCACCACCACTGCGACTGCCACCGAATGGACGCAGGACACGCTTGGCTCCGTCGAGGAGACTGTCACAACCAAGGTGGATGGCCACGCCATCACCGCCTATCCCGGCCTCGAAGTGACGCCGCAAGGAATCGCAAAACGGATCTTCCCGACCAAGGCGGCCGCTGACGCCTCTTTGTTTAGCGCTAACCTCACCTTGCTGCTCAAGGACACATCTGTCTCCGCAAAACAGATGACCAATGGCTTGCCCCTGCAGCAGCGCGTCGCGGTGGACCATTATCCGCACGGCGGGGCTGCCGGGTTAGTCACTGATGCCAAGGTGGCCGCCATCCGCGATGAGATGGTCGGCGCAGGCGGGCCGGCCCGCAGCCCGGAGGACTTCGAACTCCTCAAAGCGAAGGTCAAGCCCACAGTCCCAACCCAGGTACGCAACACGGTGGTGACTTTGGCACCTGCCCTCGTCACCTACGCCAACTTGCACAAAGAGCTGGCCTCATGGGAAGGGCCAGCCATTGAGGACATGCAGCGCCAACTAGAGTTCCTGCTGCCTAAGAACGCTGTCACTGTCCACGGTGTACGACACCTCAAGCATCTTCCGCGCTATCTGCAGGCGATGGAGATCCGCCTTCAGGAGATGAACCACGACCCGGATAAGGACGCGGACCGCCAGGACATGGTGGGCGAAGCCTACGCGCTCCTCAACAACCGCCTGCGCCAACTGCCCGCCGGGGCGGAGCAGTCACGTGAGGTCAAAGACATTAGATGGATGATAGAGGAATTGCGCGTCAGCCTCTTCGCACAACGGCTGGGCACAGCACACCCGGTGTCCCTGCGACGCATCGACAAGGCCGTAGCGAAGCTGGGCCGTTAGGCCCCTTCGCGGGCGCGGCGACGCATGAGACGAATCTCTGACTCGAAATCCTCCGCGCTGTCGAAGGACTTGTACACCGACGCGAAGCGCAGATAAGCCACCTCGTCGAGCTCGCGCAGCGGCTCCAAAATGGCTAACCCGATCTCATTCGCATTGACCTGGGAGCTGCCGTGGCTTCGCACTGTCTCCTCGACCTCTTGGGCAAGACGCTTCAACGCGTCATCACTGACCTCGCGCCCTTGGCACGCGCGACGTACGCCTCGGATCAGTTTGTCCCGGCTAAATGGCTCAGCAAGCCCGTTACGCTTCACAACCAACAAGACGGCCTTCTCCACGGTGGTAAACCGGCCTTTGCACGACGAGCATTCGCGTCGGCGCCGAATGGCCGCACCGCCGTCCGCCATGCGGGAGTCAATTACTCGCGACTGCTGGTGGTGACAAAACGGGCAATACAATCCAGGGCCTTCCTCAACTCGTGGAGTCCATTATGACCTTTATTCTAGCCCGCGCCCTGGAAGGGCATTAACGACCCACCAGGCTAGTCGAACGGTTTAACGCACTGAAGACGAGTACTCAACTACGGCGGCAGTATCGCGGCTCACCTGAGACTGCGGAGCAGGTGAATCCGAGACGCTCTGTCCGGCGATGAGCGTACCTACGAACACAGCGAAACCGAACACAGCACCTAGTGCGATGTCCTGGCGACGAGAGCCTCGGGATTCGACTTCGTTCGCCCGATCTGTGGGCCGCAGGCCCCTCACAGCACCGTCCGACCGTTCGAAAGGCGTGGCTCGTTCCAGCGGGACCGTCCGAATGGAAGCGGCCAGATAGCTACGCCGCACGCGTGGAACACTAGGCTCCTCGTAGTCCCAGACTGCTGCAGCTGGCACTACGTTGGCAGCGTTGGAAGCTGCATAGTTGCGGTTACGAACTGGATTGATGGCGATGGTCATTGTTAGTCCTTTCATTGAATGTGTGCTCATAATAACGTCGGTGTAAGACAAAGAATTCCACATCGTTCGAATCTGTAGAGCACATGTTCGATTTCGTTTCTACGTTCGATTTATAGCAACCCCTCGAACATTTGTCCAGTTTTCCGCGCGCCCACTCGAACAAACAGGCGCACTATGCTAAAAAGTAGTTAAGTGTTCGAATCCGCTTGGTCGAACCTCACCTACGCGACAACCAGCCACACCAGCAACCAACATTGTTGAAATACTGAAGCTTTGGAGAATGCAATGACCCCACCTACTCAACCGCGCGAAGGCAAGCCTGACGTCAAGTCACTGTCCGCGCGCCAGCGCCGAATCCTTGAAGTCATCCGAGACGCCGTGGTGTTACGCGGCTATCCGCCGAGCATCCGCGAGATCGGCGACGCCGCCGGCCTGCAGTCCACCTCATCAGTGGCGTACCAGCTCAAGCAGCTGGAGGAAAAGGGCTTCCTGCGCCGAGATCCCAATAAGCCCCGCGCCGTGGATGTGCGCGATTTCAATCCAGACGAGGGCGCACGCCGCAAGCCCGGACCGCAGAGCAAGCGAGAAATAGAAGCTGCGATGCCTGAGGAAGCAAGCTCGGCAACGCTCATTCCGGTGGTGGGCCGCATTGCCGCGGGCTCCCCCATCACGGCCGAGGAAAACGTCGACTCTTACTACCCGCTCCCCGCGGAAATTGTGGGCGACGGGGAGCTGTTCATGCTGCAGGTCGTCGGCGAATCGATGCGAGATGCCGGCATCCTTGACGGCGACTGGGTTATCGTGCGCTCCCAACCGGTGGCCGAAGAAGGCGAGTTCGTGGCCGCCCTGCTGGAGGGCTCCGAAGCTACCGTAAAGGAATTCCACAAGGACTCCTCCGGGGTATGGCTGCTTCCACACAACGAGGCCTTTGCCCCCATCAAGGGCGACGAAGCCGAAATCATGGGCAAGGTTGTTTCGGTAATGCGCAAGCTTTAGCTTCGGCCTACACCCCCGAGTGTGGCTAGCACTCGTCCCACCAGTGAGGCGCCCGACTTCCCACTTCATGGAAGCGGGCGCCTTGTGAGCTGCGACAATGTTGCCGAAGCAGGCCACTTCCGCCGTGTGAACATCACACGGCGCGTGTGAACTTTGTAGCCGAAGGAAGTTACCAGTGCCGCCAGGCAAAGTTTCTGAGAAACTATAAATATTGAAGTTTCCCATTACCTAAGGAGTTGCTGATGTACGCCGATGAGCGGAGGCGCCAGATTGCTTCGTTGACTGCAGTTGAGGGGCGCGTCAATGTCTCCGAATTGGCCCGGCACTTCGACGTCACTCCGGAGACGATCCGTCGCGACCTCGCTGCGTTGGATGACTCCGGCATGCTGCACCGCGTGCACGGCGGCGCCGTGGCGGCACAAAATTTCCACACAGCCGAGGAAGCCCTGGACGCCCGCCTCCGCTCCGCACCGCAGGCCAAGGCCGCCATCGCGGAAGCCGCGCTATCATTCCTTCCGGAGGCTGGCGGCAGCATCTTCCTCGACGCGGGCTCCACAGTCCACTCTTTTGCCAGCCTAATCCGGCTCAACAACGCGGCCTCTGGTTTGTCGGTGGTCTCTAATTCCCTACCGATCGCCCTGAGCCTGGCCAACGTGCCGGACACCACCGTGCAGCTGCTCGGCGGTACCGTGCGAGCGTTGACCCAGGCTGTTGTGGGCGACATCGCACTGCGGACGATGGCACTACTGCGGGCAGATGTTGCTTTCTTGGGTACCAACGCCATCACTTTGGACAACGGGCTGTCCACGGCCGATCCCCAAGAGGCAGCTATCAAGACGACGATGGTGACCAACGCCCGCAAAGTCGTGGTGCTATGTGACGCCACCAAACTAGGCAATGATTTCCTAGTCAATTTCGCGTCCCTTGATGATGTTGACGTCATCATCACCGACTCCACCGCACCTACGTCCTTCGTGCAGGAGCTGCGCGATAAGGGCATCGAGGTCGTCGTAGCTGATCCCCGAGCGGCCAGCTACACGATTTTGTCGGATCCAATATCTGTTCACACCATCGAGGCCCGACGGCTCCCCCGCTAGCCCGGGAAAGACACGAGGCCGGGGACGTGGTCCCCGGCCCTATTCTGTCCCGCACTTACCGTAAATGATGTGCTTCTCGCGCTGCTATTAAGCGTTCGCGAGCAGTTCGCGAACAGCAGTTCGGCCTTCCACGGCGCCAGCAGCGTCGCAGGCGACGCGTGCGGCTTCTTGGCACTGCTCAAGTGTAAGCTCAGAAAGCTGCGCACCCGCCGCCGCTACGGCGGACGAGGCAGCGGACAAAGAGTTTACCCCCAGTCCGGTGAGCACAGCCGCGAGCTGCGGATCGGCCGCGGCCTCACCGCACACGCCCACAGGCACATTGTGTTCACGGGCTACCTCACAGGTCCGCTGGATGAGTCGAAGGACCGCGGGCTGCCACGGGTCAGTGAGGTAAGCCAGGTGCGG
The DNA here is from genome assembly GCF_014217255.1 of Corynebacterium incognita. Taxonomy (NCBI): domain Bacteria; kingdom Bacillati; phylum Actinomycetota; class Actinomycetes; order Mycobacteriales; family Corynebacteriaceae; genus Corynebacterium; species Corynebacterium incognitum. The sequence continues at coordinate 253,904 of NZ_CP059404.1, forward strand.
GGACAACCGGTCCGCAGCCATGGTGTACTGCGTGAGGTCATTAGTGCCGATAGATACGAAGTCAAGGTGTGGCAAGATCTTCTCCGCCATCAGCGCCACGGCGGGCACTTCCACCATCGCACCAGCAGTTAGTCCGCGCTCGCGACACAAGCCCGCGAACCACTGTGCCTCATGGGCTGTAGCCACCATAGGAGCCATGACCCATGTCTGAGCGTCTGCGCCCCGCTTCTGTGCAGCGGCCGCGATCGCGTCGAGCTGGCGAGCAAGCAGCTCCTCGTTGTCGCGAGCAATGCGAAGTCCGCGCACGCCGAGTGCCGGGTTATCTTCTTCCTCCAGGGTCGCGTAGCTAATCGGCTTGTCAGACCCCGCGTCGAGCGTGCGAATGACCACCTTGGATTCCGGGAAAGCATCAAATACCTCGGAGTATACCGCGGCCTGCTCCTCCACTGTGGGCTCTTGCGATGCCGACAGGAAGGACATTTCTGTGCGGTAAAGGCCGATGCCCTCAGCCTGTGATTCTGCGGCGGTACGCGCGGCCTTGCCATCGGCGACGTTTGCGAGCAACTGGACGCGGTGCCCATCCTTTGTCTGCGCAGGGCCACGCCACTGAGCGATGCGTGCCGACGTCTCGCGGTATTCGGCGACCTTTGCTTCTGCGGCGGCCTCATCCGCCCCGACCACGATCTGCCCCGTGGCACCATCAACGAAAAGGGGCGTGCCTGCCTGCAGTTCCTCAAGCTCCAACCCGGCGGCTACAACGCACGGAATGTCTAGCTGGCGGGCGATGATAGCGGTATGGCTGGTAGGCCCACCCAAAACGGTGACCAAGGCCACGATATGGTCCTTGTCCAACGTCGCCGTATCGGCAGGCGCCAGGTCATCCGCCAACAACACCGCGGTGCCGTCCACCTGTGGCAGGCCGGGTTCTGGGGTGCCATTGAGCTCAGCAATGACGCGGTCGCGAACGTCCTTGAGGTCGGTGGTGCGTTCTGCCATCAGACCGCCCGCGGCCTCGAACATGGCGACAAACTTTTCCGTCGCCCGTACCGCAGCAAAGTCCGCAGGGTGTCCGGAATTGATATTCTTCTTCGCCTGCTTGAGCCAGCCGCGGTCTGTAGCCATCTTTGCAGTCGCCTCCAGCACCTGAGCGGCATCGCCTTCAGCACCCGCGGCCCGCCGTTTCAGCCGATCCGCGACCTCCTGGGCCGCGGCAGTAAAGCGTTCGTACTCCGCCTCACGGAGTTCCTCTGCGATGACACCGCCAGCCTGCGGGAGTTCAGGGCGTGGTCGTACCCACACGGCGTCGGCAAACGCATAACCCGCCACTACGCCGGTTCCGAGGATTTCTTGGGTGCCTGTAATGCTCATTGTTGTATGTCCTGACCTTGCAAAACTTGGGTGACAAATATGACAACACTCGAGGTTATCTGCGCTTATAGAATCTCTTCGACGGCAGCGTAGACTAAAACTCAGTGAACTAAACCGACCCTAGTAGGGCGCACGCGGTGCATACTAGCCCGTTGGTTTCGTACCACTTTACCCGCTAAAAATCCCAACAACAGACTTGGTGAGCAACGTCTATGATCTTAACCTTTACCCCGAACCCCAGCGTTGACGTCACACTGCGTCTGCCCTCCCCGTTGTTGCCGGGTGAGGTCAATCGCGCCGTCGAGGTACAGCGCGTCGCAGGTGGCAAGGGAGTGAATGTCACCCATGCCATCCATAAGGCGGGCAATGCGTCACTCGCGCTTGTACCCGCACGCCAGGATGATTCCTTTGTGGCTTTGATGAACCAGGCACGCATTCCTTACGAAATTGTGCCGATGGACAACATCATTCGGATCAACACCACCATCACCGATCCTTCCGGGGAAACGACCAAGGTCAATGGCCCAGGTTCACCGCTCAAGGATTCGCTACTGCTTCGTCTTGAGGCAACACTGTGCGTGTTGGCCCACGACGCGTCCTGGGTGGTGTTGGCGGGTTCCCTTCCTGCCGATGTCCCAACTGACTGGTACGTCACCATCATGAAGGCGCTGCGGGAAGAACTACCGGGAGTCAAGATTGCGCTCGATACTTCCGACGCCCCGTTGCAGGCGGTGGCTCAGCACTTGGACGACGTAGCCCCCAACGTCATGAAACCAAATACCGAAGAACTCGCGCAGCTGACCGGACTACACCGAGAAGAGCTGGAGGCAGCGGCGTCACGAAAGGATTTTGCCCCTCTCGCTGAAGCCGCACGGAAAGTCATTGCCCGCGGCGTGGAGGAACTGCTCATCACTTTAGGAGGAGACGGCGCGCTGTTGGTGACAGCGGACGCAGCGTGGTGGGCCTCCACCCCGGACGTGACCGTGCAATCCACCGTAGGCGCTGGCGATGCTTCGCTAGCGGGATACATCATGGCGCGACGTTTTGAAGAGCCCCACCAAGAAGCGCTGCAACAAGCGGTGGGCTACGGCTCCGCCGCCGCCTCCCTCCCGGGCACGACGTTCCCCGCAGCACACGAAGTTGTCTACGACGGCATCACTCTCCAACAACTCGATATGTAGCATTTTTCATAACACCCCTGGCCACCAGGGAAACCCACGTAACACACGAAGGAGGGACCTACCATGACTCATCCAGTCATCACCCCAGAATTGGTAGCCCTTGACGTCGACTTTGGCGCAACCATCCCCGACGTCATCAATAATCTGGCCCACACAGTCGCGACAGCTGGTCGCACCGACGATCCCGCCGCGCTCGCTCAAGCCGCAATTGACCGCGAAGAGAAGGCCGGCACAGGAGTGCCAAGCGGCGTAGCCATCCCGCACGCTCGTACTGCAGCGGTAGAGGCTCCTACCCTCGCGTTCGCCCGATTGTCTCGCGGCGTCGATTTCTCTGGGCCCGACGGTGATGCGAAGCTCGTATTCCTCATCGCTGCCCCGGAAGGTGGCGGCAAGGAACACCTCAAGATTTTGTCGAAACTCGCGCGCGCTTTGGTGCGCAAGGACTTCCTCGAGCAACTGCGTACCGCTGACACACCCGAGGATGCAGTGTCCGCCATCAACGAGGTACTCACCACCACCAAGAAGAAGTCCGCCACCACCCCCACTGGCGCTGCCGCCGCAACAGCCGCAACGGCTACAACGGCTGCAAACAGCCACGAGGGCGCGAACGCGGAAGGCGGCGCCCCGGAGAGTTCGGGAGGAGGCCCCGTCCGCATCGTGGCCATCACTGCTTGCCCCACAGGCATCGCGCATACCTATATGGCCGCCGACGCCCTGACCCAGACCGCCGAGGGCCGTTCCGACGTCCAACTGCTGGTCGAAACCCAAGGGTCGTCGTCGAACACTCCCCTTGAGGCTCGTGACATTGCTGCTGCCGACGCCGTCATCTTTGCCACCGACGTCGGAGTCCGCGACCGGCACCGTTTTGCTGGCAAGCCAGTCATCGAGTCCGGAGTCAAGCGCGCTATCAACGAACCCGGCGTCATGATCGACGAGGCCATCGCCGCCGCATCAAATCCCAACGCTCGCAAGGTCGCCGCGGCTAGCGGTGACGAGCCCTCCGCCTCCGCGGCCGCTGCAGGTGGCACCAGCGCCAAGGGCGGGCTGAGCTGGGGCAAGAAGATTCAACAGGCCATCATGACCGGTGTCTCTTACATGGTGCCGTTTGTCGCAGCCGGCGGTCTGTTGCTGGCCCTGGGATTCTTGTTCGGCGGCTACGACATGGCCGACGGCTGGCAGGCCATCGCCACTGAGTACTCACTCAACAACCTCCCGGGCAACACCATCGTGGTCGACGGAGCGGAGATGACCTTCAAACGCTCGGGCTTGCTCTTATACGTAGGCGCAGTGTTGTTCGCCATCGGCCAGCAGGCGATGAGCTTTATCGTGGCCGCACTGTCTGGCTATATCGCCTACGCTCTGGCTGACCGCCCGGGCATCGCACCGGGCTTCGTTGGTGGCGCTATCTCCGTTCTGCTGGGCGCGGGCTTTATCGGCGGCCTCATTACCGGCCTTCTCGCGGGCCTCATCGCTGCCTGGATTGGTAGCTGGAAGGTCCCCAACTGGCTGCGCTCCCTCATGCCGGTGGTGGTGATCCCACTGCTCACCTCGCTCGTGGTGGGTCTGCTGATGTTCTTCCTGCTGGGCCGCCCGCTCGCCGGGATCATGGAAGGGCTGCAAAACTGGCTGAGCTCCATGAGCGGTTCCTCCGCTGTGCTGCTTGGAATCATCTTGGGCCTCATGATGTGCTTCGACCTTGGCGGTCCCGTGAACAAGGCAGCGTACCTGTTTGCCACCGCAGGGCTGTCCACTGGCGACGAAGCTTCCATGATGATCATGGCCGCCGTCATGGCCGCCGGTATGGTCCCGCCTATTGCATTGTCACTGGCCACCATGGTTCGCGCGAACCTGTTTACCCCGGCTGAACGGGAGAACGGCAAGTCCGCGTGGCTGCTCGGTCTCTCCTTCGTTTCTGAGGGCGCCATCCCATTCGCCGCGGCCGACCCACTCCGCGTGATCCCGTCAATGATGGCTGGCGGCGCCGTTACCGGCGCGGTGTCGATGGGCCTTGGAGTTGGTTCGCGTGCACCACATGGCGGCATCTTCGTGCTCTTCGCCATCGACCCCCTGTGGGGCTTCATCCTTGCATTGCTCGCTGGTACCGCGGTGTCTTTGCTGTGCGTGCTGGCACTGAAGAAGTTCTGGCCACAACCCGCGGTAGCCCCCGTCACCGAACCGGCTGAAGTCGCGTAAACTGGCGCGCAAGAAATTCCGAAAGAAAGGACCGTGTGAACACTATGGCTTCCAAAACTGTCAAGGTGGGTTCCACCGTTGGCCTGCACGCTCGCCCCGCCTCTATCATTTCTGACGCCGCGGCTGAGTATGACGAAGACATCTTCCTGAACCTCGTAGGCGAGGACGAGGACGAAGAGACCGATGCGTCGTCGTCCCTAATGATCATGGCTCTGGGCGCCGAGCACGGCGACGAGGTTACGGTCACCTCCGAGAACGCCGAGGCCGTCGAGGCCATCGCTGCACTCATCGAAAAGAATCTCGACGAAGCCTAAGCCTTATCCCCTGGGCTTCCTCGGCTTAGCCTGCGAGAAAACACCAAGACCACCTGCCATTCGCTGCGGCGAATCAGGTGGTCTTTTATGTGACGTGGTCTTGTCTCAGAGGTGTGCGTCAGTGGTAGTACTTCGCACCCTTGCCCTCGCCAAACGTGTCGTACAGGTACTTCATCACCGGGTAGGCCACGATGATGCCCACAGAACCCCAGGCGATGCCTTCGAGGGACACGCCGAAGACCGAGAGCGTCAGGTTGCCGATGCCCGCTACGAGCGCGATGGCGGCAGCCGTCAGGTTGACCGGGTTGTTGAAGTTCACCTTGTTGTCCTGCCAGATGCGCACGCCCAGCATGCCAATGAGGCCGTAGAGCACGAGCGTTGCGCCACCGAGCACGCCGGTGGGAATCGTGAAGATGAGCGCTCCAAACTTCGGGACGAACGCCAGAGCCACCGCCGTCAATGCCGCCACCCAGTAGGCGGCGGTCGAATACACGCGCGTGGCGGCCATGACACCGATGTTCTCCGCGTAGGTGGTAGTACCGGAGCCGCCGAACCCACCGGCCAACGAGGTCGCCACACCGTCAGCAATGAGAGCGGTGCCCGCCACATCGTCCAGGTCGCGGCCGGTCATTTCCGAGACCGCCTTCACATGGCCGACGTTTTCCGCGATGAGCACGACCAGCACCGGCAGCGCGATGGCAATCGCAGACAGCTCGAACTCCGGGGTGTGGAACTGCGGCAGGCCGATCCACGGCGCGGCGTCGATAGCTTCCTTGGTGCCCTCTGCAAGGTTGCCCGTAACAGCGGCGAAGACCCAACCCACGACCACACCGATGAGGATGGACAGGCGCGAAACCATGCCGCGACCAGCAACGGTTGCCAGAATGATGGTCAGCAGCGTCACCGTGGCCACCAGCGGCTGCGACTGGTAGCTCGTCGCGGCAGTCGGCGCCAGGTTCAGACCGATGAGTGCCACGATCGCGCCGGTCACCGCTGGCGGCATCACAGCGTCGATGACCTTGCGCCCCGCGGCCTGCACCGCGAAGCCAATGAGAACTAAGGCCAGGCCGGTCACCAATACAGACCCCGCCTGCACACCAATGCCCTGCGATTGGCTCGCAGTGAGCGGCGCGATGAAGGCGAAAGAGGAGCCGAGGTAGGACGGCAGCCGGTTGCGGGTGAGCAGGAGGAAAATCATCGTGCCCACGCCCGAGAACAACAACGTGGTGTTCACCGGGAAGCCGGTCAGTGTGGGAACCAACAGCGTGGCACCGAACATGGCCACCACGTGCTGCATACCAATGCCGATGGTGCGTCCCCAGCTCAGTCGCTCTTCTGGTGCGACCACCGCGCCTGGGGCGATTTTCTTACCGTCTCCGTGGACGGTCCAGCCAAATGAATTAGTCACAAATGCACATTATTGCGCACCGACCACGAATTCGCGTAACTCATCGGCCACTGCTTGCGGCAGGCGGACGTCGATAAGCGTCCCTGTGTCCGTGTATTCCTCACTGCGCACGGTGCCCTCCTCATGGAGGCGCGCGACGACGTCCCCGCGACCGTATGGAATATCCATGGTGACGTGCGCATCAAGGGAGTTGAGGAACAGCTCCACGCGTGAGGTGAGCTCAGGGATTCCCTCCCCCGTGTGTGCCGAAACAAACACCACGTTGTCGCGATCGAGCACGTGGCGCACCTCTGCCAACACCAGCGGATCAGCCTTGTCTATCTTGTTGATCACCAAGATTTCTGGGGGTGCTTCCTCACCGGTCTCCTTAACGATGTCGTAGATGACCTTGTTCACTGCCTCAATCTGTTTGATCGGGAACGGATCCGAACCGTCGACCACGTGCAACATGAGGTCCGCTCCGAGCACTTCCTCGAGGGTGGACTTGAACGCCTCCACGAGCTGCGTGGGCAGGTGGCGAACGAAACCGACGGTGTCGGTGAATACCACCTGGCGGCCGTCAGCCAGCTCCGCGCGGCGAGTCGTGGGGTCCAAGGTGGCAAACAGCGCGTCTTCCACCAGCACGCCCGCACCGGTCATGGCGTTAATGAGCGAGGACTTGCCCGCATTGGTGTACCCAGCGATAGCAATCTTGGGAATCGCGGAGTTCTGACGGCGCGAGCGCTTGATCTCACGCGCGGTCTTCATCCCGGCGAGTTCCTTGCGCAGTTTGGCCATGTCCGTACGCAGGCGGCGACGATCGGCCTCAATCTTCGTCTCACCCGGACCACGAAGGCCCACGCCGCCGTTAGAACCCGCGCGACCACCGGCCTGGCGCGAGAGGTTGCCGCCCCAGCCACGTACGCGGGTGTAGAGGTATTCCATCTGCGCCAGCGAGACCTGGGCTTTGCCCTCTTTGGACTTCGCGTGTTGGGCGAAAATATCCAAAATGAGCATGGTGCGGTCAATCACCTTGGTATCCAGCGCGCGTTCTAACGCCACGAGCTGGCCGGGGTTGAGCTCGCCGTCGCAGACCACCGTATCCGCGCCCGTCGCGGCCACGATGTCCTTGAGTTCTTTGACTTTGCCGGAGCCGATATAGGTGCCGGAATCCGGCTTGTCGCGCTTTTGGTAGAGCATCTCGACGACCTCGGCGCCCGCAGTCTCGGCCAGCGCGGCGAGCTCGTCCATGGTGGCTTCGACCTCGGCGACGGTGCCTTCCGTCCACACGCCGACAAGGATGACGCGCTCCAGGCGCAGCTTTCGGTACTCAACCTCGTAGCCGTCTTGGGTGTCCTCTGAGCGTATCGACGTCTCTTTGCTCACCCGCCGAAACGCGTTACGCTCCGCAAGGTCGAGCTCTCCCACAGTGGGTGTCAATGGACCGCCCTCGTCCGGGGCCGCGCCCTGCGGGGCGTTGTCTTTGAAGGCGCGGGCGAGAAGGTCATCGTTACGGTCAGCGGAGTTTGAATTCATTAACACTCCATTGTTCCATACCAGGGCAGAAACCAACGAAATTCTCCGCGCCTGCAAAAGGGTTTTTCTCCACCTGCTTTCGGGTTTAAGATGATCACCATGACTACTCCAACTTCCACGGGCCAGCCACTGCAGGAACTCGCATCGCTGGGCATGCGCTTTGACAAGTGGCAGGACGCGGTCGAGGCCGCGATTGCCACCGACCGCCTCGTTGTCACCGGCGAGGTGCGCGGCGGCCAGCTCATCCAGTACACGGACGCCTCGGGCGCCCAGCTCAACATCCTGGCTGTGGAACCGTTCGCCACCTTCGTCGGCTTCGATTCGGTGACCAAGGGCTTCGCCAACGTGGCCATGGTCAACGACGTAGTGGCGCACCTAGACATCATCGATCCCTTCGGCAACACGATGACCAAGGCCACGGCCAACCTGGCTCAAGGACCGTTGCTCGTGGACGAGCCGGAGCAGCAGTGGCAGGAAATCGGGCTGGTCATCCTGGGGCTGAACGTGGAATCCTTCAAGTCCGCGGAGGCTTACGAGGCCGCCCGCGACGAGTACCCGGCTACCTTCCATTCCCCTGGCGCGGAGCTGATCGAATCCGGCAACGGCGCCGGTATCCCGGACGCTGGTTGTACATTCTCCGGCCGTGTCATGGAATCCACGCTGAAGACCAATGAGCTCACCGGCCAGGAGTTTTACCACGTTGTCATGGACGGGGCCTTCCCCTTCGATCTGTGCCTGCCGACGTCTATCGGCGAGCTTCCCGCGAAGGATACCGTGCTTTCCGGCAGCGGTTTGCTGACCGCCGCCGTCGCGGCCCCCACCGGCGGCTGTGGATCCGGCGGGTGTAGCTGCGGATCCGGTGGCTGCGGTGGTCACTAGGATGTCCTAAACTGTGAGACGATGATCATTCCAGCGAGCCCCTTTTCCAATCTCTGGCAGCGGTGGCTCACACTGGCCATCGTGGCGCTGTGCTGCATCGGCCTGGTGTGGCGGCTGCTCGTGCCGGGGGCTTTGCTATCTCTCGTCCTCTTAGTTCTTACCTTTTTGCTCCTGCGCCAGCGCCCCGACGCTTTCGAGCACAAGGCTTTGCGCACCTCCATCGCGCTGTCGGCAGAAGACGTCGAGGACGTCCTCGCCGAATACGAGCGTTTTAGCTGCAGTCCAGACACAGATTGCTTGGCAGACCGGACCATTCACCGGCCCGCCCTCATGGACCAAGACTGCACCGACGCCGATATTTCCGATTTTCATTACCAGCGCACAAGCTCACGGCGCTTCCTTCGTCGGCTCAATGCCCGTCTGGCGGATCCCGCACTGGAAACCCAGCAACTGGAAACCCTACTGAGTGTCACCGATAAGCGCGCCGCCGCGCTGCGTGCCGCTTGGCTGCGCGCCCGCCAGGCCGCACAGCGCATCGGCCCCTCGGGGCACAACGGCTCGGCAGGAAACGCCACTTAAAGCACTGTTTTTCCCGTAGCCACGATCGCCGATGGCCCGGTGAGCACCGCGTCCCCCGCGGTGATGGCGACTTGTACACGACCGCCGGGAACGTGAACGATGACCTCACCTTCGCCGGCCCCGGCGTCGGCAAGCGCGGCGCACGCCGCGGCGACGGTACCGGTACCGCAGGATTTGGTCTCCCCGACCCCGCGCTCGTACACGCGCATGGACACCGCGTTGCGCCCATCGTCATCGCTGCGCAGTGGGGTCACAATCTCTACGTTGACGCCTTCGGGGAAGAACTCCGGGTCGTAGGCTGGCGGTGCCAGCTCCAGCTCATGCAGACCCGCTGCGTCCAGCCCAGGCACCACGGCTGCAAGGTGCGGGTTACCCATGTCCACGCCCAGGCCGGCGTAGCGACGCCCTGCCATCCGCACCGTCGATAGGCCCGTGACGCGCGGCAAGCCCATGTGCACCGAAACAGTGGCGGCGTCAGACGTGGCCTCGTGGACCACCACCTGCTTGGCACCGGCACGGGTACCGACCGTCCAGGGCTGCCCAGCCGGGACGTCGATGAGTTTCTGCGCGACGAGCCAGTGGGCGAAGACTCGCATGCCATTGCCACACATCTGCGCCACCGAGCCATCGGCGTTGCGATAGTCCATGAACCAGTCGTGGTCTGCGATCCCAGGTGCGAGCACGCTCACTTCTCCGGCCTCCACAAGTGCACCGGCGCGCGCGACGCGCAATAGGCCGTCACCGCCGATACCCGTGCGACGATCACACAGCGCGCGTACCCGGTCCGGGGAGATGCCCAATTGGGCGTACTCGTCGGGCACGATGACGAAATCATTTTCCGTGCCGTGGCCGCGGCCGAATTCGAGCGCGAAGTTCTCCTGCGTCGCAATCATGGGGCTAGTCTAGCTCAGCCGTGTCGCACCTATGTCAACGCCGCCCACGCCTGAGAGACGGTATCCCCTGCGGCATCCAGCCAGGTGATGCGGGGATCTCGGTGGAACCAGGAGCGTTGGCGGCGCACGTAACGGCGGGTCCCGGTGGTCGTCTTCTCCTGTGCTTCCTCGAGGGTTAGCTCCCCGGATAAATACTGCAACACCTGGGCGTAGCCGATGGCCCGGCCGGCAGTGGAATCTGCCACCAACCCGTGTCCAACCAAGTCTTCGACCTCCGCCACGAAGCCACGCTCAAACATAAGCTTGGTGCGGGTGGCGATGCGGGGGTTGAGCCACTCCGCCTGGGTGCGCAACCCAAGAATGCGCGTCCCCCAGCGCGGCGGCGCGTTCTTGGGCGGCTGGCTGGCCTGGAAGGGCTTACCGGTCAGCTCGATCACCTCGAGTGCGCGAACGGTTCGACGGGGGTCCTTGTCCTCAATAATCGCGGCGGCTGCCGGGTCCTTTTCAGCCAGCAGGGCGTGCAGCACGTCGACGCCGCGCTCGCGAAGCTCCCCCTCCCACTTGGCGCGGACGACGGGATCAGTGGGCGGAAATTGCCAATCGTCGATGAGCGATTGGACGTACAGCATTGAGCCGCCGACCAGGATGGGAACGTTGCCCCGCTGCATGATGGCCTCCACGTCGCGCACCGCGGCGCTTTGATAACGCGCCACGGAGGCCGTCTCAGTCACGTCCCACACGTCCAACTGGTGGTGCGGGATGCCCTCCCGCTCCTCCACTGTCAGTTTCGCTGTCCCGATGTCCATGCCGCGATAGAGCTGCATGGAATCAACGTTGACTACCTCGCCATCGAGCTCGTGGGCTAAGGCGACGCCAAGCGCCGACTTGCCGCTGGCGGTGGGACCGACCACCGCGATGGGGCGGATGGATTCTGCGCCCAAGGTTATGCCACTCATGATGCTGCCTCCCTCGGTGTTCTATCCTTTGGTGTCCACTCCCACAGCGCCACGTAGCGTCCCACTCCCAGCGAAGTGTCCGCGGCCACGAGCTCGCGGTGGACCACGTGGCCGGCGGCTTCCTGCGCGGCCAACCACGCCGCCAGCTCCGGCCACAGGTAGGGCTCAACGACGCCGGCGTGTGCCAGCGCGTCAGCGTTCCAGTGCTGCGACCAGCTAGCCGCGTCTCCGCCCAGCAGGGCGCGCAGTGAAGCGTCGGCCGCTCCGGCGTCGGGAAGCAGTGCCAACGGAGCTTTGTCGTCCAGGCCTGCGGAGCCCTCCGCCACCACGATGGTGAGCTCCCCACCAGCCACCGTCACGCCAAGGTGCTCGTCCACCCAGCGCGGCTCGCGGTCCTCGGCAACGAAGCGAGCGATGAGCTCGGGAAGGTAGTTTCCACCCTTAAGACGCGGCATCCCCACTGGGCCGGGACCGTCGCCCCAGGCCCGAAAGCTACCCGTATGCGCCGTATGCCAGCGCGCCGCCCGGCTGCCCACGATGCGCAGATCGAGCCCTGCACCGCCTGTTACCGCCAGCGCACGCTGGATCACCTGACGTGCCGCCACCAGCAATTGGCGTGAGGGCTCATGTGCCGGGGCTAGCTGCGGGATGAGTGCCGGCGATCCAGGAATCACCACCACATAGCCGCGGGGTGCCGGGGTTGTCTGAGTTCCGCTATCGTTCACGACTTCTACTGTAAACGCCCCGGAGTTTTGTCAAAATGAGACCTCCACATCGCTCACGCCCTTTACAAACGCGGTAAAGTAATACTAACTGAGCACAATGGCAGCCGTGACGCGCGGCAGAATCGACAAGTAAGGACTCACCCATGACTGATGCCACCGGCAAACCAACTCCCGGCAACATGCCCAAGCCAGGTCCCCGGCCGGGACCCCGCCCCGGTGGAGCGAGTGCCCCACGGCCCGCAGCACCAGTCCCTGTCAACGCTCCTCCCGCCAACGATCCCTCCCAGCACGGGCGTATCGAGGATGACGGTACCGTCATTCTGGTGACAGCCACTGGCGAACGCACCATTGGTAACTGGCAGGCAGGCACCAAGGAGGAGGGGCTGCGCCACTTCGGAAAGCGTTTCGACGACCTGGCCACCGAGGTCGAAGTCTTGGAAGCACGCCTGAAGGCGCACCCGGAGGAAGCCGCGAAGATTACCCTCGCCGCACAGGAGGTCCGCACCACGCTGCCGGAGGCCACCGTCCTCGGTGACATCGATGGCCTCGACAAGCGCTTAGGCGCCATCATCGACAACGCGCTGAACACCGGCGAAGAGGTCGCCCAGGAGAAGGCACGCCGCCGCAAGGAGGGCATCGCTGCCAAGGAAAAGCTTGCCGCCGAGGCCGAGGAGCTTGCGGAGACCTCCACCGACTGGAAGGCGGCCGGCGACCGCATCCGCGCGATTCTGGACGAGTGGCGCGCCATCAAGGGCGTGGACCGCGCCACCGATGACAAGCTGTGGAAGCGCTACTCGCGCGCCCGAGATGCCTTCAACCGCCGCCGCGGCGCCCACTTCGCAGAGCTGGATAAGCAGCGCGCAACCGCCAAGGCAAAGAAGGAGGACCTCGTCGCTCGCGCCGAGGCTCTGCAGGACTCGACCGATTGGAAGGAAACCGGCCGCGCCTACAAGGATTTGATGACCGAGTGGAAGGCCGCGGGCCGCGCGCCGCGCGAGGTCGACGACAAGTTGTGGGCCCGTTTCCGGGCGGCTCAGGATCACTTCTTCGGCGCCCGCGACGCGGATAACGCCGCCCGCGACCAGGAGTTTGCGGACAACGCCGCGGCGAAGGACGCACTGCTCGCGGAATATGACCCGCAGATCACGCCTGAGGACAACCTTGACGCCGCCAAGGCCAAGCTGCGCGAGCTGCAGGAAAAGTGGGAAGAAATCGGCTTTGTCCCCCGCAACCAAATTCGCGAATACGAAGACAAGATTGCTGCAGTGGAAAAGCGCGTCGCCGACGCAGAGGAAGCCCAGTGGCGCCGCACAGACCCAGAGGCGCAGGCCCGCGTGGCCCAGTTCCAGGCCAAGGTAAACGACTTCCATGCCCAGGCAGACGAGGCGGAGAAGAAGGGCAACGCCAAGAAGGCCGAGACCCTACGCGCGCAGGCGTCCCAGTGGCAAGAGTGGGCTGACGCCGCCCAGGCAGCCATCGACGATTAGGCTCATCCGCTGTATGCCCTGCGTCCAGTTTGATCGGCCGCAACGACCGAGCGCGGCGTCGCCAAGCTCTCCGCTGGAGCCTTCCGACGCCCTGCGCACCTTCGTCTTCATGGCCAACCTGGCCGCTCAGGAGGCTACCGGCGATCCCGCGGCCTCTACCTCCGTCGAGCGCGTACTCAACCGCATGAAGGGCTCTAACGAATCCGATACGGTGTTGCTCGGGCTCGTCGCCGAGGCCCCGGCGGTCGCGGAACTCTCCCCCGTCGGCCTCGCATTGGTGCCGTCAAGCGCCTCCGCGCACGAACCGGACTTGGACTATCTTGGATTTATCCACGTGGGTTTCAATCTTCGCGAGGATAAGCACATCGCGGAGTGCGAGTTGGTACTCGACGTCGATTACTTGCCCTTGCCCGGAGAACCTCTCAGCCCTGCGGGCGCGGCCGCCGTCACGGAGCTGTACGACGCCGCGGAGTGGCTCGCTCGCAACCAGGGACGGACGTGCCTGCAGACCGGCCTGCTGCATGCAGCGGGAACGGATATCGACGCCGACCCTACAGGCCGGATCCTGAGCGAGCGCGGCTACCGCCAAGTTCTTTCGGAGACCCAGCTGTGGCACCCTGTACCCGACGCTCTCCCCCAGCCGCCCTCCGTCATGGGCCTCAAGGCCACTGTGGCCACGGACTATGCCATCCCGGATGCCCTCGTCGACGGAGTGCTGGAGCTGCTGGAGATAGCGAGTGCCGACGCACCTCGCGAAGGTTTGAGCTTCGAACCACTGTCGTGGGATCGCACCCGCTTGCATGAGGCCGCGGCGCGACAGCGCGACCGCAACGCCCACACGATTTTGGTGATCCTCCACGAGACCGCCACGCAGCGCCCCGTGGCCCTGGCCGAGCTGTCTCGCCATGCCGGTTCCGATCCGAGCGTTGCGGAATGGAGTTTGACGGTCACCGCGCGGGACCGCCGTCGCCAGGGATTGGCGCGCATCGCGAAGCTGCACGCGCTCGAGGCGCTGCCGCACCTGTGGCCCAAGGTGGAGAGGATCTATACCAACCGTGTCACCAGCGACGAGGCGATGTGCCGGTTATATGCCCATTTTCACCCCATCGAGCTATCCACCTCCACCGTGTGGGAGAAAGCGCTGTAAGAACGTATAATCGCGCTTCATGCACACCCTGCCGCCGCGGGCCCAACGCTGGATTTTCTTTGCCGTTATTTCACTCGGTCTGCTCATGATTGGGCTGGACAATTCAATCCTCTACACCGCCCTTCCTGCCTTGAGCTCCCAGTTGGAAGCTTCCGCCACCCAGCAGCTCTGGATCATTAACGCCTATGCTCTGGTTTTGTCAGGCCTACTATTAGGTGCCGGTACCCTCGGCGATCGCATCGGTCACCGCCGAATGTTCCTGAGCGGCTTGGTCATTTTCGGTATTGCTTCTCTCGCGGCAGCCTTCGCCCCGTCCGCGTGGGCGTTGGTGGCGGCACGCGGCGCGCTGGGCGTTGGTGCGGCGGCCATGATGCCTGCGACGCTCGCGCTCATCCGGCTGACCTTCGACGACGAAGTCGAACGTAATACCGCCATCGGCATGTGGGGCTCGGTAGCCGTGGTGGGCGCGGCTCTGGGCCCCACCGTGGGTGGCGTGCTGCTTGAGCACTTCTGGTGGGGTTCCGTTTTTCTCATCAACGTCCCCATCGTGGCACTGGCATGGATAGCCACGAAGACGCTGGCCCCGCCGAACGTCACGAACCCAAACAAGCACTGGGACGCCGCGTCGTCCCTCCTCGCGCTCATCGCGCTGTCCGGGCTGACGCTCGCGATCAAAACCGCAGCCAGCCCGGAGCCTTCCTGGTCGGTGCTGGTTGCTACCATACTCGCCACCGTGGGTGCGGCGGTGGCGTTTACTGTACAGCAGCGGCGACTCACTGATCCTCTGCTTACCTTCGATATTTTCCAGTCCAAGATGTTCAACGGTGGCGTCCTCACGGCAGGTGGTGCGATGTTTGGCATGGCCGGCGTGGAAATGATGACCACTCAAAAACTCCAGCTCGTTGATGGCTTTAGCCCGCTGCACGCGGGTCTCGTCATTTCCGCCATGGCAATAGCTGCCATCCCCGCATCATCCCTGGGCGGCGCTGTCCTCCACCGGGTCGGTTTCCTGCCGCTTATCAGCGGCGGATTCATCGTGATGGCGATGGGCATCGGCCTCGCATGGTGGGCGGGGCGTCACGACACCCTGTGGCTGTTCGTCACCAGCATGGTCTTCGCCGGTACTGGGGCGGGCTTGGCAATGTCTGTGTCCTCCACCGCCATCATTGGCGCAGCCCCGGTACATCGCGCCGGGATGGCCGCGGGCGTCGAAGAGGTATCGTATGAATTCGGCACTTTGCTGTCTATCGCCATTACCGGGTCCCTGGTGCCGCTGTTGATGTCTGCGGCACTCCCCGACAGCATCAACGCTCTCGGTGTGGAAGCGTTGCGGATACCTGAGTTACACGATGCGGCAGCAGCGGCGTACAACGACGGCTATCTCACGGTCTTGGGCGGTATTGCAGCGGTCTTGATCGGGTTTGCAGCGATAACAGCCTGGTGTTTCCGCAACAACCCACGCTCTGGCTCGCTGCAGGCTTAGGCGTCACTGCAGGCTTAGGCGTCGGCTCCGGGGCCGTTGCTGGAGCCAGTGTCGCCGCGCTTGTGTCGCGCGGCCGCGCGCTTCCGACGGTCGTCGACCAGCAATGGGTTGCGCCTGGCGTCCGAGCGCAGTTGAGTCTTCGGCTCGCTCCCCGAACGCAACTGAGACTGCAGCTCGCCTACCTCATCAAGCTGCCCCGCAGCGCGCTTGCGGGCCGCTTCTGCCGCCAGCTGTTCTGGCGACTTACGGAGGGCAACGAGCGAATACGCCACGAAGGCAACGCCGGCACTGAGCACACCGATGTACATGCCGATGCCGGCCGGGACCTGTGCGGCGCCGCGCATCCAGAACGCGAAAATCGAGCCGAAGAAGGCCACCGCGACCAGCATCCACGCGATGAGGCCGAACGCCGCGCGGCGGGTGGCAAGGAGTAAGACGGTGAACACGCCAACACCCAGCGCGAGCAAGTCAGAAAACACCCGTTCGGTGATTTTCACGTCCGCCGCAGCGGCCGCAGGCTGGTGGAACACGACCTCCCAGCCGCTTGCGGCACCCGCATGAGGCAGGAAGAGGTACACCACGAAAAGTAGGACGGCCACAGCCAGGGGCCACACCTGCCCGCCTAGGTCCATGGTGCGCGCGGCAAGGCGCTCACTTTCTGCGAAGTTCTGCTGCTGTTCATTCCTGGTAGACACGCTGGCTAGCCTACCCGCCTAGCAGCCGCAGGCATCGCCGGAGGCTCCAGCACCAGGTGCCGGGGCCGTGGGCTTGCCGATGGACGGCAGGCCCAGGCCCACCCCAATCGGTGCGGTTGTCGGCGTCTGCCCAGCCGCAAACATGTCGCCCGCCTTGGTGCGGCGGTGGGTGAGCACCCCGGAATCCGCGATGAGGAAGAAAGACCCGGAGGAGGTCACTGTGGCAGTGACGACGTCGCCCGGGCGGATCTCCCCGTCCACCGCGCCAGCAACGGCCGGTTCCGGATTGAAGTGGACCAAACGGCCGTCGCGAGCCCTACCGGTCAGGCGCTGGGTCTCCTCGTTCTTACGCCCGCCTACAGCCTGCACGAGCAGCTCCACCTCGGCACCGACGAGCTTGGCGTTTTCCTCCGCTGCGATCTCGTCCTGCAGTGCGACGAGCCGCTCGAAGCGCTCCTGCACCACGTGCTTGGGCACCTGGTTGTCCATCTCCGCGGCCGGGGTCCCGGGGCGCGGGGAATACTGGAACGTGAATGCCGAGCTAAACCGCGCCTGGCGCACGACGTCCATGGTGGCTTGGAAGTCTTCTTCGGTCTCCCCAGGGAAGCCGACGATAATGTCGGTGGTGATGGCGGCGTGGGGGATTTTCGCGCGCACCTCGTCCAGAATCCCCAAAAACTTTTTGGTGCGGTACGAACGCCGCATATCCTTGAGCACCTTGCCCGAGCCCGACTGCAGCGGCATGTGCAGCTGCGGGCAAATGTTCGAGGTCTCGGCCATGGCATCGATGACGTCAGAAGTGAATTCCGCCGGGTGCGGAGAGGTAAAGCGCAGGCGCTCGAGACCCTCGATCTCGCCGCAGGCACGGAGCAGCTTAGAAAAGGCGGACTTGTCGCGCGGCAGATCCGGGTCCGAGAAGTGTACGCCGTAGGCGTTGACGTTCTGTCCCAGCAGCGTCACTTCGGACACGCCTTGGTCGACTAGGGCCTGGACCTCGGCGAGGATGTCTCCGGGACGGCGGTCTTCCTCCTTGCCACGCAGCGAGGGAACGATGCAGAACGTACAGGTGTTATTGCATCCCACGGAGATGGACACCCAGCCGGCATAGGCGGATTCGCGCTTCGCGGGCAGCACGGAAGGGAACTCTTCGAGGGCATCGACGATTTCCACCTGTGCCTCGTTGTTGTGCCGGGCCCGCTCGAGCAAGGTGGGCAGCGCACCCATGTTGTGCGTGCCGAAGACCGCGTCGACCCACGGCGCTTTTTCTAAGACCGTGTCCTTGTCTTTCTGCGCCAGGCAGCCGCCCACGGCAATCTGCATGCCGGGGTGGTTGTCCTTGGTCTTGCGCAGCGAACCCAGCGTGCCATAGAGACGTTTGTCCGCGTTCTCACGCACCGCGCACGTGTTAAACACGATGAGGTCCGGCTCCGCGGCCGGTGGTGCTGCCACGTACCCCGCGTCCTCCAACAGACCCGAAATGCGTTCGGAGTCATGGACGTTCATCTGACACCCAAAAGTACGCACCTCATAGGTCCGCGGGGCGCCGTCTACACCGGTTTGCTTCATCTGCGTTGTCTGCTCAGCCACGGAAGGTGATTGTAGTTCTCGGCGGGCACAACTCATAACTACCTAAGTTCTTCAATTCTTCCTTCCAGCGCGGCAATGGACACCGACATGGCCATGCCTTGTGGGAAACCGCGACGTGCGAGTACGCCGACGATGCGGCGCAGCGCCTTGTCGCGCTCCGCACGGTCCGCGGGCACCGCCTTGATGGAGCGTGCCTTCTTCTCCGCGAGCGACTCCGCGAGTGCGCGCTCATCATCGTCGGAAATGGTGGCTAGGGCGTCGCTTCGAATCGAGCTGGCCACACCCTTGTCTTGCAGTTCGCGGTCCAGTACTCGGGACGACTTCCCCCGGCGCTGGTGGCGTTGACGCACCCACTCGCGGGCGAACACCGCGTCATCGATGAGTCCGACGCGCTCCAGGTCATCGATGACTTCGTCCACCACCGCGGGTGGGAACTCGGCGTCGACAAGCCGGGTGCGCAATTCATGCGCCGAGCGAGCGCGTTGATCGAGCAGACCCAACGCGCGCTTGCGGACCTGGGCCTTGTTCTTTTCCGCCTCGGCGTCAAAGAGTTCGTTCGCCTCCCCCGCGGCGGAACGCTCGGCGTACTCCACCATGGCCTGGCGGAGCCGCTCCACTGTGTCCGATGTGTTCGAGTGTTGGCTACTCGTCATCCGAATCGTCAAAATCCACGTTCGGTACCATGTCCACCGGATCGTCGGTCAGTGGGTCCTCGGCGCCCGGCACGTCCATAGCTGCGGATTCTTCAGTGGCGGCGAATTCGCCCACGCCGAGCTTGGCAAAGATCTTCTGCTCAATCTCGTTGGCGAGGTCCTTGTTCTCCTTGAGGAACAGGCGCGCCTTCTCCTTGCCTTGGCCGAGCTGGTCGCCGTCGTAAGTGAACCAGGAGCCAGACTTCTTCACCAGACCGTTTTCCACGCCCAGGTCAATGATGGAAGACTCGCGCGAAATACCCTCGCCATAGATGATGTCAAACTCCGCGATCTTGAACGGCGGGGAGACCTTATTCTTCACCACCTTGAGCTTGGTGCGGTTACCGATGGCGTCCTGGCCGTCCTTGAGGGTCTGAATACGGCGGATATCGCAACGGACGGAGGCATAGAATTTCAGCGCCTTACCACCGGTCGTGGTTTCGGGTGAACCGAACATAACGCCGATCTTCTCACGCAGCTGGTTAATGAAGATGGCGGTCGTACCAGAGTTATACAACGCGCCAGTCATCTTACGCAGTGCCTGGGACATCAAACGAGCCTGCAAACCGACGTGGCTGTCACCCATCTCGCCCTCGATTTCCGCCTTCGGCGTCAGAGCCGCCACGGAGTCGATAACGATGATGTCAATCGCACCGGAGCGCACAAGCATGTCAGCGATCTCCAACGCCTGCTCACCGGTGTCTGGCTGGGACACCAACAGGTTATCCGTGTCCACGCCCACTAGGCGGGCGTACTCCGGATCCAGCGCGTGCTCGGCGTCAATGAACGCGGCGATGCCCCCGTTTTTCTGCGCGGAGGCGATGGCGTGGAGTGCGACGGTGGTCTTACCGGAGGATTCCGGTCCGTAGATCTCCACGACGCGACCGCGCGGGAAACCGCCGATACCCAAGGCGACGTCGATAGCCGTGTTGCCGGAGGAGATGGCCTTAATGGGCGGACGATTGTCGTCTCCCAGGCGCATGACCGCGCCCTTGCCGTAATCCTTCTCAATCATCGCCATGGCGGCGTCTAGCGCCTTTTGGCGGTCCGCCCCCGTAGCCGCAGCGCCGGTGGACTTCTTCTTAGCTGCCATTGTGACTCCGTTCTAATTCTTGGTTCAAAGTAGTTTCATTGTGATTGGACTCGTTCGCCACAGTCACGGTTCCGCATCGCCCCCAAGACTATCGGGAACCAAGACACTCACCGACACGACACGCACGCCTGTTCGAAAATACTATATTCGAACACGGCTGTGCTACCTAAACCCCGGGGCGATCCACCCCGAGGCGGCGCTCTTCGGGGATATCCAGCTCGTCACACAAAGCCTCCCAGACCTTCTTGGGCGAATGGCCCCCTTCCAGCAGTTCGTCTGGGGTTCCGCCCAGCGCGGCAATGTGGTGCGAGTGCGCGAGCCACTTCCCCTCGGTGGCCCCAAACTCATCTTCCATGAGCCGGTCAAACTCCGTTAATCGCATGCCCTCAAGACTACAGCCACGGCGTGCACGCACCACAGCCACACTAAATCCACTGGTTGAATAGTGTTCAAAACATGCCAATTGCAGTATTTTCTTAGCTATCTATAAACTACTGGGCCATGAAGAAAAACTCCGTCGCCACCGACATCGCGTATGTCGCCGTATTCACCGCCCTCGTCATCGTCATGGCTTTCGTATCCATCCCCGTTGGCACCGCTGGTGTGCCCATCGTGATGCAGAATGCCGTCCTCATACTCGCCGGCCTCGTACTTGGCGGGCGCCGCGGCCTCATGACCGGCGCTCTGTTCCTGCTATTGGGCCTCGTCGGACTCCCAGTCCTGGCGGGCGGACGTCCAGTACTCCCAGCGCTCGCGGGACCGTCGGTGGGCTACATCGTGGGCTACCTCATCTCCCCGTGGATTGCTGGCCTCATCGCCTACCGTAGCCCGCGCAACAAAGCCGGCATGGCAATGGTGCTGGCCATCGCGGGCATCGTTGGTCTTCTGCTCCAGTACACCTGCGGTGCGATCGGCCTGATGGTGCGTTCCGGCCTGGAACTCGGCGCGGCCGCCGCGGCTCAGTTGACGTTCATGCCTGTCGACGCCGCCAAGATCGCCGTCGCCGTCGTCATCGCGCTCGCTGTTCACGCGGCGTTCCCTGACCTCATGGGCGCCCGGAAACGCACTGCCGCGAAGGCCGCCCGTGCCTAAGGTCGAGTTTCGCGGGGTCAGCGTCGATTTCGATGGCACCGAGGTCCTCAGCGACATTAACCTCACCCTCACCGAGGCACGCATCGGCATCATTGGGGCCAACGGCGGCGGAAAATCTACGCTCACTCGCCTCATCAACGGCCTCGGCGAGCCTACTTCCGGGCAGGTGCTTGTCGACGGCGCCGACGTCTCCGAAGGCTCCAATGGCAAGGAGATCCGCAAAAAGGTCGGCTTTGTGTTCTCAGACGCGGAGAACCAGATCGTCATGCCTAACGTGCGCGATGACATCGCCTTCTCGCTGCGCCGGTTCAAGTTGCCGAAGTCTGAGCGCGATGCCCGCGTGGACGCGGCCCTCCGACGTTTCGGCCTAGAGGACCTCGCCGATAACTCACCGCATACTCTCTCGGGCGGACAGAAGCAGTTGCTTGCACTGGCAGCAGTGTTGGTGATCGACCCTGTGTTGGTTATTGCCGATGAGCCCACCACCCTGCTGGATCTGCGTAACCGGGACCGCATCCGCAGGGAATTCGCGGCACTGGAGCAACAGCTCATCGTCGTGACTCACGACCTTGACTTTCTCACGGACTTTGAACGCGTGCTGTGCATAGACAGCCACCGCGTAGTTGCCGACGGCGCCCCCGGCGAGGTTATTCAGTACTACAAGAGCCTGATGGCTGCCAAGGAGGACTAGGCACGATGCGCATGGAAGCCGTCCCCCTCGGCGACTACGTGCCGGGGAACTCAATAGTCCACCGCTTACCCGCGGGGGCAAAGTTCCTCGTGTTGTTGGTCTTTATCATCGCCACCACGGTGCTGGCGAAGACGATCCCCACCGCGTCCGCGGCCCTGGTTACTGCCGCGCTAGTCCTGGCGGCGACGCGGGTGCCCGCCAAAAACATGTGGAACCAGCTATGGCCTCCCCTGCCGATCTTGATCCCTTTGGCCGCGTTCCAGTGGTGGCAAAAGGGCTTCCACGAAGCCGCCGTCGTTTTTCTCACCGTCTACGCTTGCATCATCGCTGCCGTCGTATTGACTCTGACCACCCCCGTGGCCGAGATGATGGATGCGCTAGAAAAGGCCATGGCTCCCCTGGAGCGTTTCGGCTTCCCAGCTCAGAACGTCAGCCTGGCGATGTCGCTGACCATTCGACTCCTGCCGCTCATGTTTACCACCATCAACGAGGTCTTGGACGCAAGAAAAGCCCGGGGTGCCGGAACGTCCATGTTGGCGTTCGGCACCCGGGTGATAATTCGCTCCCTCCGCCGCGCCCGCGCGATGGGCGAAGCCCTACAGGCGCGCGGCGTGGGAGACTAAGAACTTACTTACTGCGAACTACTACTGCTCGCCGCGCAGCTGGCGCATGCGCTCGGCAACCGCATCATCGGAAGCAGTGTTCGGCTGTGCTTGCGCGGCGGTGTCCTGCGCTGCGTTAGCCGCGCCGGAATCGATTGCCGGGCTGCTCTGGGACTGCCCCGACTCCAGCTGGTCACCGCGCATCTCGGCGCGAATCTGCTCCAAACGGGAGTGGCCGGCCATCTGCACCGACGCGCTCTCAACCTCAGCCATGCGGCCCTGGACGGAGTTTTCTGCAAGCTCCGCCTGGCCCAGTGCCTTGGAGTAGCGGCGCTCGATCTTCTCGCGCACGCCGTCCAGGCTCGGGGTGTTGCCGCCGGAGATGGACTCGTTCATGGACTGCAGGGACTCGGACACCTTCTCCTGCATCTTGGCCTGCTCCAGCTGGGAGAGCAGCTTCGTACGCTCCGCCGCCTTCTGCTGCAGCGTCATGGCGTTGCGCTCGACGGCCTTCTTGGCCTTTTCTGCCTGCTGCAAAGCCTGATCGTGCAGTGCCTTGGTGTCCTCCACAGACTGCTCAGCGGTAACCAGCTGCGCAGCGAAGGCCTCGGCGGCGTTTTCGTATTCCACGGCCTTGGACTCGTCGCCGTTGTTACGTGCCTGATCCGCGAGGTTGAGCGCCTGCTTGGTGTTGGCCTGCAGCTTCTCAATCTCGGAGAGGCGGCGGTTCAGCTGCATCTCCAGCTGGCGCTGGTTACCAATGACCGCCGCCGCCTGCTGAGAAAGCTCCTGGTGCTGGCGCTGTGCTTCCTCGATGGCCTGCTCGATCTGGACCTTCGGATCAGCGTTCTCCTCAATCTTGGAGTCGAACAATGCCATCAGGTACTTCCATGCCTTGACGAATGGGTTAGCCATAAGGGGTCAAGCCGCCTTTCTTTAAAGCTCTCGCGAGAATCGAAATAAATTACTACCTAAATGGTAGCGAATCTAGGCTTCGCTTGCTGCAGGAGTAGTAGATGCAAGCTCTTCATCCATCGACTGCATTGCCATGTTGCCCACCGCCTCAAGCAGAACCTCGGAGACGGTGGCACCGAGGCCGTGACAGATGGCGGCCAGAAGCTCAGAGGACACTTCTTTGCGACCGCGCTCAAGCTCCGATAGGTACCCAGGAGAAACGCGGGCCATCGTTGCTAGCTCGCGCAGCGTCACGCCCTTATCAGCGCGGAAGCCACGCAGCGTCATTCCCAGCGCCTCGCGCAGCAAAGGCTCTGGATGACGGCGTGGGGCACGGTGCGGCGCCAGGACCTCTCGCTGTGCTGGCGTATGGACCAGTGGTTTGTCTAATAGAGCAGTAGTCGTGTTCATTACCCTGTTTAACGTCACAGGCGAGCGTTTTGTTCCCGCCTTAGTTCCTTAATTTTCGATCAGCTGGATCAGCTGCGCGAAAGCGGTCTCGACCGCCGCCGCGCGAATCTGGGCCCGGCAGTCCCCCGCGTCCGCCACCCGGCACACATGCGGCGTCGCGTCGCCGGTAGGCCCAAAGATCGCAACATACACCTCCCCAACCGGATGGCCGTCTTGTTCACTAGGCCCTGCCACCCCGGTGAGGCCAATCCCCCAGTCCGCCCCGCAAGCCTGACGCGCCCCTGCGGCCATCGCTCCGGCGACCTCCGGTGAGATGACGGAATGCTGCTCGATGAGCTCGGACGGGACGTCGGCAAGCACGGTCTTGAGCTCCGTGGCATAAGTGATCAAGCCCCCGCGCAACACCAAGGAGGCGCCCGGCACCTCAGCAATGGATGCCGCCGCCAACCCGGCGGTCAGAGACTCACACGTGGCGACGGTCTCCCCGCGCGCACGAAGGCCCTGCACCAACCGCTCCGCTAGCGTTGGCGCGGAATGCGCACCGCTAGACACGCCCTGCCTCCGCCTTGTTTTCCTTGTAGCCGTCCCACAGGTACTGAAGCCCCGTCACCACGGTGACAGCCACTGCTACGAGCATCACGATAAACGTCGGGGTATCCATCCACCCCGGCAGCGGACACAGGTACATCGCCACCGCCAGGGTCTGCAGCACGGTTTTCAGCTTGCCACCCTTAGACGCCGGCACCACCTTGCCACCGCGCAGCAACACCATGCGCCACACAGTAATACCGAGCTCCCGCACCACGATGACCACCGTGACCCACCACGGCAGTGAAGTGACCACGTTGAGGCAGATCAACGCCGTAATCATCAGCGCCTTGTCCGCGATCGGATCCGCGATCTTGCCGAAGTTAGTCACCAGCCCGCGGGAGCGGGCGATGTCGCCATCAAGCTTGTCGGTGAACATCAACAGCGCGAACAGGCCGAAAGCCCACCACATGCGCTCGGTGAGCACCAAGTAAGCGAACGGCGGAATAAACAGGATCCGCAAGGTGGTCAGGACGTTGGGCAGGTTCCAATTGGAAGGCTGCGTCGCGGGAGGCGTACCGGCCGCCTGCGATCCGGACGTCTCCTGCTGCATATTCCTGGGCTCCTTGTGGTTCACGCGATTCATCCTACCGCCCGCCCCTCCGACGACGAAGGAATACCATGGGAACCATGAAATACTTCGCAGCGATTTACGACTACCGCCCCGGCAACCCCGTGGTGGCCGACACCCGCCCACAGCACCGCGAGTACATCGCTTCACTCCATGCTGAGGGCAAGATACACGGCTCCGGCCCCTTCACGGATTCCTATGGCGGTGCACTCATTGTGTTTTCGCTTGACGACACCGCCACGGTCGCCGATGCCTTGGCGCTCACCGACGCTGATCCCTTCGTGCAGGCCGGCGTCGTCACCAAACGTGCGGTGCGCGAGTGGAACCCGGTCATCACCGGGTTCTAAGCCCTCACGTAGCACCCTTACGTAGCGCTAGCTGAGTAAACTACTTGGCTACTTCGATCTTGTTGCCCTCGTCATCCCAGTCATAACGGGTGGCGCGGGTATCGATCGCGCCCAGGTTCTGGTCGCGCTTGGACTTAATGAGCGAGGCAACAACGGTAAACGTGAGCACGCCAACGATCACGATGAGCGAGGTGATAGTCGGGATTTCCGGCACCGCTACATTCTCGCCGCCGTTGATAAATGGCAGGTTGTTCTCGTGCAGGGCGTGGAGCAGCAGCTTGCCACCAATGAAGGCCAGGATGATGCCCAGTCCGTAAGACAGGAAAACCAAGCGGTCCATCAGGCCATCGAGAAGGAAGTACATCTGCCGCAGACCCATGAGGGAGAACGCGTTGGTGGTGAACACCAGGTAAGCCTCCGGCGTGATGCCGTAGATGGCCGGGATGGAGTCGAACGCGAACATAACGTCGATGAAGCCAATAGCCACCAGCGCCACGAAGAGCGGTGTCAGCGCCTTCTTGCCGTCGACCTTGTGGGTGAGCTTGTCGCCGTGGTAGCGCGGGGTCACGTGGATGACCTTGCGCAACCACTTAATGATGAGCATGTCGTTGGGGTCGGTCTCCGGGGTGTCGTTCAGTTCGTCCCAGATGAGCTTCACTGCGGTGTAGATCAGAAACGCGGCGAAGAGGTAGAAGATATCCGACCACGCGGAAATAACCGCCGCACCCAGCAAGATAAATACGAGGCGGAACACCAGTGCCAGCACAATGCCGATGAGCAGAACCTTCTGCTGGTACTTGCGCGGGATCTTGAAGCTACCCATAATAAGCGCGAACACGAACAGGTTGTCCACGCTCAACGCCTTTTCGGTGACGTAGCCCGTGTAGTACTGGATCGCGTGTTCGTGGTCCCACAGCCCCCACACCAAGAGGCCGAAGATTAAGGCGATGGCGACGTAGAAGGCAGTCCAGAAACCAGACTCCTTGAGCGTCGGCTCGTGCGGGGTGCGCACGTGAGAATAGAAATCAAAGATGAAGAATCCGAGGATTACCGCGCCGGTAATCAGCCAGATCCATAGAGGGACATGCATATAAATCCTCCGGTCAAAGCATGGTTGAGATTGAACTTCGCCGGAGGTCTCCCCCGCCTAGCACCGAAAAGCAATGTCGGCGCCGGCCGACACGACCGGGAGCAAGCGCGCCGACCAGCAATTATGCCTGCCGACGCCCCCGCTGCCGTGTTGACGATCAGTGTCGCGCTCGGGTGCGTGGGGTACTCCCCTCCAAGACTTCCCACACTATACACGAGCAGCTGGCGTACACATCACCCACCACACCGCGCGCCTCATCTGGACCGCGCAGAGAGTTAGAACGCCGAGTTGGTCGGGTTGTAGGTGACCGTCCGGGTAGGTTCGGGTTGGTCGGACGGGGCGTCGGAAGGCTCCCCAGACGCTGCTGCGTCAGCCTCGCCAGCTTCTTCGGCCTCCATCTCGTCCAGGACTTCCTTCGGCGCCTCGGCAGGGTCGGCGCCCTTGATCATCCAGATAGTGGTGTCTAGTTCCTCAGGCTTGACCAAGACCTCGCGGGCCTTGGACCCCTCGGAGGGGCCGACGACGCCGCGGGTTTCCATGAGATCCATGAGGCGGCCGGCCTTGGCAAAGCCGATGCGCAGCTTACGCTGCAGCATGGACGTGGAGCCCAGCTGGGAGTTGACCACGAGCTCCACAGCCTGGAGCAGGTCGTCCATGTCCTTGCCGATCTCCTCGTCGATCTCCTTCTTCGCCTCAGATTGCTTATCCTCGGTCACGCCCTCGGTGTAATCCGGGTCGGCCTGAGCCTTGGCGGAGTCCACCACAGCCTGGACCTCTTCGTCGGACACAAAGGCACCCTGCATACGCATCGGGCGGCCGCCCTGCGGAATGAACAGGGCGTCACCCATACCGATGAGCTTCTCCGCACCGGCCTGGTCCAGGATGACGCGGGAGTCGGTGAGCGAGGAGGTGGCAAACGCCAGTCGGGACGGCACGTTGGTCTTGATGAGGCCGGTGACGACGTCGACAGACGGGCGCTGGGTGGCCAGCACCAGGTGGATGCCCGCCGCACGCGCCTTCTGAGTGATGCGCACGATCGAATCCTCGATTTCCTTCGGAGCAGTCATCATGAGGTCCGCCAGCTCGTCCACCACACAGACGATGAACGGGTAGGGCTTCATCTCCCGTTCGGAGCCCGGAGGCGCGGTCAGCTCACCGGACTTGACCTTGCGGTTGAAGTCCTTGATGTGGCGCACGCGCGCGGACTTCATGTCCATGTAGCGCTGCTCCATCTCCTCCACCAGCCACTGCAGGGCCGCGGCGGCCTTCTTCGGCTGGGTAATGATTGGAGTGATGAGGTGCGGGATGCCCTCGTACGGCGTGAGCTCCACCATCTTCGGGTCCACCAGGATGAGGCGGACCTCCTCCGGCGTCGCACGGGTCAGCAAAGACACGAGCATGGAGTTTACGAACGCCGACTTACCAGAACCGGTGGCACCGGCGACGAGCAGGTGCGGCATCTTCTGCACCGAGTGGGAGACGAATTCGCCCTCGATGTCCTTGCCCAGGCCGATGAGCATTGGGTCCTCGTTGGCGAGGGTCTCCGGGCTCTCGAGCACCTCGCGGAGGCGCACCATTTCACGGTCCGGGTTCGGGACCTCGATACCCACGGCGGACTTGCCGGGAATCGGAGCGAGCAAGCGCACGTTATCCGTAGCCACGGCGTAGGCCAGGTTGGACTGCAGGTTAGTAATCTTCGACACCTTCACGCCTGGACCCAGCTCGACCTCGTAACGGGTTACTGTTGGGCCGCGGCTAAAGCCGGTCACGGTGGCATCGACCTTGAACTCGTCAAAGACATCGGTGATGGCCTCAATGATGCGATCGTTGACCTCGGTGCGTTCCTTGGCGGGTGCGCCGGCAACGAGGAGATCGGTGGTTGGCACCTCGTAGGCGGCCGCGCGCTGCTCGGCAGGCGTCGGTCCGGCGTTGACCGGAGCGGCCGCAACCTCTGGCTGCTGCGTTGGCGAGTGTGCGGCCTTCCCCTTGGTCGCGGCCGAGGTAGGCGCGGGCTTGGCTACCTTGCTTGCCGACGCCGCCGCGGCTGCGCCAGCCGCGGCACCCGCTGCTCCTGCGGCCACGCCACGCTTGGTGCGGTTGATCATCGACTGGTGCGCGCTGGCCACGGCATCGGCTTTGCTACCACGTGGAGATTCCTCGTCCGCTTCGGGCACGGCCGGGAACTCGTCAGTGTCATCGCTGACAGCTTGGTTGAAGGGCAATTCCGGCTGCGGAGAGGGCTCATCCACGGGGTAATTTTCCATCGGCGTGGACTTACGCCGCCCTGCCGCCGGCGTGGGCGCCGGGGTCGATTCCTCGTCCCCATACAGATCTTCGTCGCGGCGTGCGGCGCGCGAACGCTTCCGCTCGCTGGCGCGGGTGGAACGGGCCGGGCGCGCCGGTCGGGAGCGCGGCCGATCCTCGGCGATAGCGTCAATATCGTCGGTGACACTGCCGTACATGTCATCGGCGTCTTCGTCGGAGTCGGCGTCGCCCGCAGCGGACGCTCCGACGCCGCGGATCCACTCCGCGACGATGTCGATAGCCTCCCGGGTGGTAATACCAGTGACCATGAGCGCGCCGTACACGATGACCAGGATGAGCAGTGGGATAGCCACATAGGAGCTAAAGCCGAGGGCGAGGACGCCACCGGTCCACGCGCCCACGGCGCCACCGGCGAACATACGGTCCGTCCACGCCTCCGGGTTGCCGGCGAACAGGTGAATCAGGCCGAGCATGGAAACGACAATGAGGGAAATGCCCACCGTCATCCGAGTGTTACCAGTCATGGCGCCGCGGGTCTCCGGACGCAGGCCCATCATCAATACGATGGCCAGCGCAACCAATGCGACCGGCACAACGAGAGCACCCGCACCCACCACGAGGTGCGCAGCGCGCGCGATGGCGGCACCGACGGGGCCGGCGATATCCAGCCAGACGCTGGCACCCAGCACTGCGGCCAATCCCAGCAATGCCAATCCGAGGCCGTCGGCATTGAAGTCATCGCCCACGCGAGCGTCAACGCTTGGCGCCTGGTCCTCTAGTTCCCGCTCTGCATCACGTGTGTTGCGCGGCTTGCGACCAGAAATGTTTTTACTCTCCCTATCATCATTGCGTGGAGCGCTGCGTTCCGCACCGCTGTCGTCGTCTTCGTAACCGTCGAAATCTGCATAATCTGTCTCCCCACCCTTGTGCAGGCTGGTCAGACTACGCGTCAAGCCTCCCACACCCTTTGCGGTGGCACCGAACATCGCACCCAGGCCGTTACCGACAGCGCGAAAAGCGCTACCGGTCCGCTCATGGGAGGACTCGGCAGCGCGCTGCGATGACGTCACCGCGATAGTGTCTCGCGTCGCCGTGTTGCGACCACCGGGGCGCGAACGGTTGGCAGCATAACTACTGCCACCGCGCGGGGTGCTGCGGTGGCGACGTGAGGAACGCGGCGGGGTGTTCTTGACAAACATAGAAGCCACACTAGTAGCTCCTCCCCCACTATTCACATCTGCCACACCGGTTGCGGGAGAGTTTTTCTACATCCCGGAGCGGGTCACCTGCCCCACATCGCCACTGAAGTCTATTTCCACAACGTCGCGGCCATAGACCCACAGGAGCAACTCACCCACGGCGCCCGTTACCGTCACCACCGCATCGCCCTGGCGTGCGACCTGGCGCTTGTCCGCGCAAACGATGCGATCGAAGCCGCCCGGATGCAACACCACCGGCTGCTTCGACTTCCCCAACAAGCGCGGAGCGAGCATCTTGAGGCTGCGATAGAGGGACCCCTGCACCACAAGAGACAAGTCACGAGACTGGACTAGACCGTTGGCGCGCCGCACGTCCTCGTGGTGGATGAAATGCTCGGTAAGGTTCGCCTGGGCGTCAATAAGCTTAAATGGGCTGCGTGGCGACGGCCCCTGCGCCCACGCCCCCACTAGCTCCTGAAAGTCGCGCTGGGTAGCCGAGTCCATCGCCTGATCCAAGCGCTGCGCCAACGCCGGGACGAACATCCCCGCAGCAGCCAGGGGCTGATTTTCCCGCACCCACAGGTGAGACGCGAGATCGCGGACCTGCCACCCCTCGCACAGAGTGGGTGCGTCGGGGCCTAGACGCAGCATGAGTTCGGACAGTCGGCGGCGCTCACTGGCAGAAAAAGACATAGCCCCCAGCATAGCGTGTACATCCACGCTTGCCGGGGGGGGGCACAGTCCGTTATGCGGCGCTGCAGCAGCGCGGCTTAACTAGAGCGACTCGCGAGCAGAGTGCACTTCGTCGTCGTGTGCGACAACACTGTCCGAGGACATCGGAATGATGGTCGGCAGGATAACGGGCTCGCGCTTGTACTTGTTTTCCACGAAGCGCGATACCTTGCGGCGCAGCTTCTGCACCATGCGGTAGGTGTCGTTCTCACCCTCCGCTGCTAGGTCCACCATGGTGTTGTCCACGAGGGTGATGATTTCCGGCACGATGGCGCGGTCATCGTCCTTGAATCCCGTGGTCTCCACTTTCGGCTTCTCCAGCAAACGGGAGGTACGGTTGTCGATGACGCAGGTGACGCTGATGACGCCGCCGGAACCGAGGTTCGTGCGGTCGCTCAGGGTATCCGCGTCCACCTCGCCCATGGTGGTGCCGTCGACGTACAGGTTACCCACGGCCAGCTGGCCGACGACCTCGGCGCGACCGTTGACCATGTCCACCACGACGCCGTTCTGGGCCAGCACCACGCGGTCGCGGTTGACGCCGGTGGAAATAGCCAGCTCCTTGTTCGCGCGCAGGTGGCGCCACTCGCCGTGAACCGGCATCGCGTTCTTCGGGCGGGCGGCGTTGTAGACGAACAGGAGCTCGCCCGCGTAGCCGTGGCCGGAAGAGTGCACCTTGGCGTCGGAGCCAGTGATGACCTCGGCACCGATCTGGGACAGCATGTTCATGACACCGAAGACAGCTTCCTCGTTACCCGGGATGAGCGAGGAGGAGAAGATGATGGTGTCGCCGTCGCGGACGGTAATCTGGCGGTGCTCGCGGCGCGCCATGCGGGACAGCGCGGCCATCGGCTCGCCCTGGGTACCGGTGGTGATCAGTACGACCTTGTGCGGGGCCATCTTGGCTGCCTCGTCGATCGGGATGATGAGTCCACGCGGAGCCTTGAGGAAGCCCATCTTCTCCGCGATCTCCATGTTGCGCATCATTGACCGACCATTGAAGGCCACCTTGCGGCCCGCGGCGTGAGCGGCGTCCAGAGCCGCCTGGACGCGGTATACGTTGGAAGCGAAGGTCGCGATAATCACGCGCTGACGGGCGTTGTGCACCAGACGCTTGAAGGTCGCCGGGATGTCTGCCTCAGAGCCGGAGACACCCGGAACGGTGGCGTTGGTGGAATCGCACAGCAGCAAGTCCACACCCTCGTCGCCGTAGCGCGACAGCGCCGGCAGGTCCGTGGGTCGGTTATCCAGCGGGGTCTGGTCAAGCTTGATGTCGCCGGTGTGCACCACGGAGCCAGCCGGGGTGTTGAGCATGATGCCCAGCGCGTCCGGGATGGAGTGGTTCACGGCCCAGAAGCGGGCGCGGAACGGGCCATAAGTGACGTCGGACTGCTCGTTGACCTCCACGAACTTCGGACGCTGGTGGTGCTCCTTGCACTTCGCGGCAATGAGCGCGATGGTGAAGCGGGAGGCCACGATGGGGATGTCCGGGCGCAGCTTGAGCAGCCACGGGATTGCACCGATGTGGTCCTCGTGAGCGTGGGTGACCACGAGGGCCTCGATCTTGTCCAGCTTCTTCTCAATAGGGCCGAAGTCCGGAAGGATGAGGTCCACACCGGGCTCGTCGGAGGACGGGAACAGCACGCCACAGTCGATGATGAGCAGCCGACCGTCGTACTCGAAGACGGTCATGTTGCGGCCGATTTCGGAGATACCGCCCAGCGCGTAGATGCGCAGGCCGTTCTTCGGCGCCTTCGGCGGCTCCGGGAGGCGCTTAGTCAGGTCAGCGCCCTGCATTGACTTTGGAACGTTGCGGCGACCGCGGTTGTTGTTATTACCGCCACGGTTATTGTTGCCGTTTCCGCCACGGCCACGACCGCGTCCACCGCGGTTGCCGCGGTCGCCGCGGCGGCCATTGTTGTCACGATTGTTGTCGCGATTCGAGGAACGCTTGCCCTCACCGGAACTGTTGTTGGACTTCTCCGCAGACTGAGAAGACTGCGGCTCCTTAGCGGTTTCAGGGGCCTGGAATACCGGGCTTGCCGCCTGGTTGGAAGCGTTATCGGATGCGTGGTTCTCCGCCGGAGGGCCCGCCTTGCGGGTCACCTTCCGTGCGCGATTACGGGGTTCAGTCATGTGTTAAAGGACTCCAGCTTGTGTCATATCGTCGCGGAGCTCCTCTAGCTGTGCGTCAGTTGCAGCTGTGACAGGAAGACGAGGAGCGCCTACCTCGATGCCCTGCAAATGCAGGCCGGCCTTAGCCAGGGTGGCACCGCCCAGGCGCGCTTGCGCCCGGGTCAAAGGCAAAACAGTTGTTGAATTAATCTCACGTGCACGCTCCAAATCCCCGCGGTCTACCGCATCGTGCATCTCACGCAGCGCGCGAGGCGCTAGGTGCCCGATGACGGAAATGACACCCGTAGCACCCAAAGCCAGCCAGGCCAGGTTGAGCGAATCTTCGCCCGACAACCAAGCCATGCCCGTTTCACTGATCAGCTGCCCCGCTTCCGCGAGGTCGCCCTTGGCGTCCTTCACCGCGGTCACGGTAGGCAGTTCAGAAAGGGTGCGCAGAGTGTCTGCGGTAAGCGGGATTCCGGAGCGGCCCGGAATGTCGTAGAGGCACACCGGAAGATCGGTGGCGCCGGCTACAGCGGTGAAGTGCTGCACGAGCCCCTCTTGGCTCGGCTTCGAGTAATACGGGGTCACCACGAGCAAGGAGTCAGCCCCCGCTTCCGCGGAAGCGCGCGCCAGCTCAATGGTGCTCGCCGTATTATTAGTCCCTGCGCCAGCCATAATGCGGGCGCGAGAACCAACCTCTTTTTTCACTTCTTTGAGCAGGTCAAGCTTTTCGCTCGTGGTCGTGGTCGGCGATTCGCCAGTCGTTCCTGCAAGAACGAGGCTGTCGCAACCGTTGTCCACCAGGCGGGTCGCTAGTTCAACGCCTTTGGCGATGTCTACTGCGCCGTCACGATCAAACGGGGTGATCATGGCGACACCGACGGTGCCAAAAGTTTCGACTCCGGTTTTCGCTACTAGACCTGTGCTCATGACGCCTAAGGTTACCCGTTGTTCACCGTTTCGTGGGTATCGGGGCGCCCAAAACCCAACTTAAATCTGGGACACGACGTATTCGGCGCCCTCTCCCCCACCGGAAGGATCATCGGCGCGGGTGACCACGAGGTCGTCGACAAGCACGGGCGAGCGCCCGCGCAGCAACTCCAGCACCCCGATGGACACCGCACGCGTCTCCGGGCTGGCGAGACGGCCACCGCAGCGCACAATAAACTCCCGCCACTGTGCCACACTGCCGGTGACCAGCAACGGGGTGTCAGTAGCCTGCGGCATAATCGCGCGGGCCGCCTCCTGGACCCGCTTTGTGCGCACCAGAGCATTGTCCTCGTCGGCCAGCGCCTCTTCCAAGCCAGCGACCAATTCGTTGTAGACGAAATTGGTGTCCTCCACCGCACGCAAAAACAGCCGCTCCAGCTGCTCGTCGCCCTTTATGTCCGCGGGGACTACCACCTCCAGCGCCTCGGGCAACGTGCGCGGCGCCGACGAACGCGTGACGTGGAGCCCCGGGGTGTCCAGGATTTCCCGCGCCGCGGTATAGGACAATCCCCGGATGAACATGGTGGCCGAGGCATGCTCCAGCAGGTCCCGGTGCCCCATCTCCATCACGTGGTGCACATAGGCCTCAGTGTCTGCCGTCCGTGGGTTGGGATTGCCAAATGATTCATAGCGGGCGCGGCCCGCGAATTCCACCAGCGCCTCCGCGTCCGCGGCGGGCCCGCCGGGCGCCCACACGGAGTCATTCGCGCCCACCCGCAGGTCGGGAAGCATCTCCGTAGCGGCCACCAGCTGGATGTCCAATTCCCGCGCGCTTGCCCCGCTCGTTGTGTTAGAGGCCAAGGTAGTGTTCCAATCCCACCGTCAGACCTGGGTGCGCGGCTATCTGGCGTACCCCCACCAACACGCCCGGGGTGAAACTGGTGCGGTCGTAGGAGTCCTGTCGAATAGTCAGGGATTGCCCCTGGGTGCCGAAGATAACCTCCTCGTGGGCGACCATGCCCTGCATGCGCACCGCGTGGACTGGGACACCATCGACGTCCGCGCCCCGGGAGCCCTCCAGGGCCTTCTCCGTGGCGTCAGGTTGCGCGCCCATACCTGCTTCGCGACGGGCCTGCGCGATCCCTTGCGCCGTGTGGACTGCCGTACCTGACGGCGCGTCCAGCTTATTGGGGTGGTGGAATTCCACGACCTCGGCGGACTCGAAGTATTGCGCCGCCTGGCGGGCAAAGACCATGGTCAGCACCGCGGAAATGGCGAAGTTCGGGGCGATGAGCACGTGCCCCGCGCCTTCCTTTTCACACCAGCTGCGGACGGTGGCCAGGCGGCCCTCGTCGAAACCAGTGGTGCCCACTACTGCGTGGATGCCGTGGCTCACGCAGAATTCGAGGTTGTCCATGACCACGTTGGGGGTGGTGAAGTCTACGGCCACCTGGGCACCGGCGCTGACGAGCTCGGCCAGGTCATCGCCGCGGCTCACCGTTGCCACGAGCTCCATATCGTCCGCGGCGTTCACACCGTCCACGATCGCCTGCCCCACACGCCCGGCCGCACCTATAACGCCAACCTTCAAACGCTCTGCAGTCATGAATGTACCCACTTTCCAGTCGTGCTTATTCAGTCTCTGTTAGCAGTGTACGCACAAACCCCCTCTCGCCTATGCAGCGAGAGGGGGTCTGTGAAACCGGCTAAAGGTGCGGTACTAGTCTTCGTCGACCGGCACCAGCGAGATCTTGCCGCGGTTATCGATATCCGCGATCTCCACCTCAATCTTGTCGCCGACGTTGACCACGTCCTCGACCTTCTCAATGCGCTCGTCGCCGCCGAGCTTGGAAATGTGGATGAGGCCGTCGCGACCCGGGGTCAGAGAAATGAACGCGCCAAAGGCGACCGTCTTGACCACGGTGCCCAGGTAACGCTCGCCCACCTTAGGTTGCTGCGGGTTGGCAATCGAGTTGATCTTCTCAATCGCTGCATCCGTGGCCTTGCCCGTGGTGCCGGACACGAACACGGTGCCGTCGTCCTCGATGGAGATCTCCGCGCCGGTCTCCTCGGTGATCGAGTTGATGGTCTTGCCCTTCGGGCCGATGAGCTCGCCGATCTTGTTGGCCGGGACAGACACCGACACGATCTTAGGCGCCAGGTCATTCATCTCATCAGGGCCGTCGATGACGTCGGCCATAACGTCGAGGATCTCCAGGCGCGCGTCGCGGGCCTGGTTCAGGGCGTCGGAAAGCACGGACGATGGGATACCGTCCAACTTGGTATCCAGCTGCAGCGCCGTGATGAAGTCCGCGGTGCCGGCGACCTTGAAGTCCATGTCGCCGAACGCATCCTCAGCACCCAGGATATCCGTGAGCGCCACGAACTTCTCCTTGCCGCCCACCTCGCCGGAGACCAAGCCCATGGCGATACCCGCCACTGGAGCCTTCAGCGGAACGCCAGCGTTGTATAGCGACAACGTGGACGCACACACCGAACCCATCGACGTGGAACCGTTGGAGCCCAAAGCCTCAGAGACCTGGCGAATGGCGTACGGGAACTCCTCGCGCGACGGAATAACCGGCACGAGGGCGCGCTCGGCCAGAGCACCGTGGCCAATTTCGCGGCGCTTCGGGGAGCCCACACGGCCGGTCTCGCCGGTGGAGTACGGCGGGAAATTGTAGTGGTGAATGTAGCGCTTGGACTTCACCGGATGCAGCGAGTCCAGCTGCTGCTCCATCTTGAGCATGTTCAGCGTGGTCACGCCCAGGATCTGGGTTTCGCCGCGCTCGAACAAGGAAGAACCGTGGGCGCGCGGAACCAGCTCCACCTCGACGCCGAGGTCGCGGATGTGGGTGACGCCGCGGCCATCGATGCGGAAACCTTCGGTGAGGATCTTCTCGCGAACAATAGCCTTCATCACCGCGTTGTAGGCGGCGCGGATCTGCTTCGTCGCTTCGGCCTCGTCCAGGTCGTCGTCCACGGTGTCAACGAGCTTGTCGACGACCTCGTCCATGTACGCGTTGGTGGCATCGTCGCGGTCCTGCTTGCCCGGGATGGTGAGCAGCTCAGCGAGCTTCTTCGTAGCCGTCTTTTCCACGGCAGCGTAGATATCCTCGGTGTACGCCGGGAACAGTGGGAAGTCCTGGGTTTCCTTCGCGGTGCGCTCAGCCAGGCCGGCCTGCGCTTCGCACAATGCCTGGATGAACGGCTTGGCAGCTTCCAGGCCCTCGGACACGGTGGACTCGGTCGGCGCCGGGGCGCCTTCCTTGATGCGCTCCACCACGTTCACGCCGGCGCCGGCCTCCACCATCATGATGGCGACGTCCTTCTCGGTTGTGCGGCCGCGCTTGCGCTCCACGATGCGGCCAGCGACGACCATCTCGAAGAGGGCGCGCTCGTGCTGCTCGTGGTTCGGGAAGGCTACCCACTGGCCCTCCGGGTGCTTGTCGTCGGCCAAGAGGGCCACGCGCACGCCGCCGACGGGGCCGGACACAGGGAGGCCCGAGAGCTGGGTCGCGGCGGACGCGCCGTTAATGGCCACGACGTCGTAGTACTCAGACGGGTCCATGGACAACACGGTGATGACGCACTGCACCTCGTTGCGCAGGCCTTTAACGAAGGTCGGACGCAACGGGCGGTCAATCAGACGGCAGGCCAAAATGGCCTCGGTAGAGGGACGTCCCTCGCGGCGGAAGAAGGAGCCCGGGATAGTACCCGCAGCATACATGCGCTCTTCTACGTCAACGGTGAGCGGGAAGAAGTCGAAGCCCTCGCGGGGCTGGTTCGATGCAGTCGTGGTGGCCAGGAGCATCGTGTCGTCGTCGAGGTAGGTAGTCACGGAACCGCCGGCCTGGCGAGCAAGCTGCCCAGTTTCGAAGCGGATGGTGCGGGTGCCAAAGTCGCCGTTATCCAGCGCAACGATGGCCTCGGTGATGCCGAAGTCTTCGTCTACCTGGAAATTGACCGAGTGTTGAGCGTTCATAAAAGGAAATAATCTCCTGTAATTGTGCGTCTTGCGCCCCGGTAATCATCGGTGCCACCGGCGGCTGCAGAGTGTGTGAATTTACATTCTCCAACATCCTAGCAGGTGGTTCGCTTCGGCCGCCCGACACGCAAAAGTCCCGGCCTCCCCATTGCAGGGAGCCGGGACATCAAGCTTGCGTCAGTAGTACTACAAGACTTAGCGACGCAGACCCAGGCGAGCGATCAGATCACGGTAGCGATCGATGTTGTTTTCAGCCAGGTACTTCAGCAGGCCACGGCGGCGGCCAACCATCAGCAGCAGGCCACGACGGGAGTGGTGGTCGTGCTTGTGGGTCTTGAGGTGCTCGGTCAGGGTGGTGATGCGCTCGGTGAGCAGAGCCACCTGCGCCTCAGGGGAACCGGTGTCGGTCTCGTGAAGGCCGTACTCCTTGAGGATTTCTGCCTTCTTCTCAGTGGACAGTGCCATGAGTATTTCTCCTATTGTGTTTCAGTCCGCATGAAAATTTTCTCCATACCTGCAACTGCTGCGGACCGCAGTCGAAGGCCAGCGGTTAAGGTTACCTGCCCGCGGTCTCACCTTCCAAATCGCCGGGGAGGAGGAAGTATTCGTCCGCTGACCACCCCTGGGTGGCCGCGTCCGCGGAGAGAACCTCGCGGGCCCGCGCGACGTCGCGATGCATGGCCTCTAGCAGTTCGTCCACAGAGTTGAACTTCACCATGTCCCGGATGTGATCCACGAACTTCACCGTGGCCTCGTGGCCGTACAGGTCGGCGTCGCGGTCCAAGACGAAGGACTCGATGCTGCGCTCTTGGTCGCCGAAGGTGGGGTTCGTTCCCACCGAGATCGCCGCGGCGTACGCGACACCGGATTCCATGTTGCCGGCGATGTCCGCAGGCGGCTCCACGATGAACCAACCGGCATAAACACCATCCGCCGGGATAGCGATGTTTTCCGGGAAGTACTGGTTCGCGGTGGGGAATCCCAGCTCTTTTCCGCCGCGACCCGCACCGCGTAGGACTGGGCCGGACACCGCGAAGTGCCGACCCAGCGCCCAGTTCGCGCGCGCGACGTTGCCCGCGGCCAAGAAGTCACGGATCGCCGTCGAGCAGATGCGCACGCCGTCGTCGTCCAGCAAAGATACGGTATCCACGCTAAACGACGCCGTGCCCCGCTCCCGGCCCAATTGCGTCAGCACGGCCGGGGTACCGCCCGCCTCCGCGCCGAAGGTGAAGTTCTCCCCCACAGCCACGTGGCTCGCCTGCAACGTGCCCACGAGCAATTCCTCGACGTAGTCCGCCGCAGACAGCCCGGCGAGTTCGCGGGTGAAGTCGATGACGAGTGCATGGTCAATGCCCATCTCCGCCGCCACCTGTAGGCGGCGCTCCAGCGTGGTCACCGCGAGCGGTGCGCGCTCCGGCAGGAAGACACTCACCGGGTGCGGGTCAAAAGTCACCAACACAGATTCCAGACCGTGCGCCCGCGCATGCTCGACAGTGTGACGTACTAAGAGCTGATGCCCGCGGTGCATCCCATCAAAAACCCCGATGGTGACCGCCGTGCGGGCCCCCGCACGCAACCCCGCGCGAGCCTCGTCCATTCCGTACCAGATATCCACTCGCACCATCGTACGACATTGCTGTCTAGGCGACGCCTAAACTATCCCCTATGACTGACTCGCTTGCTTCCTCCGGACTCGTGGTTGTGGACAAACCCGCGGGCATGACCTCGCACGACGTTGTGGGACGTCTGCGCCGACTCTATTCCACAAAGAAGGTCGGACACGCGGGCACCTTAGATCCCATGGCCACTGGGGTGCTGGTGGTGGGCATCGAGCGTGGCACCAAATTCCTCGCGCATCTGGTCGCAAGCACCAAGTCCTACGACGCCACCATCCGACTCGGTCAAGCCACCACCACTGACGACGCCGAGGGTGAAGTCCTCACCGAGCGTTCCCGCAGCTGCGCTGACATGGGTGAGGCGCTTGCCGACGCCGAGATTTACGCGGGCGTCGACAAGCTCACGGGCGACATCATGCAACGCCCCACCGCCGTGTCCGCCATCAAAATCGACGGCAAGCGGGCGCACGAAAGAGTCCGCGACGGCGAGAGCGTAGAAATCCCCGCCCGGCCGGTGACAGTCAGCCGTTTCACGGTCCACGACATCCGCCGCAACGGAGAGTTCATTGACTTGGATGTGACCGTCGACTGCTCCTCCGGAACGTATATCCGGGCGCTCGCCAGAGACCTCGGCGGGGACCT
The DNA here is from genome assembly GCF_014217255.1 of Corynebacterium incognita. NCBI lineage: Bacteria > Bacillati > Actinomycetota > Actinomycetes > Mycobacteriales > Corynebacteriaceae > Corynebacterium > Corynebacterium incognitum. Next base: position 293,935 of record NZ_CP059404.1, read on the forward strand.
CGGTGTGGGCGGACACCTCACCGCACTGCGGCGCACGGCCGTCGGCCCGTTCTCCCTCGACGGGGCGCGCACGCTGGAAGACCTTGCCACCGAAGCAGACTCGGGGACGACTCCCGCGGTCACGCTCCCCCTCGACGCGGCGCTGCCCGCCTGCTACCCCACCCTGGAGGTGACCGCGGAGGAAGGCGCGGCATTGGCCATGGGCAAATGGCTGGAACCGCGCGGTCTCACCGGCACCCACGCCGCCGTCACCCCGGACGGCCGCGCCATCGCCTTGGTCAAGGAGCAGGGCAAGCGCCTAGCCACGGTGTTCGTGGCACACCCCTCCACCTTGTAGGGCTTACAGCTCAATGCCCGGGTGTTGCGGCACAGACGTAGCGACAACAACATAGTCCTCCGCCACGACCCAACGCCCAGTGATGAACGGCACCGGGGTCGGCCGCACCAGCAAGTAGGAAATGATGCTGCCGTCGTCACGGATGTCGATCTCCGCCTGCTCGAAGCCGAGCCAGCGGTGGGTCATGGGGAACCACGCCTTATAGGTCGCTTCCTTGGCACAGAATAGAATTCGGTCGGCACACTCGTAGCCCTGTTCGCGCAGGCGGTCAAGCTGCGCCGTTTCACCGGAACGAGCCACCTGCGGCAAAACTCCTTCTGGGAGTGGTTCGGCGGGCTCGACGTCGATGCCCATGGAGCGCACGAACTTCTCCGGCGCCGCTACCGCCGCCCGCAGCCCGGTGGTATGGGTCATGGAGCCCACGAACCCCTTGGGCCATAGCGGCATACCGCGCTCCCCCCGCAGAATGGGTTCTTGGCCGGAGTAGCCCAATTCCGCCAGCGCCCGGTGGGCGCACCAGCGGGCGTCACCGAACTCTGCCTTGCGCACTTCTACCGAATGTGACACTAAAGACTGTTCGAGGGGATGCAGGTGGTCGTAGTTGAGGAGATCAGACTCAGTGTCATCCGTACGCACGTAACAAAACCGCGCAGAGTCTGGGAAAAGGTCCGGCGTCAGCATCAGCGAATCGCCTCCCACGTATCCGTCACCGGGAGGACTTTGTCCGTGCGCAGCACCGGGTACGGCCACTGCCGTGTATGCAGCTGGCGGCGCCATTCTCGGGGATAGCCGAGGGACACCTCCACGTGCTTGACGCCGTCAACCTCGACCTCGCCGGGCATGTGCAGGTGTCCGTAAATCACCGCCTGGGCTTGGTAGCGCGTGGGCCACATGCGAGTGTGCTTACTGCCGCACCACAACGCCACCTCCGGCCAGCGCATCCGCAGCGTGGGTTCTTGTACCAACGGCCAGTGGTTGATGAGCACAGTCGGACCGTCGATACGCGAGAGCCGTTTGATGGAATACGCCAAGCGATCCCAGCACCACGCCCGCACATCCACGAACGGGGCGATGGCCACCTCATCCGTCATCATGATGGACTTGGACTCCGCCAACTTCAGCGATTCCTTCACGGAGGTACCTGGCTGGCGGAACGAATAGTCGTACAGGGTAAACAACGGCACGATGGTGGTCCCGTCAAACACCGGGTACGGATCCTCCGGTGTCACCACGTCAATTTCCCGACATAGGCGAACCAGCTCGTAGTATTTGTCGTATCCGCGTGCCTCATCCGACGACCGCGAGAACAATTCATGGTTGCCAGGTACCCAGATGACCTTGGCAAACCGCCGCCGCAAGGTGGTGAGCGTGTGGATGATGAGCTCGGTGCGCTCGGCAACATCGCCCGCCACAATCAACCAGTCCGAAGGATCCTCCGGCTGAATGGACTCAATGGTCGGGCCGTTGGCCTTCACCGCGGCATGCAAGTCCGCGACCGCCCACAGGGTTGTGGTCAACTCTCCGACCTCCTCAACAGCTTTGTCGCACCCGATAATTTCTAGTCACTAAAGTCTAGCGAAACTCAATCCACCACGGCCCACTTCATAGAACGGAACCGCAGCACCACCGCCACCGTGCGGATGCCGATGAACGCGGCCAGTCCCAACCAGATGACGGTCAGCCCCGCGCCCGTGACATAAGCCAGTGCGATGCCCGGTACAAAGCCGAGGACTACCGAGGCAATGGTGATGGTGCGCAGGAACGCGGCGTCCCCAGCCCCCAACAACACGCCGTCGAGGGCGAAGAGGACGCCACCTACCGCCACCATCGCCACCATAATCCACCACGGGCCGGCCAACGCACCCAGCACCTCCGGGGCCTGGGTAAATAGCCGCGGGATCAGGTGGTACCCCGCGGCGAATACACCCGCCAGTGCGCACGAAAACAAAGCCGAATAGCGAACAATGGTCGCGCCCACCGCCCGGGCATGGTCCTTGTCTCGCGCGCCGAGCGCAGCGCCAATGAGCGATTGCGCCGCGATCGCCAACGAGTCCAACACCAGGGTGAGGAAGTTCCACAGCTGCAGCTGAACCTGGTGCGCGGCAAGCGCCTGCGGGCCGATGCGCCCGGCCACCGCTGCGGCGGACAAAAACGCCACCTGGAAAGCCAGCGAGCGCACAATGAGATCGCGCCCCAGCACCAATTGCTTGACGACGACCCGCGGGCGCGGCCGCCAGTCCCCCTCGTGTTCGCGGACCAGGGCGCCGATAAAGCACGCGGAAGTGATAGTGAACCCCAGCAGGTTGGCGTACGCGGAGCCATCCACGCCCCACCAGCGCACGAAGAAAACCACGCACACCGCGCCCGGTATCACCCCCGCGAGGGTGAAATAGAGCGGCAGCCTGGTGTTTTGGATGCCGCGTAACCAGCCGTTGCCGGCCATATCAATGAGCGCGAGCGGGATGGCGAAGGCGCTGATGCGCAGCCAAGAGGCTGTCGCCTCTGCCGTCGTAGGGTCCCCGGCCATGGCCAAGGCGACGGCGTCGGCGGCGACCCACATGGTGGTGGCGAGCACCGCCCCTACCGCAATGGCCACCCAGGTTGCTTGAACGCCTTCCGCGACGGCACCCGCGCGATCGCTCGCACCGAACTTCCGTGCAGCACGCGCCGTGGTGCCGTAGCTGAGGAAGGTCAACTGGGTGGTCACCGCGGCCTGCACCGTTGTGCCCGCGCCTAACGCGGCGAGGGCATGCGTGCCCAGGCGCCCCACCACCGCGGTGTCGATGAGCAGATACACCGGCATGGCGGCAAGAACGCCCAGCGCCGGCAGTGCCAGCGCGAAGATTGTTCGCGCACTGACCATGTCTTAATCCATGGCGGTGAGCGCGGCGATCACTTCGGCGACCACGTCGTCGGGCGTTCCGGTGGTGATGTAGCCCGCGGCCGGGACGTGCCCGCCGCCGCCAAACTTCACGGCCAATTCCGCGCAGTCAATGACGGACGAGCGCAGGCTCACCGCCCAGACCGTATCAGTCTGGCCCTTAAACACCACGCCCACGTCCGTTCCTTCCAGTGCGCGCACGAAGTCAACGAGGGACTCCACGGCGGCATCGGAGTGACCAGCGATATCCGCGTGCGGCGCCACCAGCACCGCGGCGGTGTGGTTTCCGGCCGGGATCACGGACACGTTGGCCAGCACGCGGCCGACCATCTGCAGGTCGAAGTCCGTGGTGGAATCCAGCAGATCCTCGGCAATCCTCTTGGTATCCAGCCCGTAGCTCATCAGTCGCGCGGCCAGATCGTGCATCACCGGACGTCCCCACCGGAAGCTACCGGTGTCCGTCACCAGCCCCGCGTACAAGCAGTGCGCGATGTCCTTATCCGCGGGCACAGACATGCGATCGAGGAGTTCATCCAAGATGGTGGTGGTCGACTCCGCGTCCACGTCAATGAGGTTCGTGCTGCCGAATCCTACGTTAGAGGCGTGATGGTCGATGACGAGCAGGCGATCCTGCGTGGCGACGTCGGCGAGCTCCGGCGCCAAGGAACCCGTGCGGTCGATGGAACCACAGTCCACGGTGACGTAAAGGTCGTAGCCCTGAGGCAGAGTGTCCACGAGCTCGACTTCCTCCGCGCCCGGGATACTCAGGAGATTACGTGAAATCTCCCGGCGCTGGCCGATGACCGCGCGGGCGTCCTTGCCCAGCCGTCGCAGCCCCTTCACCAGCGCGGTGGCCGAGCCGATGGCGTCCGCATCTGGGCGCAGGTGGGTGATCACCAGGATGTTGTGCGCCTCTATAAGACGCGCAATCACCTGGTCGTAGAGTTGTTCTTCCACGGGCTAGGACTCCCCGTTATCCGCGGGCTTTTTGTACGGATCAGCATCCCCGGCCGGGGAGGCGTTCTCCTTGAGCTTGGCCAGCTCCTCGTCGCGCGCACGGGCGCGAGCGAGCAGCTCCTCCATGTGCGCGGAGGCCTCAGGGACGGTGTCCAGTTCGAAGCTCAGGCTCGGGGTGTAACGCACCGACAGGCTATCTCCCACCAGCTTGCGCAACTGACCGCGGGCGCGGTGCAGTGCTTCTGCGGCGGCCTCGGTATCCGGCTCTTCGTCGATGCTGGCGCCGCGCACCGTGTAGTAGATAGTGGCGTCGTGCAAATCGCCGGTCAGACGGCAGTCGGTGATGGTGACGAGCTCCAGGCGGCGGTCCTTAATGTCTCGTTCGATGGCCATCGCAACGATTTCCTGGATGCGTTTGGACAACCGTCCTGCGCGCGCGTTATCAGCCATGACAACCACCTTGCCTTCACTTGAGTAGACCTGAATTGTTAACAGCCACCCATTCTAACCCCGGGCCGGACAATGCAAAAGCTCCCGGCCCCGCACGTAGCGGTGACCGGGAGCTGCACAGGGCGTCGACAAGCGCCTAGGTGCGGCGCACTAGGTACGCGGAACCTCGACCTCGTCGTAGACCTGAACGATGTCGCCCTCCTGGATGTCCGGGTAGGACAGCACCATACCGCACTCGTAACCGGCGGCGATTTCGTTGACGTCGTCCTTCTCGTGGCGCAGGGACTCGATCTTCGCATCGGTGGTGATCACGTTGTTGTCGCGGACAATACGTGCCTTGCCACCGCGCTTGACCTTGCCCTCGGTGACCATACAGCCGGCGATGGTGCCCACTGCAGAGGACTTGAACAGCGCACGAATCTCCGCTGCACCCAGTTCGCGCTCTTCGTAGATGGGCTTGAGCATGCCCTTGAGAGCCTGCTCCACCTCTTCGATGGCGCGGTAGATGACGGTGTAGTAGCGGATGTCCACGCCCTCCTGGTTGGCTTCCTGCGTCGCCTTGCCCTCAGCGCGAACGTTGAAGGCGATGATGACGGCGTCGGAGGCCGCAGCCAGGGTGACGTTGGTCTGGGTGACAGCACCCACGCCGCGGTCGATGATGTTGAGCTCGACCTCGTCGTCGATCTCGATGCCCAGCAAGGACTCCTCCAGAGCTTCCACCGAACCGGCGTTATCGCCCTTGAGGATGAGGTTGAGCGTCGAGGTCTCCTTGAGCACTGCATCCAGGTCCTCGAGGGAAACACGCTTGCGGGCCTTCGCCTGCATTGCGGACCGTTTGCGGGCGTCGCGCTGTGCGGCGATCTGGCGTGCTACGCGGTCGTCCTCGACCACCAGTAGGTTGTCGCCGGCGCCAGGGACACCGTTGAGGCCCTGGACCTGGACCGGACGGGACGGACCCGCCTCTTCCACGTCGTTACCGAACTCATCCAGCATGCGACGCACGCGACCGTGCGCATCGCCGACGACGATGGAGTCGCCGACGCGCAAAGTACCGCGCTGGACAATGACGGTGGCCACCGGGCCGCGGCCGCGGTCCAGGTGAGCCTCGATGGCGACGCCCTGGGCGTCCATGTCCGGGTTAGCGGTCAGCTCCAGCGAAGCATCCGCAGTCAGCACGATGGCTTCGAGCAGCTGATCGATGTTGAGACCGCTCTTCGCGGAAATATCCACGAACATGGTCTCGCCACCGTACTCCTCAGGGATGATGCCGTACTCGGTGAGCTGGCCACGGATCTTATCCGGGGAGGCTTCCGGCTTATCGATCTTGTTCACCGCGACCACGACAGGGATGTCGGCGGCCTTGGCGTGGTTGATGGCCTCCACCGTCTGCGGCATGACGCCGTCGTCAGCGGCGACGACCAGCACGGCCAGGTCGGTGGACTTCGCACCACGGGCACGCATGGCGGTAAACGCCTCGTGGCCCGGGGTATCCAGGAAGGTGATGGCGCGCTCGGCGTCCTCGACCTCCACGTTGACCTGATATGCACCGATGCCCTGGGTAATGCCGCCGGCTTCGCCCGCGCCCTCGTTGGTCTTACGGATGGTGTCCAGAAGGCGGGTCTTACCGTGGTCGACGTGACCCATGACGGACACGACTGGAGGACGGTTCTCGAGTGCCTCCTCGCCGCCTTCGTCCTCACCGAACTGCAGGTCGAAGGACTCGAGGAGCTCGCGATCCTCGTCTTCAGGGGAGACGACCTCGACCTCGTAGTTAATCTCGGCACCGAGCAGCTGCAAGGTCTCCTCGGACACAGAAGCGGTGGCGGTGACCATCTCGCCCAGGTTGAACAGGGCCTGCACCAATGCTGCCGGATCCGCACCGATCTTCTCGGCGAAGTCGGACAGGGAAGCACCGCGGCGTAGGCGCACCTTGGAGCCACCGCCGTCTGGCAAACGCACACCACCGACGACGTTTGGTGCGCTCATTGCCTCGTATTCGCTGCGCTTCTGACGCTTGGACTTCTTGCCCTTACGCGGAGCGCCACCAGGACGGCCGAAAGCACCCGCGGTGCCGCCGCGGCGACCGCCGCGACCACCACGGAAACCGCCCGGAGGGCCACCGGCACCCGGGCCATGCCCAGTTCCGCGGCCACCGCGGCCGCCACGGCCACCAGCGCCTGCACCGGCTGCCTTGGACGGCATCGCTGCGGGGTTCGGGTGTGCCGGCATCATTGCCGGGCTAGGACGACGACCGCCGCCCTGACGCTCTCCGCCTGGACGCTTACCGTCGCCCTGCGGCCGCTGGTTCGGGCGCTCGCCGCCGCGTGGCTTACCGCCGCGCTGCTCGCCCGGCTTTGCGCCTGGACGCGGGCCGCGGCCGCCACCGGGACGTGGCGGACGCTCGCCACCGCCGGTGGAAAATGGGTTGTTGGCCACGCGCGGACGACCGCCCGGCTTCGGCATAGGACGCGGCATCGCGTTGCCCGGGGTTGGGCGCTCGCCCTGACCGCCCGGCTTCGGGGTCTTCGCTGCGCTGGCTGGGGTCACTGCAGGCTTCGGCTTCGGAGCCCCGGGCTTCGGCGCGTTGGCCGGAGTTGCGGGGGTTGCGGAAGTCTTGGCTGCAGGCTTCGGTGCGTTGGCGGGAGCCGCCGGGCTCGGCTTTGCCGCTGCGGGCGCTGCCGGCTTCGCGGCCCCGGGCTTGGCTGCAGAAGGCTTGGGGGCGCCTGGCTTAGCAGCCTTCTTATCCGACTTGTTGTCGGCCTTCTTCTCGGCGTCGGCCTCGCCGCCGCCCTGCGCCTCATAATGGGCACGCATCTTTTTCACCACTGGGGGTTCAATGGTGGATGACGCCGTCTTGACGAACTCGCCTTGCTCTTTCAGCGTGGCGAGCAATTCTTTGCTGGTTACGCCGAGCTGTTTTGCCAACTCGTGTACACGTAGCTTTCCGGGCACTTGTCTCCTCTTAGGTTTCCTAGAGGCCACAGGCGCCCGTCGTGCGGGGCCGGACCTCTAGTTGTGGTCGTTGACTTTCATCGCTGATGCTTCATCGTTGTGTCTTCATCAGTGCTTAGGTCTTCCTTACAATCTCATCGGTCCGACCGGCAGCCATCGCGGTATCCGCGGCGGCGTCCGGACGAAGCAGAATCTCCAGGTACTCGCGTACCTTCGTAGTGTCTACTGTGGCAGACGCACGGAGGGCGCGTCCAAAAGCGCGCTTGTCCTCCGCCAGCTTAAATGCTTCCAGGGTGGGCACGAGCCACGCTCCCCGACCGGGAAGGCGGCGCGCCGGATCCGCAAGCACCACGGAACGCGAAGGATCTTGCGGATCCAACGCAACGCGCAGGAGTTCAGACTCCGGGTGGCGGGTGCGGGTGGCGATACACGTGCGAATGCGGGGCTCGCGTTGAGGGCGCGACTGTCGCATTCAGCTCCTTAAAACGTTAGACGTCATTGGCGTGTTTCGTGCTCGACCATTGAAGGCATCGAGGCCAACCACCTAGTTTACGCTAAGTTCACCCAAAAATGAACCGACTCACCCACTACGGGCCCGCACAGTACTCCGTTCGTGCTCTAAGACGCCGGATCGGCGTCGGAGTGGATATCGATCTTCCAACCGGTCAAGCGCGCGGCGAGGCGGGCATTCTGGCCTTCCTTACCGATAGCCAACGACAGTTGGTAGTCCGGTACCGTCACCTCAGCCACCTGGGCCTCGGGGTCGAGGACTCGTACGCGCACAACCTTGGACGGCGCCAGAGAATTACCCACGTAGGTCGCCGGGTCCTCGGAGTAATCGATAATGTCGATCTTCTCCCCCGCCAGCTCCTTCATGATGTTGCTAACGCGCTGGCCGCGCGGGCCAATGCAGGCACCCTTGGCGTTGAGGCCCTTGGCCTTGCCGACGACCGCGATCTTCGAGCGGTGGCCCGCCTCGCGGGCGATGGCGACGATCTCAACGTTGCCGTCCGCCACCTCAGGGACCTCCAGCTCGAACAAGCCGCGCACCAGTTCCGGGTGGGTACGAGACAGCGCGATCTGCACGTTGGCGCCGGAGCGATTCACACCCACGACGAAAGCCTTGATGCGGTCACCATGCTCAAGCTTCTCACCTGGGATCTGCTCCGCGGGCAGCAGGATGCCGTCTTGGGACTCGTACTCGGAGCCAAGCTGTACCACGACGATGCCACGCGCGTTGGCGTGAGCATCACGCTGAACGATGCCGGAAACGATCGTGCCCTCGTAACCGTGGTAGCTGTCGAAAGTGCGCTCTGCTTCAGCCTCGCGCAGGCGCGCGACGATGGCCTCACGGACGGCCCTGGCACCCACGCGGGAGAAGTTCACTGGGGTGTCGTCGTACTCGCTCAGTACTTCGCCTGTCTCCGCGTCGCGTTCCGTGACGATGACGGCTACCGCACCGGTGTCCTGGTCAATGTCGATGCGGGCCTTGGTGTTCTCGCTGGCTTCCGTCTCGCGGTACTCGCGGTAGGCGCGCAGCAGCGCCCCGGCGATGGTGGACATGAGGTCACGAACACTGACCCCCTGTTCCTTCTCAATCGAGCGCAATACCTGGAGATCAATATTCACTTGTTGTCCTTACCAAAGATTTCAATGTCATCTACGTCTTAGCTCGCTGGCGTGGCCAGTTTCTCCGCCTCCGCAAAACCCAACGCGGCGATCTCAGTTTCTGCCGCCGGTGGTTGTGCGAACTCAATATCTACCACCGCGTCCTCCACGTTGGCTAATTGCACGACGTGCACGGCTGGGACCTTGGCCTTCGTCGTGATCAAGATCACCGCATTGTCTTCCGGGCTCAGCGCTCCGATACGAAAGGTCTGTGCCTTGTTGTCGTCCGCGAGACGAACTTTAGCAATACGTCCCGCATTGCGACGCCAGTGGCGCGGTGCGGTCAGCGGCAGATCAACGCCGGGAGTGGACACCTCCAGGGTGTATCCCGCACCGAAGTTGACCTCGCCCGCTGCTTCGGCGGCGTCGAAGGTATCCGAAATCTCTCCGGAAATAACCTCAAGGCGGTCCAAATCGGGACGATCGTCCGCGTCGACCTTGACGACGACCTGAGACTTCTTCCCCGCCGGCGTAGCCTTGATACCCTCCAGGTCCACGCCGTGGCGCTCAAGCACCGGCGCGAGGATCTGGGACAGCCGTTCTGTATCTGGAAATGCCATAGTCCCCAGCCTATCGCCAATTCCGGCTTGGAGGTGGGTAAGGTCTTGTGAGTGTCACGTCTCAAGTCTGTCGCCGCCGGGCTCTGCACTCTTACACTCGTGCCCGCCTTGTCCGGCTGTGAGCCCCTCCAGCCCCTCTTCAATGCTTTCGGCCCCACGCCCGACGCGGCGTTGGTCACTCTAGCCCGGGATGCTGAAGCCGATGCTGCCTCCCGCACGCTCGCCGCCGATCCAGATAAGGCGGCCGGGCGCATGGACCACGCCGCGGCGCTGTATGCGGAGATCGAGCGGATCTGCGGGACCGACGCTGACGGCAACGCCCCCGAGTCCTGTGCGGTAGAACGTGGGGAGTTCACCCCGCTTCCCGACGACGCTACCACCGCCGACGTCTACAAGGACTCGCGCGCCCAGCTTCTCGACGCCCTGGACCAGGTCCCGGAGTCCTCCCGCACGCTCATTGTGGAACAGGCCATCGACCTGGCCGCCGCCAGCTTCAGTCCGGCCGACTTCACCGCTACGCCGAACCTCGGTGAAGAAGGCGTCGCCCCGGCGGACATCGAGGCCGCCAAGAAGCTCCTCGATTGGGAGTATTCGGTCATTTACGCCCTCGACGTCACCGAAGCCTTCGCGGGGGGAGGTACCCAAGCCCAGGTGGAGGAGGCACTCGGCCGCCACGAACGCCGCGTCGCCAAGCTCAGTGATGCACTGGAGTCCGCCGGGGAAGTGCCCGCGCCGGCACCAGCCTACGAAGCCAGCGGGGCGCCTCTGCCCTCCTCGGGGAAGCAGGCGGCAGGCTACCTCGCCTATCTGGACAAGGAAGACGCCGCGCAGTGGGAGCATGCCGCGGTTAACGCGGAGTCGGCCGCGTGGCGGGATTGGGCAGTGGTTGTAGCTGGCACATCACGTGCCCGCCTAAACTAACCGCATGACATCTTCATGGATTCGCGCACAACGTTTCGTGGCGTTGTTCTTCCTTGCCCTTGGCATCGCTGCCGTCGCCATCGGGCCGTTCACGCAGGCGCAGTCTTCCACCGCCACGCTGCCAGACGACAGCCAGGCGGCAATCGTTGCCGAGATGCAGGACGCCGCCGGTACTGGTGATACTTCCGCGGCCATTGTGGTGCTGTCCTCGCCCACCGGGGAGCGCCTGGATATCAAAGATGTTCAGGCAGCGGCCAAGGGGCTGGGCGGGCCAGCGATCCCTAACCCGGACGGCACCGCGGCGCTGGTCCCTACCTCGGTGACGGCGACGAACAACACCGAGAACTCCGATGCCATTGAGAAGCTGCGTGCCGACGCAGCGAAGGCCGCAGAAAGTGTGGGCGCCACCGCTCAGGTCACTGGACCTGCGGCCATCAAGGCGGATCTCGCGGGTGTGTTCGCGGGCGCTAACTTCCTGCTGCTGGGCGTGACCGCGCTCATCGTCGCGGTGCTGCTGATTATCACATACCGCTCCCCCATCTTGTGGCTACTTCCGCTGCTGGTCATCGGTGTGGCGGACCGTGTTGCCGCCACAGTTTTCACGTGGGTGCTGGGCGCACTGGGTATGCAGTGGAACGAATCCACCTCGGGCATCTTGTCCGTGCTGGTTTTCGGCGCCGGCACCAACTACGCCCTGCTGCTCATCTCGCGCTACCGCGACGAACTCGGCTCGCACGAGGACCGCTACGCGGCCATGGGCGCGGCGTGGCTTCCGACATTGAAGGCCGTCACTGCTTCGGCCGCCACCGTCATCGTGGGCGTGTTGTGCTTGGTACTTTCTGCCATCCCGACGACCCGCGCGCTCGGTGTGGCGTCCGCGCTGGGCATCGTGGTGGCCTGGACCTTCGCGTTGTTCGTCCTACCGGGGCTCTTGGCATGGTGCGGCCGCTGGGTGTTCTGGCCTAAGAAGCCGAAGCTTGGCGACGTCCCGCAGCACGCCTTCTGGGATCGCGTGGGCGCGGTTGTGGACAAGCAGCCGGCCAAGGTTGCGGCGGCGTCACTGGCGGCGTTGGCCGTGTGCTGCGTGGGCTATTTCCAGCAGTCCACCGGCCTCGGCCAGGCGGATCAGTTCATCGACACTCCGGAATCTATTGCGGCCTCTGACACCATCGCTGAGACATTCCCCGAGCAAACCGCCACCCCGCCGATCGTGGCTACCAAGAACGTCCAGCAGACACAGGCGACGCTCAAGGACCTCGGCGCCTCCGCACGCCCGCTGGGAGATCCCGTGAGCTTCCAGACTGTGAACGACTCAGCCCCGGCGGACTACACGCTGCTACAGATCTCCGGAGCGGACACGCAGGCATTGCGCGCAGTACTTCCGGGAGCCTTCGTGGGTGGCCCCGATGCCAACCTGATCGACGAAGAGGACTACTCCGCCGCCGACCGCACGCTCATCTTCCCGCTAGTGCTCGCGCTGGTCTTCGTCATGCTCATGGTGTTGCTACGCTCTCTCCTCGCGCCGCTCATCATGGTCGGTTCGGTGCTGCTTACCAACGTGGCCGCGCTCGGCCTGGGCTGGTGGGTATCGCACTTTGTCTTCGGCTTCGAGCACTTCGCGTCGTCCACGCCACTATTTAGCTTCGTGTTCTTGGTGGCGCTGGGTATTGATTACACGATCTTCCTCGTCACCCACGCCCGCGAAGACGCCGCCGCGGTGGGCACGCGCCGCGGAATCCTCACGGCGTTGTCCTCCACGGGTGGCGTCATCACTTCCGCCGGCATCTTGCTGGCAGCGGTTTTCGCCGCACTCGGCGTGCTGCCGCTGGTGGCACTGGCACAGATTGGTATCACCATCTTCTTGGGCGTCCTATTGGACACCCTCCTAGTCCGCACCATTCTGGTGCCCGCCATCGTCCAGCTGGTCGGCGAGAAGTTCTGGTGGCCCGCTACCGTGCGGAAGCAATAAGCTCCTGGAGCGTGGCCACGATGTCCCCGGCGGGGACTTCGAGGGTCTCTCCGCCCCGGATACGCAGTTCGATGATGCCGTCCTTGAAGCTGCGGCCCAGGATGGCTGCAAACGGCATACCAAGCAGCTCGGCGTCCTTAAACTTCACGCCCGGGGACACCTTCGGGCGATCGTCGAAGAGTACCTCCACGCCGGCGGCGTCAAGCTCCGCGACGAGCTTCTCACCCGCCTCCATGGCCTCAGGATCTTTGTTCGCCACGGCCACGTGCACCTGGTACGGCGCAACGGCCACCGGCCACTTCAGGCCCTTCTCGTCGAGGTTTTGCTCCGCCAGCACGGCCATCATGCGGGAAATGCCGATGCCGTAGGACCCCATGGTCGGCACCGCGCGCTTGCCGTTCTCGTCCAGGATCTGCACGTCGAAGGCCTCGGTGTACTTGCGGCCCAGCTGGAAGATGTGGCCCAACTCGATGCCGCGCTCCAGCGTCAGCGTGCCCATGCCCTCCGGTGCCGGGTCGCCCTCGCGCACCTCCGCGGCCTCGACGGTGCCGTCCACATGGAAGTCACGGCCGGCCACTAGGCCCACGACGTGGCGATTCACCTCGTCCGCGCCGGTGATCCACACCGAGCCGCGCACCACACGCGGGTCCGCCAGCACGCGCACCTCGTTGGCATTGAGCCCGCGCGGACCGATGTAGCCGCGCACCAGGAACGGGTACTTCTTGAAGTCCTTGTCCTCAGCCAAACGGAACTCGGCTGGTTCCAACGACGCCTCCAGGCGCTTTTCGTCCAGCTCGCGGTCGCCCGGAATGAGCACGCCGACGAGCTCCTCGTCGTCACTGTAGGCGGCCACGCCGGGCTGGCGCACCATAACTGCCATGCACTTGAGAGTGTCCGCTGCGGTCACCGCGTGGCCGTCCACGGTCACCCCGGCGGTATTGGCCCAGTCCACGAGCGTGGCAATGGTCTCGGAGTCTGGGGTCTCGTGCACTACGGCGTCGGCAAGCCCCTCGATAGAGCGCTCCTCCGGCGCAGGCGTCACAACGGCCTCGACGTTCGCGGCATAATCGCCACCGGTGGCGCGGACGAACGTGTCCTCGCCCACCGGGGAGACCGCCAGGAATTCCTCGGACGCAGAACCGCCCATCGCACCGGACGTCGCCTGGCAGATTGCGTACTCGATGCCCAGGCGATCAAAAATATTCTGGTACGCCTTGCGGTGGCGGGCATACGACTCGTCCAGCCCCTCATCGGTCATGTCGAAAGAGTAGGAATCCTTCATGACGAACTCACGGCCGCGCAGGATGCCCGCGCGGGGGCGCTCCTCGTCGCGGTACTTGGTCTGGATTTGGTACAGCGTGACCGGGAAGTCCTTATACGACGAATACATGTCCTTCACCGCGTCGGCAAACATCTCCTCGTGCGTTGGCCCGAGAAGCATGTCGTTGCCCTTACGGTCCTGTAGGCGGAAGAGATTGTCGCCGTACTCGGTCCAGCGCTGCGTCTTCTCATAGGGCTCGCGTGGCAGCAACGCCGGGAAGAGGAGTTCCTGTCCACCCATGGCGTTCATTTCCTCGCGCACCACGTCCTCGATCTTGCGCAGGGTACGCAGCCCCAACGGCAGCCAGGAGTACACGCCCGGCGCGGCGCGGCGAATATAGCCGGCGCGAACGAGCAACTTGTGGCTGGGGACTTCGGCATCTGCGGGATCCTCGCGCAGCGTGCGGAGGAAGAGCGTGGATAGGCGTGTAATCATGGCTCAAAATATACCCGGTTATGCTTGACCCATGCTCATAGTGTTGCCCCCTTCTGAGACCAAGGCGCCGGGTGGGGAGCATCCGGCCATCACGTGGGAGGAGCTGTCCTTCCCTACCCTGGACGCTCCTCGCCGCGCCATCGCCGCGGATCTGGTGCAGGTGTGTTCCGCAGAGCCGGACCGCGCGCGGGAGGTTCTCGGCCTGTCAGAGAAGCTGCGCCCCGAGGTGGAAGCTAACGCTGTGCTGGAATCCGCGCCGACGATGCCCGCTCTCCTGCGCTATACCGGCGTGCTCTACGACGCCCTCGACGCTCCCACGCTTGGCGACGCCGCCTGGGAACGGTTAGCCATCGGTTCCGCGCTCTTTGGGTTGCTCTCCGCCCGCGACCGCATCCCCCACTACCGGTTGTCGGGCGGGACGAAGCTGCCCCACGGCGCCGAGGTGCCGACAATGAAGAAACGCTGGGGCAAGGCAATCAGCGCGGTGTTGGGCGAGGTGGCCACCGAGGAGATGGTGGTGGATCTCCGCTCGGGCACCTACCAGCAGCTCGGGCGGTGCCCGCAGGCGGTGACGGTGCGGGTGGAATCGGTGCAGCCGGACGGCTCGCGCAAGGTGGTCAGCCACTTCAACAAGCACTACAAGGGGCAGCTGGCTCGCGCGTTGGCCCAGGCGGATGGTGAGGCAACCAGCCTTGACGACGCCGTGGATCTCTCCCGTGCCGCAGGCTTTACGGTGGAGGCGCCCGCGACGAATAGCCGCGAAATCACGCTGGTGGTCTGAGGTTTCTCAAATTTCTCAATTGCCTCCGCTAAAGTGGCATGCATGAACGATTCGCTGCACAACCCCTTCCGCCCCACGTTCGGCGCCTCGCCCCGCTACTGGGCCGGTCGTGCCAGTGCCCTCAATGACTACGACGAGGCCATCGGTGCCGGCCCCGGGCACCCACACCGCAGCCTGGTGCTCAGCGGCTCGCGCGGCATCGGCAAGACCGTCCTACTCAGCGAACTCGAAGACCGCGCCCGCGCCCACGGCTGGCTCATCCTGCGCACCCCAAGCACTCCTGGAATGGCGGGCCGGCTGGTAGATTCCATCATCCCGGAAGCGCTCCACACTTTTCGCGGCCGCGCCAAGCGTCGGGACATCACGGGCTTGCGCGTCATGGGCCTAGGGTCCATCTCTACGGATCTCGACGCCGAGGCGGAACCCACCCCCACGCTTACCTCGCGCATGCACCAGCTTGCCGACGCCCTAGCGCCGCACAACACCGGATTTGTCATTTCCGTCGACGAAGTCCAAGACGCGGACCCTACGGACCTCCACGAGCTAGCCACGGCCTACCAGGATCTCATTCGCGACGACAAGAACGTCAGCCTGATCGTCGCGGGACTGACCCACGGCGTCGACACGCTGCTGGACCTGCCAGGCACCACGTTCATGCGCCGCGCCCGCCGCTTCGACTTAGGCCCGCTCACCGACGACGACGCACAGCAAGCCCTCCTCCACACCGCCCGCGGCTCCGGGATCGAGATGACCGAGGAGGCGGCCACCCGCGCAGCACTGGTGGCGCAGGGTTATCCCTACCTCGTGCAGCTGGTGGGATCGCTGGCGTGGGATGTGGCACGCCGCGCGGGCAGGGCGTCGATAAGCCCGGACGACATCCTCGCCATCGAACGCGAAGCCATCGACACCATCGCCCTGCAAGTACACCACCCGTCCATGAAAGGGGTCCCCGACGGCCAGCGCAATGTCCTCCTCGCCATGGCACGGGTGATGGGCGAGGACAATCACCCCGTGGCGGTGGCGGACATCGCCGCGGAGATGGGCAAAACCACCAAGGGCCTCAGCGACTCTCGGCACAAGCTCATCGCCCGGGACCTCATTGCGCCTGCCGGGTGGGGCGAGGTGGAGTTCGTGCTGCCGTATTTTAAGGAATACCTCGGCAGTGGTGGCCGCACGTCGAAGCTGCACTAGCTACACTATTAACCCATGGAGCGCGAATATTTCGAGTTAGACGTCTTTGGCACCGGCCCTTTTACCGGCAACCCTGTTGCCGTGGTGATGGGCGCGGATGATTTCACCACCGAGGAAATGCAGGCCATCGCCTCGTGGACAAATTTCTCAGAGACCACCTTCGTGCTCACGCCCACGGATCCGCGCGCAGACTACCGAGTGCGCATCTTCTCCCCCTACACCGAGTTCCCCTTTGCCGGGCACCCGACATTGGGCACGGCGCGCGCCTGGCGCGAGGCCGGCGGCGAGCCGCAGATCGCGGGCAACATCGTGCAGGAATGCGCGGTGGGGCTGGTGGAGATCCAGGAAGAAACCATCCGCAACGCGCAGGAGCGCAAGGAGACTATCTTCTCCTTTGCCACCCCGGATCTGCAGCGCGGCGGCGAGGTGGACGACGCCGACCTGGCGGCAATCATTCAGTCCTGCGGCCTCCAGCGTGACGACGTCGTAGCCGCGGTGTGGGGCGACAACGGCCCCGGCTGGATCATCGTGCAGCTGAAGAGCGCCGCCGCGGTGCGGGAGGTCAAGGTCCAAGAAAATGCGATGAAATTCGGGCTCGTTGGCTTCGTTGCCGACGACGAGGCGGTGGACGAGGGCCCGCTGTACGAGGTCCGCGCGTTTACCGGCACCCGTGAGGATCCGGTGACCGGCTCGCTCAACGGCGCGGTGGCGCAGTGGCTGCGCGAGCGTGATGAGGTCCCGGAGATCTACACCGCCATGCAGGGCAGTCAGGTGGGCCGCGCAGGCCTGGTGCACGTCTACGACGATGGCGCGAATATCTGGATTGGTGGCGCCGTGGACGTGCACGTGCGTGGCACCATGTTCCCGCACGCCAACTCGCTCAAGGAGGATGGCGCGGATGAGTGAGCACCGTATCTTCTCCATGCCTTTTGCCGAGGTGTACCCGCACTACGTCAACAAGGCTGAGCGCAAGGGGCGCACGAAGGCAGAGGTACACGAGATCATCACGTGGTTGACGGGATATTCCGATAGTGACATCGCCGCCGTGGTGGACAACCGGGTCACCTTCCGGGACTTCTTCGCGCAGGCACCGGCTATGAACGCTAACCGGGAGCTCATTACCGGATCCGTGTGCGGCGTGAAGGTCCAGGAGATCGAGGACGACCTCATGCGCGAAATTCGCTACCTGGACAAGCTCATCGACGAGCTGGCACGCGGAAAGAAGATGGAATCCATCCTGCGCGCGGGCTAGAACTACAGTGGGGGTTGTGAAAGCACCCGTATTTACTCACGACTACGCCCTCCGCTTCCCTACGCTGACCGCGCCCAGCCACGGCGAGGAGCACCCCCGGCCGCAGCTGGTGGTACTTAATGAGGCCTTAGCGCTGGAGCTCGGCCTCGACCCGGAGTGGTTGGCCAGCCCCGCGGGCATCGACTTCCTGCTCGGCCACGGCGACAAGCCAGTGGCCATGGCGTATGCGGGGCACCAGTTCGGCCAGCTGAGCCCCGTGCTTGGCGACGGCCGCGCGCTCCTTCTCGGCGAATGGCACACGCCTGCGGGTGACGTGGTGGACCTGCACGCGAAGGGTATCGGCCGCACCCCGTACTCCCGCCCCGGCTCGGACGGGCGTGGCACACTGGCCTCGATGCTGCGCGAGTACCTCCACTCCGAGTACCTGCACGCAGTCGGCGCGCCTACCGCCCGTAGCCTCGCAGTGATCGTGACGGGCATCGCGATCCAGCGCCAGGGCTTCGGCAGCGTGCCCGTCCAGCCCGCGGCAGTGGGTGTGCGGGCGGCGGCGTCACACCTGCGCATCGGCACGGTGCAATTCGCCGCGATGCACCTGGGCGAACACGCCGTCAATGACCTGCTGGACTACGCGGCGCAACGCCACTATCCCGACGTTGCCAAGGAGCCGCACCCGCAGGAGCGCCGCCGCGAGCTGTTCCGGCGCGTCATGGAAACCCAGGCCGACACCGTGGCAAAATGGATGCGCCTTGGCTTCATCCACGGCGTTATGAACACGGACAACACCACGCTCTCCGGCGAAACCATCGACTTCGGCCCGTGCGCCTACGCCGAGAACTTCGACCTGGACACGTGCTACTCCTCCATCGACACCGGCGGGCGCTACGCCTTCGGCCACCAACCCGATATCGTGCACTGGAACCTGGCACAGTTCGCGCAGGCCATTGTGCCCTCACTCGGGCTGGACTGGGCACAAGAAGCCGTCGATTCCTTCCCCGCTATCTGGGCCCGAGCGCACGCGGCCGAACAAGCCCGTGCACTGGGTGTTTCGCCCGCGGACACCGAGATCCTTAACGGCTGGGACGAGGTGCTGTCCGCTCAGCACCCGGACCTCAATTCGGTACACCGCGCGCTTGCCGACGCCGATGAAGGAGCACTCCGCGACCTCCTCCAGGCCCCGGAATGGGTGGCGCAGTGGCGCGGCAAGGCAACGCCCCCGCGCAACCCCCGGCTCATCCCCCGCAACCTGCGGGTCGAGGAAGCTCTACAGGCGGCGACGAACGGCGACCTACGCAAGTTCAACGCCTTGTCCGGCGCGCTCCAGCAGCCCTTTGCTGAGCCCGACCCGATTTTCCTCCAGCCGAGCGGCGACGGCCTTGCGGGCTACCGCACCTTCTGCGGGACCTAAAAGTCCGCGATCTGGATCTTCTTCATCGCCATGAGCTTGTCGTAAGCGTCGGGGCGCTCCATCAGCTCAGCAAGGTTATCGGGCACGACTTGCCAAGACAGCCCGAAACGATCCACAAGCCAGCCGCATTGCTCGGCGGCCGGGACGTCGGACAGCGCTTCCCACATCGCGTCCAACTCGGCCTGCCCGTGCGCATTGAGCAACAGCGACGCACCGGTGCTGAAGCTAAAGTCTTGGGGCACACCAGAGTCCATCAAGGCGATGGGCTCGCCGGCGATTTCGATAGTGCCGTACAACAGCTCACCGGAAGAGGTGGGCACGAGGTCGCCCACCGCGGCGTCGGGAAGCGCGCCGGTATAAAACGTCGCGGCCTCCGTGCCGCGGCCTTGGGCTTCGCCACACAACATCAGGCATGGCTGCACACCGTTGTCCGCGGCAGCTCCGAAAACCTGCCAGCTCACGCCAAACTTGTCCTCCACCCACGCGTACTCCGCGGCGAAAGGATACTCCCCGAATTCCATGAGAACCCGGCCCTCGGCGGACAGTGACTGGGCCACCTCCCGCGCCCCAGATGGAAGGCGCAGGTGCAGGCTCAGCGACGGGTTCGGCCGAAACTGCGGACCGCCGTTAATGAAGGTAACCCGGTAACCGTAGAACTCAAGGTCCACGAGCAGCGTCCCGCCGATTCGCGGGCCTGCCGGGTACCGCACATGGGCGGCGCAGGTGACGGCGGCGTCGCCAAGCACCTGCTGGTAATAGCCGACGATGTCCTCGCCGACCGCATCAGCCCAAAAATTGGGCACGACCTTCTGCATCGCCCCCTACTGATCGAGCTTCAGAGTGGACTGGGTGAACTCCCACATCTCGTCGAACATCTTGCTATCGCGGCCGAGCTTGGTGCCGTACGACGGGACCATCTCGTAGATCTTGTCAGCCCACTCGATCATGTGCTCGCCGAAGCAACGCTCCAACAGCTCCAGCATCGCAGCCGGCGCGATGGAAGCGCCCGGGGACGCACCCAGCAGGCCGGCAATGGTGCCTTCCTGGTTGTTGATGGTGGCGGTGCCGAACTCCAGGGAGCCGAACTTCGGGGCGTACTGCGGCTTGATCACCTGGACGCGCTGGCCAGCCACGACGGTCTCCCAGTCCTCCGGGCGGGCCGACGGCACGTACTCACGCAGCACCTCGACGCGATCCTCGAAGTCCTTCATGACCTCGGAGATCAGGTACTTGGTGAGATCGAATTCCTGCACCGCAACGCCCAGGTAGGAACCCAGGTTGGACGGGCGGATGGACTTGAACAGGTCGGTGTAGCTGCCCTTCTTGAGGAACTTCGGGCTCCAGCCGCCGTATGGGCCAAACAACAGGCCCTTTTGGCCGTCGATGACGCGGGTGTCCAGGTGCGGCACGGACATCGGCGGAGCGCCGACCTTGGCCTTGCCGTAGACCTTGGCGTCATGCTGCTCGATGAGCTCCGGGTTCTTAGCGCGCAGCCACATGCCGGAAACCGGGAAGCCCGCGTAGCCGTGCACCTCAGACACACCCGCCTTGCGGAGCAGGTCCAGGGCGTAGCCGCCGGCGCCGACGAAGACAAAGTTCGCGCGCACCACGGTGGTGTCGCCGGTGTGGACGTTCTTGGTGAAGATCTTCCACTTCTTGCCATCGCGCTTAATCTTTACGACCTCGTGGCCGTAACGAATCTCGGTACCCGCGGCCTTGGCGGCGGTGAGGAACTGCTTGGTCAGCGCACCGAAGTTGATGTCGGTTCCGACGTCGGTCCAAGAAATGGCGACCTTCTCCTTGGAGTAGTCGCGGTCCTTGGCCATGAGCGGCAGCTTCTCGGCAAAGGTGGCCTCATCGTCGGTGAACTGCATGTCCGGGAACATGTAGTTGTTGGACAGAGCCTCGTAGCGCTTACGCAGGTACGCGATCTGCTCATCGCCCTGAGCAAAAGACATGTGTGCTACTGGATTGAGGAACTCGCGCGGGTCCGTGAGGATGCCGTTGTTGAGCTGATGGGACCAGAACTGGCGAGAAATCTGGAACTTCTCGTTGATCGTCACAGCCTTGGTGATATCGATCTTGCCGTTCTTTTCCGGGGTGTAGTTGAGCTCGCACAGCGCGGAGTGACCGGTACCGGCGTTGTTCCACGGGGAGGAGGATTCCAGCGCGGGGCCGTCGAGACGCTCGAATACCATCTGGGTCCAGCTGGGTTCCAGCTCTCGCAGCATGGCGCCGAGCGTGGCGCTCATCACGCCAGCGCCGATAAGCGCTACATCGACCTCATCAGAAACTGGTGCGTTCTTTTTAGGTGTGGACACCTGTTATACCTCTTCATTTTAGAATTCGGGAACAACAATTGGCATCTAGCTTACGCCTTAAATAAATTAATGTGACATCACCACCACTGCCGGATGAAGATTTTTCACTTTTGGCTATCCTGGAAAACCATGGACTTGGTGTGGTGCAATGACATTCTCGGTGACGATTTTCAGGTCACCTTCCTTCCGCTTGGCGACGACCCCGACGGTGAAACCCCCGTGCGCGCCGCACTCGTGCGTTACCAACCCGACGCGGCGGAGTCGCTCGCGGGGCGCCCCGCTCTGCTGCTGGTACATGGCATGACGGACTACTTCTTCCAAGAGCACGTCGCACACCATTACCACGAGCTGGGTTACGCGGTGTACGGCTTAGACCTGCGCAAGTGTGGCCGCGCCCGCACTGAGGGTCAGCGCTGGCACTATGTGACGACGTTGGACCACTACTTCGTGGACCTCGAGGCAGCGTCCGATGCCCTGATGGCTGAGCACCCTCAGTGCACCATCATGGCTCACTCCACCGGCGGCCTCATCTGCGCACTGTGGCTCAACCACCTTCGCGAGACCGATCCGGTACGCCACGGTTGGTTCCACGGCCTTATTCTCAACAGCCCGTGGCTGGGGATGATGGTTCCGCCGCAAGTGGAAAAGGCGCTGCGGCCGATCGTGACGTTCTTTGGCGGATACTTCCCTCGCCTCCCCTTGCCGGGCAAGGGCATGACTGGGTACGGAGAGTCCCTCCATGCCGCGCATCACGGTGAGTGGACGTACGATCTACGATTCAAGCCCCTGCCCGGCCACCCCAAGTATCTGGGTTGGCTACGCGCCGTGGTGCTCGGACAGGACAAGGTGCAGTCGGGAACAGTTGATGTCGGCGTGCCCTTCCTCACACTTTGCTCGAACACCACTCGCCTGGGCAAGCCCTATTCTCCAGAAACCGATACCGCGGACGCCATCGTCGACGTTGCGGACATCAAACGTTTCGCGCCCATGCTTGGCGCCGCCGGCGAGCTACACCCTCTGCAAGGCGCCCGCCACGACGTCTACTTATCCCTCCAGCCGGCCCGCGAGGAAGCTTTGCGCGTGACGGATCGTTGGCTTAAGCAGAACCAATAAGAAGGAGAGCTTCATGACCCAGGTGGATGCCCACTACGACCTCATCATCGTCGGTACCGGCTCCGGCAACTCGATCCCGAGCCCGGAATTCGATGACAAATCCATCGCCATCGTAGAGAAGGGAACGTTTGGCGGCACCTGCCTGAACGTGGGCTGCATCCCGACCAAGATGTTCGTGTACGCGGCGGACACCGCTGTAGCCACGCGTTCTGCAGACAAGCTGGGCCTGTCGGCTGAGGTGACCGACGTAGATTGGAAAGCCATGGTGGAGCGCATCTTTGCCAACCGCATTGACAAGATCGCGGCCGGTGGCGAGGAGTACCGGCGCGGCCCGGAAACCCCCAATATCGACGTCTACGACGAGCACGCGCGCTTCGTCGCGCCGAAAACTCTGCGCACCGGCGACAAGGTCATTTCCGGCGAGCAGATTGTCATCGCGGCCGGCTCACGCCCCATGCTGCCGGACGTGTACGCGCAGGCACGCCAGGCGGGCCTGCCGGTCTACACCAGCGACGACATCATGCGCCTCGACGAGCAGCCGCGCCGACTCATCGTGGTGGGCGGCGGATTCATCGCTATGGAGTTCGCCCACGTCTTTGACGGCTTAGGCACCGAGGTCACCATCGTCAACCGGTCGGAGCCTCTGCTGAAGTTCCTCGACGCCGACCTCGCTGAGCGCTTCAACGCCGTGACGCGAGAGCGTTTCGACGTCCGGACCGGCGTCACCGCCACGGCCGTCTCCGAATCCGGCCTCACCCTCTCCGATGGCACCACACTAGAAGCCGACGCCATCCTCGTGGCCACCGGCCGCATCCCCAACGGCGACCACATGGACCTGCACCTAGGCGGCGTCGACATGCTTGACGACGGCCGCGTCAAGGTCGACGAGTACGGACGCACGACCGCCGAAGGCGTGTGGGCGCTGGGTGATGTCTCCTCGCCTTACATGCTCAAGCACGTGGCCAACGCTGAGCAGCGCGCGGTATCGCACAACCTGTTGCACCCGGAGGATTTGCGGTCGATGCCCCACGAGTTTGTTCCCTCCGCAGTGTTTACGAACCCGCAGATTGCCACCGTGGGCATGACGGAGAAACAGGCCCGCGAGGCGGGGCACGACGTGACGGTGAAGGTGCAAAACTATGGCGACGTTGCGTACGGCTGGGCGATGGAGGACTCCACGGGCGTCGTGAAGCTGGTGGCTGACAAGAAGTCTGGGCGTCTGCTTGGCGCGCACTTCTTTGGCCCACAGGCTTCGACGCTCATCCAGCAGCTCATCACGGTCATGGTTTACGACATTGACCTGCGGGATTTCGCGCGGAAGCAGTACTGGATCCACCCTGCTCTCCCCGAGGTGACGGAGAACGCTATTCTCGGTTTGGAGCTGTAGCGTTACGTGACAAGAATCACTTTTCGAAATTGAGGGCCAAACACTTCCTGTTTATGCAGGTCGACGCATTTATTTAAAATGCAGGGTTTTCGCCTAGCTTGAGAGAGCATTCCCAAACCATGAGCTTTTGGTTATGGTGTCGTGTGAACACCGGTGTTTCAGCAATTTGTACACAACCCGAAAGTTTGAGGATTTACAATGCGTTCATTCCGTACCGCAGCTGTTGCAGGCGCCACCGCCCTGGCAGTGGCATTCGGCGGCACCACCGTAGCCGGCGCCCAGACCGCTGGCGACGCAGACGCGATCGAGGTCCACGAGGACACCACCGTCACTGGTGGCGCTAACGACAACGGTGAGACCGGCGGCTCCCTCTCTTCCAAGATTGGCTCCACGACCGACGCCACCGACCCGGCTAACGGCACCGCCATCTTCGGCTCCTCCAAGGAAGGCTTCGGCGAGCAGCCGGCGTGGGCAAAGATCATGTACGGCGCGACCATCCTGGGTGTAGTAGGCACCTTCATCGGCGCTATCGTCGGCCCGATCTACAACTACATCCACCACGGCCCGCACCACTTCTAAGCTCTCAAGGAAAGAAGGAACAAATACAATGCGTAACTTCCGTAAGGCTGCCGTTGCAGCAGCTACTGCACTGACCGTCGGCATGGCCGGCACCACCGTTGCTTCCGCTCAGTCCTCCGTGACCCAGCTGGGTCAGGACTGGGGCGCCTACACCGTTGAGGACGGCCAGGCCGTCGTCAAGGATGAGAACCAGGTGACCGGCGCCGAGCTGTGGGGCACCGAGACCGCCGACGACGTCCCGGAGTGGGCATCCAAGTGGAAGACCGCCACCATCATCGGCGCGGTTGCTTCCGGTATCGGCGGCGTGATTGCTGCGTACAACTACGCGGTGTACAACAACATCATCCCGCAGCACTTCCTGGATCCGATTTTCCGCCGCTAAGCGTCGGGCAACGTGAGAATCTCGTTGCCATCCTCGGTGATGACGATGGTGTGTTCACACTGCGCGGTAAATTTGCCGTCACGGTTTTGAATGGTCCAGTCGTCATCCCACACGTCGTAGTCCAGCGAGCCCAGGTTAATCATGGGCTCGATGGTCAACGTCATGCCGGGCTCGAGGACGTCCCGGTAGATCATGGAGTCATGGTGGAGCACGATGAGCCCATTGTGGAACGTCGGGCCCACGCCATGGCCGGTGAAATCCCGCACTACGTTGTAACCGAAACGGTTCGCGTAGGACTCAATCACGCGTCCGATCACGTTGATTTCGCGTCCCGGCTTCGCCGCCTTGATGCCACGCATCGTCGCTTCCTTGGTGCGCTCCACCAACAGACGATGCTCCTCGCTGACGTTTCCCGCCAGGAAGGTCGCGTTGGTGTCGCCGTGGACGCCATTTTTGTACGCAGTGACGTCGATGTTGACGATGTCCCCATCCTCAATCACCGTGCTGTCCGGGATTCCGTGACACACGATCTCGTTGAGAGACACACAGCTCGACTTGGGGAAATGGCGATATCCTAACGTCGACGGGTACGCGCCGTGGTCGCACATGTACTCGTGGGCCACGCGGTCCACTTCGTCTGTGGTCACGCCGGGAGCCACTGCCCTGCCAGCCTCCTGCAGCGCATTCGCCGCAATCTTGGACGCCTCACGCATCGCCTCGATGGTCTCGGGCGTCTGGACGAAAGGCTCGCCGATGTTTTCTTGAACCTCGTCCTTCCACACGTATTCCGGGCGCTCAATATCCTTGGGCACGGTCCGGACGGGGGTCGGCTTACCTGGTACTAGTTTTCCGCTTCGAGTCATGCCCTCTATGGTAGCCCCCTAGTTCTTCTCCAAGCCCGTGGTGGTCTTGCGATACTCGTCAAGGTTGTTAAAGAACTGGTCAGTCATCGATACAGACACATCAGAGCCACCGCCGAGTACCACGAGCGTCGCAAAGGCAATATCGCCGCGATACCCTGTAAACCAAGCGTGCGAACCGCCGTTGACCTCGGCCTCACCTGTCTTGCCGTAGACCTCTCCCCGTCCCTGAATCCCGCGACCGGTGCCTTCAGTCACCGTGGCGCGCATGAGAGTGCGCAGGTTGTCCAGCGTGTGCCGATCCAGCTTCTTCGACGCCGCGGACTTCGTCTTGTGCGTGGAAATCAGGTACGGGTTCGGGGTCTTGCCCGCCGCGACCGTCGCAGAGACAAGCGCCATGCCGAACGGGCTCGCAAGGTCGTAGCCCTGGCCGTAACCAGCCTCGGTCTTCTCCAGGGCCGTCTCGCCCTCCGGAATCGAACCGGTGATTGTGGTCAGTCCCGGAATCTTGTAATCACGGCCCAGTCCGAACTGCTCGCCGATCTTCTTCAGCTCGCCCTTCTCCAGGCGCGTGGAAATATCCGCGAAGGTGGTGTTGCACGATTGCGCGAACGCCTCGCGCAAGGGAACATTGCCGAGCGCGAAGCCGTTGTAGTTGGTTACCACTCGGCCGTAGATGTCCATGGTTCCCGGACACGGCACGATGGCTTCAGAATTCAGCTGCTGCTTCTGCAGGCCTGCCGCGGCGGTGACGATCTTAAACACAGAGCCCGGCGGGTACTGGCCCGCCAGCGCGACGTCGCCTTTCTCGTCAGCCTTGTCCGTTTGCGCCACAGCCAGGATTTCGCCTGTCGACGGCCGCATAGCCACCATCATCGCTTCCAACTCCGGGCGCATGTCCACGGCCTTCTCCGCGGCGCGCTGAACGTCGTAGTCCAAGCCCAGTGTGATGGCTGGGGCGGGCTGTGGAGCCTCCTCGACGACCGTGTCGAGGGCGGCACCGTTTTCGTTGACGATGGAGATGTTCCACCCGGCGGCCCCCTCGACGTCCTCGTTGACGATGGTGCGCACGCGGGCCATGATGTCGGGGGCGAAACCACGGTCACGGCTAACGAGGGCCGGTTCCTGATTAACGCGCACACCTTCGGTGCCTTGAAGCTGTTCCTCGATACGGCGGCCGGTGTTCTCGTCGAGGGTCGCCACGGAGTAGGACCCGCTGGCGCCATCGAGGGCGTCGGCAAGCTCGCGGGCATCGATGTCCTTGTCGGAGGCTGCGTTGATAACCTCGGCAACCTCGGCGGCCAGCGGCCGCGGGTCGGCGACCTTATCGATGTCTACCACCACGCGGTACGTCAGGCCGGGCTTGAGCAGCTCAACACCGTCGGAGCTGACCACGCTCGCGCGCGGCGCCTCCTCCGCCCGCAACTCCAGGTGCTGGTTGGCGCCCAGCTGCGGGTGTACCGCGGAGGGCTGCCACCGCACGAGCCACGAGCCCTCGGCTTTAGTGAGGGTCATGGAGGTGTCGTAAGTCAGCTCGCGGTCTTTGGGCAGATCCCAGGAGACTGTGTAATGCGCGGTGGCGACGGATTCATCTTGCGTGACTTCGTTGAGCGTGGTGGTCACGCCCTCGGCTTGCAAGCCGGTGAAAGTCTCGGTGAGCACCGAGGATGCGGCCTGCGGATCGTCGACGATACCCTCGAGCTCTGGGGCAGCGAAGGCGTCGAGGAATTGCTGCGCCGTCGGCTTCGCCGAGACCGGTTTAGGGGTGCACGCCACGAGCGACGCCGCACACACGAGCACCGTGCACAAGAAAGCCACCGACCTGTTCATAGAGGTGAACATTAGCAGGTCGGTGGCTAATTTCGGGGGCGCGACTCCAGTTTTACTTGGTGACGCGAACCTCGGCCTTAGCACCTTCGATGGCCTCCAGGCCCTGCTCGTCGGCGATGCGCATGGCCTCCTCGATGAGGGTTTCCACAATCTTGTCCTCAGGCACGGTCTTAACAACTTCACCCTTGACGAAGATCTGGCCCTTGCCGTTGCCGGATGCTACGCCGAGGTCGGCGTCGCGGGCCTCGCCCGGGCCGTTGACCACGCAGCCCATGACGGCCACGCGGAGCGGGAACTCCATGCCGTCGAGGCCAGCGGTGACCTCCTCAGCCAGCTTGTACACGTCCACCTGGGCGCGACCACAGGATGGGCAGGACACGATTTCCAGTTTGCGCGGACGCAGGTTTAGCGACTGCAGAATCTGGTCGCCGACCTTGATCTCCTCCACAGGATCCGCGGACAAAGATACGCGAATGGTGTCGCCGATGCCGTCAGCCAGCAGCGAGCCAAAGGCCACCGAGGACTTAATGGTGCCCATGAACTTCGGGCCTGCCTCGGTCACGCCCAGGTGCAGCGGGTAATCAGTCTGCTCCGCCAGCTGGCGGTAAGCCTCCACCATGAGCACCGGGTCGGAGTGCTTGACGGAGATCGCAATATCGCCGAAGCCGTGCTCCTCGAACAAGCCCGCCTCGTACATCGCGGACTCCACCAGAGCCTCCGGAGTAGCCTTGCCATACTTTTCCAGCATCCGCTTGTCCAGGGAGCCGCCGTTCACGCCAATGCGGATTGGGATGCCCGCGTCACCAGCAGCCTTAGCCACTTCCTTGACGCGGCCATCGAACTCCTTAATGTTGCCCGGGTTCACGCGCACGGCGGCGCAGCCCGCGTCAATAGCGGCGAAGATGTACTTCGGCTGGAAATGAATGTCCGCAATGACCGGAATGGGAGACTTGCGCGCGATCTCCGGCAGCGCCTCCGCGTCAATGGTCTTCGGGCATGCCACGCGGACGATGTCGCAACCCGCGGTCGCCAGCTGCGCGATCTGCTGCAGGGTCGCGTTGACGTCGTTAGTTTTCGTCGTAGTCATCGACTGCACCGAAATCGGGTGATCCGAACCCACGCCCACCGGGCCCACAAACAGCTGGCGCGTCTTACGACGCGGCGCCAGCGTCGGTGGTGGGCCGTCCGGAATTCCGAGTCCGATAGGGGTAGACATAATGCTCCTACATGCTTGGTGTTTATTGTGAATTCTTTCCCACTCTAGCACTCAGCCAAAAAGCCGGATCGGGTTGACCACGTCCGCCACAATGGTGATGGCACCCACCGTCAACAGCAGTGCCGCCACTGCGTAGGTCACCGGCATCAGTCCGGAATAGTCTGCCGGTCCACCCGGCCGGAGCCCGCGCATCCGGCGCAGCGCGTCCCGAATCTTCTCATAAAACACCACCGCGATGTGGCCCCCGTCAAACGGCGGCAGCGGAATGAGATTAAACAACGCTAGAAAATAATTCAGCGACACCAGCAGCATGAAGAACGACGGCCACAGGCTCCGCTCCACCAGCTCGCCACCCACCCGGGAGGCGCCCACGACGCTCATCGGGGATTCCTCGTCGCGTTCGGCGCCAAAGATGGAGGCCACCACACCGGGAATCTTCGCCGGGAACTGCGCGATGCCGTCGATCGTGGCGTCGAGAAGCTGCACCGACAGGTGCACCACCGCCGGCGCGGCCTCCAGTGGCCCGTAGGTACGTACGATGTTTAGCGGTTTGTTGGCCAGCCCGACGGCGCCGGCCTCGACGAGCTCGCCCTGGGCATTGAGCCGCTTGACGACGTCCGGGGTTACAGCCACGTCCTTCACCTCGCCGCCGCGCTCCACGGTGAAGATGACTTCCTCGCCGGGGCGCACGAGCACGTAGTCACGCACCTCGGCGAAGGACTTCACTTCCTCGCCGTCCAAGGCCACGATGACGTCATCGGCAGCGATGCCGGCGCGCTCACCTGCGCCCGGCCCGGAGCACTTCTCCAGCTCTCCGTCGGTCCGCTGGTCCGCCGAGCAGGACAGCTCCCCCACCCGCGGCCGGGTGTCAGCCGTGGGGTCCGGGATGCCGGAGCTCACCGCGATGAAATACAAGATGATAAGCCCCAGCAGGAGGTTGACGATCACACCGCCGGACAGCACGATGACGCGCTGCCACCACGGCCGTTTATACATCGCGAGTGGCTCCTCCTCGGGGGTCAGCGGGTCCTCGCCCGTCATACCCGCGATATCACAGAACCCGCCCAGCGGCAGTGCCGCCAAGCCGTACTCGGTGTGGCCGCGGCGAAACGACGCCACCTTCGGTCCGAAGCCGATATAGTAGCGCCGCACACGCATACCGAAGGCGCGAGCCGTGAGCATGTGCCCGGCCTCGTGCAGCGCAATGGTCAGCCCGATGCCTAGGGCAAAGAGCGCGATGCCTAACAGGTTTGTCATCCTACTTCTCGATCTGATCCACGAGCGCGTTGGCGCGCGCCCGCGCCTCCTTCTCTACGGCGAGCACGTCCGCGACGTCGCGTGGCACCACAGCAAACTCATTTGCCTGCGCCAGCGTCTCGCCAACGACGTCCACAATCTGCGGGAAATGAATCCGACCAGCCAGGAACGCGGCGGCCGCTTCCTCGTTAGCCGCGTTGTACACAGCCGGGGTGGTCCCTCCAGCGGCCGCGGCCTCGCGAGCTAAGCGCACTGCGGGGAAGTTCTCCTCGTCCAACGGCTCGAAACGCCACTCGTGCGCGGTGGAAAAGTCCAGTGCTTGCTGTGCGCCCGGCACGCGCTCGGGCCAGTTGATTGCCAGCGAGATAGGAAGCTTCATCGACGGCGGCGAGGCCTGCGCAATCGTGCAGCCATCCGTAAACGTCGCCATGGAGTGGATGATGGACTGTGGGTGGACGGTGACGTCGATGCGCTCGGCGGGGACGTCGAAAAGCAACGTCGCCTCGATGAGTTCCAAGCCCTTATTCACCAGCGTCGCGGAGTTCAAAGTGTTCATCTGCCCCATGGACCACGTGGGGTGCTGTGCCGCCTGCTGCGGGGTGACGCCCCACATGTCCGCTCGGGTCTGGCCGCGGAACGGACCGCCGGAGGCCGTGAGCACCAGCGAGTCCAGCTCGCGGCGCTGCCCCGCCCACAGGCACTGCGCCATCGCGGAGTGCTCGGAATCCACAGGCACGATCTGCCCCGGTCCCGCGGCGTCCATGACCAGCTGGCCGCCGGCCACGAGGGACTCCTTGTTAGCCAGCGCGAGTGTCGCGCCCCGCTCCAGCGTGGCCAGCGTCGCACCCAGGCCCAGAGAGCCAACGAGCGCGTTGAGTACTGTATCCGCGGCGACGTCGCGCACGAGCTGCTCCGCGGCGTCGTCGCCGTAACGCACCGCCGCGCCTAATTCGCCGGTGACGACGGCCGCGGCGTCGGCACGCGCCACAGCAATGTGGTCAGCAGAAAGGTTGAAGGCGCGCGCCTGCTCCACCACCAACGCCGGATCACTGCCTCCCGCAGCGATACCCACCAACTCGAAGTTATCGGGGTTAGCAGCCATAACCTCCAGCGCTTGCGTGCCGATCGAGCCAGTAGAGCCGAGAACTAAAATTCGCTTTTTACTCACGCTGGCCTATCATAATCGACACCTCGGGGGTATTAATCGCCAAGCGGTGACAAATGTTCTAAAATACTGGGAGAGTTTAATGACCTGCGAAGGAGAGCACGTGTCTTCCCACAAGAACGAGTACGAGGTATTCGACGGCGTTTCCACCGAGGACGTCCCATCTGCCGGCTTCGGTTGGAGCCGCACCCCACGCTCCGGCGTGCAGATCTTCGGCTGGATCTCCGTATTCACCCTCTTGATGTACAACTTCGGAAACCACGAGGGCCACGTGGAGACTATTTGGCTGTTCCTGTGCGCCGCACTTATCGCCATCGGCCTGCTCATCCACATGTTCCAGCCGAAGCTGAACCAGGTCCGCACCCTCACCGGCCGCAACCAGCCGGCGGGCTACCAGGAGTACGACTGGACCTACGACCAGAAGACCGTGTCCAACCGCTACTCCGAGCTTAACGACGCCCAGCTGCGCGCCCTCAACATCGAGCCCTCCCGCGTGGCTCACCTGCGCGCCGAGCTCAATAAGTAAGCTCCGCGTAACGAAGCCCCAGGCCGCCAGGCCCGGGGCTATTTTTTATGCGCTAGCTTGCTCGCGCTCTTCGGCAGCGAGCTGACCGCAGGCGGCGGCGATTTCCTGCCCCTTGGTGTCGCGCACGGTGCACGGCACGCCTTGGGCCTGGACACGGCGGACAAACTCCTCCTGCTGCGCCTTCGGAGACGCATCCCATTCCGAGCCTGGTGTCGGGTTAAGCGGGATGACGTTAACGTGCACCTTAGTGCCCAGAGCTTCCTTCAGCTTGCGGCCGAGCATGTCGGCGCGGAAATTCTGGTCATTCTTGTCCCGGATCAGCGCGTACTCGATGGACACGCGGCGCGAGGTCTTCTCCACGTAGTACTTCGCGGCGTCGAGGACCTCGTCGACAGACCAGCGATTATTAATGGGGACGAGGGTGTCACGCAGCTCGTCGTCAGGCGTGTGAAGGGAGACGGCGAGCGTGCAGGACAGGTCTTCGTCGGCAAGCTTGCGGATCGCGGGCGCCACGCCCACCGTAGACACGGTGACGTTGCGCATCGAAATGCCAAAACCAAACGGCGCCGGGGCGGTAATTTGGCGCACGGCCTGCACCACGCGCTTGTAGTTTGCCAGCGGCTCACCCATGCCCATGAACACGATGTTGGACAGGCGCCCGCCCTCGGCCTCCATGGTGCGCGCGGCGTGACGGACCTGCTCGACGATCTCCGCGGTGGACAGGTTGCGGTCGAGACCGCCCTGGCCGGTAGCGCAGAAGGGGCACGCCATACCGCAGCCCGCCTGCGAGGAAATGCACAGCGTCGCGCGGCCCGGGTAACGCATGAGCACCGATTCGAGCAAGGTGCCATCGTGAAGCCGCCACAGCGACTTGGAAGTTTCGCCGTCATCAGTCTCGGTGGCCTTGATGGGCGTCATCAGCTCAGGGAACAACGCCTCCCCTACCTGGTCGCGGGCGGCGGCCGGCAGGTCCGTCATCTCCGAGGCGTCGGCGGTATGGTGCACGTAGTAATGAGTGGCGAGCTGCTTAGCGCGGAACTTCGGCAAACCAAGCTCCGCGAGCTTTTCGACGCGCTCGTCCTGATCGAGGTCCGCAAAATGCTTCGGCGGCATGCCACGTCGCGGCGCGGAAAAATTGAGTTTCAGAGATTCAGCCATAATAGTGCCCATCTTCCCAGATCGCCCCTGTTTTAGCACAATCTACGGCAGCACGGTTTAATGGGTGTCATGAATAACTCTCCAAAGACAAAAGTTAAAGGTTCCTTTGCGGCGACGACCTGGCTCAGCCTCATCGTGGGCTTCCTCCTGCTCATCCTGCTCATCATCTTCATCTTGCAAAACCAGCAGACGACTGAGCTGAACTTCTTCGCCTGGTCCGTGGAGTGGCCTGCGGGCGTGGCGTTTTTGATTTTCGCTATCGCGGGCGCGCTGATCATGGCGCTGGTCGGCGGTTGGCGCATGTTTGAACTCCGCCGACAGGTCAAGAAATCAAATCAGGGAGTGCTGCGTAGCGAGCAAGGTCATGGCGACCCACGTGACCATAGCAGCGGGGAGCATACCGTCTAGGCGATCCATAAGGCCCCCGTGGCCGGGAATCATCGACGACATGTCCTTGATTCCCAGTTCGCGCTTAAACTGGGATTCCACCAAGTCGCCTAAGGTAGCGCAAATAACCAGAATGAAGCCCATGATGGCGCCAATCCAGGCGTGGTGGTGCAGCAAGTAATGGACGGTGAGAGCGCCGGTCACCGTGCCGAAAAGCACCGAGCCTGCAAAGCCTTCCCATGACTTCTTCGGCGACACCGCCGGCGCCATCGGGTGCGAGCCAAACATAACGCCCGCGATGAAGCCACCGACGTCCGAGGCCACCACGCACAGCATAAACGTCACAATAGAGGCCGCACCCGAAGCAAACGGGGTGGAAACGGTAGACAGCATGGCCGCGAACGTCGCAAAGAGCGGAATCCAGGTCAGCACAAAGATACCCACCGCCGTATCACGGAGATAATTTATCGGCGGCCGGTGTCGCCCGTTATGGAACAGCCGACCAAACATCAAGGCCAACACCGCAGTGACGAACACTGCCACCAAACCCTTGGCGTCCGCGAACCAGGACACCCATACCATCACCGCTCCCCACGCGGACATGGAGTACTTGGGCAGGTGGTACGAATGTTCGCGCAGGCGCCCAACGACCTCCCAGGTGGCGCACGCGACGGCCACGGAGACCAAGAGGTACCACCAGAACGGGCCCGCCCAAATGGCGCCAATGACGAGCGCGCCGAGAAAAACGCCCATGCCAATAGCCACGGGCAGATTACGCCCGGCGTTATTTTTTGGCTGTGGCAAATGCCCGCGCCGCCGCTGCGGCGAATTGGCATCAGCCACCATGGATTCCTCCCTCATCGACGCGCCAGAAGTCTTTCTAGACCTCCATCAACTCCGCTTCCTTCTTGGTCACCAGCTCATCGATCTGCTCGATGTAGCCGTGGGTGACCTTTTCCATTTCCTTCTCGGCAGCGGTGATCTCATCTTCGCCGGCGTCGCCGTCCTTCTGCAGCTTCTTCAGCTGTTCCATAGCCTTACGACGCACGTTGCGGATCGCGATTTTGCCATCCTCGCCCTTGGACTTAGCGACCTTCACCATTTCCTTACGGCGCTCCTCCGTCAGCTGCGGGATGGTTACGCGCAGCACCTGGCCGTCATTAGTCGGGTTAACGCCCAGATCAGAGTTGCGAATGGCGTTTTCGATTTCACCCATCATGGACTGCTCGTAGGGCTTAATGAGCAACATGCGCGGTTCTGGCACCGAAATGGTGGCCATCTGGGTAATCGGCGTCGGGGCGCCATAGTACTCTGCAACCACGCCGTTAAACATCGACGGGTTTGCGCGACCGGTACGAATGGTGGTGAGGTCCTCGCGGGTGTGCTCCACCGAGGCGGACATGCGCTCTTCGGCTTCCATCTGAATTTCATCAATCATGGGGAGATTCCTTTCTGGGGAGGTTTAAGCCTTTTTAGACTCTACCAAGGTGCCAATCTGCTCACCGTTGGCGGCGCGGGCGATATTGCCCTCAGTCAGCAAATTAAACACGAGGATCGGCATATTATTGTCCATGCACAGCGAGAACGCGGTGGCGTCAGCGACCTTGAGGTTCTTCTCAATGACCTCGCGAGGGGTGATCTCCGTAAACAGCTCGGCGTCCGGGTTGGTGCGCGGGTCGTCGGAGTACACGCCGTCGACAGCCTTGGCCAAGAACAGCACCTCACAGCCGATCTCCAGAGCGCGCTGCGCTGCCGTGGTGTCAGTGGAGAAATACGGCATACCCATTCCGGCACCGAAGATGACCACACGGCCCTTCTCCAGGTGGCGCGCCGCACGCAGCGGCAGGTACGGCTCGGCAATCTGCGCCATGTTGATGGCAGTCTGCACTCGGCACTCGACGCCCTCCTGCAGGAGGAAGTCCTGCAGCGCCAAGGAATTCATGACGGTGCCCAGCATGCCCATATAGTCCGAGCGGGAACGGTCCATGCCGCGCTGCGAGAGCTCGGCACCACGGAAGAAATTGCCACCGCCGATGACCACGGCGATCTCGGTGCCCTGACGCGCCACCTCCGCAATCTGACGCGCCACGTTTTCCACCACGTCCGGGTCGATGCCGACCTTGCCGCCGCCGAACATCTCACCGCCCAGCTTCAACATCACGCGCTTGTAGCCAGTTCGCTTAAACTCTTCGGGATTAGACACGGCGGACTTCAGTCTCCTTGAACAATGCAGTGGGCACAATTGGATCCCATCCTACCCAACGCGGCGCGAGATACACACTCGCTCGCGCCGGGGTTGTGGATAACTGAGCGGGGCGGTGACAGTTATCCACAGGAGGCGATTGAGGGGGTTGAGGTGGGGCGAGGCGGGGTTTAGGGTCACGGTCATGAATGTGTTTGAGGCGTTGGAGATGGTGAGCCGCCAGGGCATGGCCATCCTGGAGGAATGTGCGCGGCGTGCGCCTGGCGACGTCGCCACGCGCCTCGGCGTCTCTGTGGCTCAGGCGCGGCGCTGGCGGCGGCTGGCGGAGGTCTATTTTGGCCCGGCGGACTCGCCGGCGCGGCAGGCACGGGCGGTGGCGGTGTCCCGGGAGCGGGGATGGTCGCTGGAGCGTTTGGAGATGATCGAGCGGCACGCTGGGCGCGTGCGGGGGCGCGGCCGAGCGTGGGCGCTGCGGGAGGAGCTGTGCGCACACGCGGGGAGCTTCGAGGAAGTGCAGCGGCTGGCGCGGGCAAGGGTGGCTCAGCTGGCGGCCCCGGCGCCGCCGCAGGCGGGCGTGCGCATTAGTACGGCGCGTGACGGCATGCGAACTTTAAGCATTTGCGGCGACCAGCGGATGATCACCGACTTAGAAAAGACCCTGGAGACCTATACGCGCGGCAGCCATGAGCCGCGCTCGTTGGCGCTGGCGGGGGCGTTCTGGCAGCACGTGAAGTCGGGGTATGGTCTCGCGCGAGCGCGCTACACCACGGTCGTGACGGTTCCTTTGGAGTCGCTGGACAAGATCGTGGCGGGTGCCGGGGATGACGTGGAGCTGCAGCTTTCCGACGGCACGTCGATCTCCGGCGTCGAGTGGCTCACGGCGGTGCGTCGGGGCAACATGAGCCACGAGGTCTTCGCGGGGCTGTTTCACCCGGTAGCGGCCCCGGTAAACCTCTACCGGGCGCGTTTTGCGTCGTGGAAACAGCGAATCCTTGCGATGGCGGAGTCCCCGCGGTGCGCGTGGCCGGAGTGCAACGTGCCGGCGGATCGCTGCGAGGTTCACCATCTGCGGGCGCACAAGCACGGCGGCGAGACCGAACCGGGCAACCTCACGATGCTGTGTCGCTTTCACAACGGCCGCAACGACGACAACCCAGACGCTCCCCCACGCAACGGCCGCATAGAGCG
The DNA here is from genome assembly GCF_014217255.1 of Corynebacterium incognita. Classification (NCBI taxonomy): domain Bacteria; kingdom Bacillati; phylum Actinomycetota; class Actinomycetes; order Mycobacteriales; family Corynebacteriaceae; genus Corynebacterium; species Corynebacterium incognitum. The sequence continues at coordinate 330,587 of NZ_CP059404.1, forward strand.
AGTGGGCGGCGAGCTGGTGTGGCGGTGGAAAACGAAGAGACCACCCGAGCCACAGGGCGCGGGTGGTACCAGAGGCGGGCCTTAGGCGCCAACCTCGAAACGCTCGAAACCGGTGATGGTGGTGCCAGCTTCCTTGGCAACCTGCTCAACGGTCTTCTTGGAATCAGACAAGGAAGCCTGCTCCAGAAGAACGACGGACTTGTAGAAGCCGTTCAGGCGGCCCTCGACGATCTTCGGGATTGCCTGTTCAGGCTTGCCCTCTTCGCGGGTGATCTGCTCGGCGATCTCGCGCTCCTTAGCAACGAGCTCAGCCGGGACCTCGTCGCGGTTGAGGTACTCGGCCTTCATAGCGGCAACCTGCAGCGCAACTGCGTGAGCGCCCTCTGCGGAGCCCTCGTAGGTGACCATGACGCCCACTGCCGGCGGCAGGTCAGCGGAGCGCTGGTGCAGGTAGGTAGCGACGTTGTCGCCCGCAACGGTGACAGCGCGGCGCAGCTGCAGCTTCTCGCCGATCTTTGCGGACTCCTGCTCCACACGCTCGGAGGCCTTCATGCCGTCGATCTCCACCTCAGCCAGCTCCTCAGCGGAGTTAGCCTTGGCAGCAGCTGCAGCCTCAGCCACGTGAGCAGCGAAAGCCTTGAAGTCGTCGTTCTTAGCAACGAAGTCGGTCTCGCAGTTGATCTCAATCATGGTGTTGCCGGAAACAGCGATGAGGCCCTCGGATGCCTCGCGGTCAGCACGCTTGGACACGTCCTTAGCACCCTTGATGCGGAGCAGCTCGACAGCCTTGTCGTAGTCGCCGCCAGCCTCTTCCAGGGCCTTCTTGCAGGCCATCATGCCGGAGCCGGTTGCTTCGCGCAGCTTCTTGACATCTGCAGCAGTGTAGTTCGCCATAATTGGGGCGATCCTCCTTGAAATAGATCGGTATTCGACGTCTAAGCGTAGCCGACACTTACACATCGCGCTGAAATCAGGGTCGAAAAACGCTCACCCACACCTTACCGGGCGGTTGAGTGGGCGTCGACAAGCATACAAAAACCCGGGTTTCAGCATGGAAACCCGGGTCACTGCGGTAGTTTATTCAGCGGAAGCTGGGTCAGAAGCAGCGGCTGCCTCAGCAGCGTCGCGAGCGTCCTTCTCAGCGGTGTCGCCGGCAGCTTCCTTAGCGGCAGCCAGCTGGCGCTCCTCGCGAGCCTTCTTGCCCTCTTCGATGGCGGTTGCCACGATGCCGGAGAGCAGCTTGGTCGCACGGATGGCGTCGTCGTTGCCCGGGATCGGGAAGTCGACGTCGTCCGGGTCGCAGTTGGTGTCCAGGATGGCCACGACCGGGATGTTCAGCTTCTTAGCTTCCTTGACCGCGATGTGCTCCTTGTTAGTGTCAACAATCCACAGTGCGGACGGAGCCTTGGTCATGTCAGCGATGCCGCCGAGAACGCGCTCCAGCTTGGTGCGCTCGCGGTTGAGCATCAGGACTTCCTTCTTGGTGCGGCCCTTGTAGCCGTCCTCAGCAGCGTCCATGGCCTGCAATTCCTTCATGCGGTGCAGACGCTTGGACACGGTCTGGAAGTTGGTGAGCATGCCACCCAACCAGCGGTGGTTGACGTACGGCATGGAGACGCGCTCAGCAGCCTCCTGCACAGCTTCCTGAGCCTGCTTCTTGGTGCCAACGAACAGCACGGTGCCGCCGTGAGCCACGGTTTCCTTGACGAACTCGAAAGCCTCGTCAATGTAGGTCAGGGTCTGCTGCAGGTCGATGATGTAGATGCCGTTGCGGTCGGTGAAGATGAAACGACGCATCTTAGGGTTCCAACGACGGGTCTGGTGGCCGAAGTGCACACCAGCGTCGAGGAGCTCGCGCATGGTTACAACTGCCATGATTCGCTCGCTTTCTTGAAAATCAAATAGTTTCGGTTATGAGAAGTTGTGAGGGCTTTTATCCCCCACCCTGGCAACGAATATCGACATCAACACCCTGGATTACAGGGACCCCGTCGATGACCGATTGGCGCGCCCATTATAGCTGGTGGCGCCGACTTCGCCGCGCGTAGTCAGTGCGCAAGCACACTGCTGTAGCACAATCTTAGTGGCAATGCGCGCAATCGTCCAAACCACGCGCCGAGTATTCCACAAGGTATTACGGATGACGGGGATCGCGGCACAGTTGTCCACAGGCCGGCCACGATACTCTTCCCCGCGTTACCCGCTGTGGGCTCTACTGGAAAGCATGAAGCGAAAAGGTATCGCCAGTGGGTTTGTGGTGTTGAGTCTCATGCTGTCCGGCTGGGTGGATCCGGCCAGCGGGCAACGGTCGCCGTCGCGCGTGACGCGGGGGTTTGAACAGCCAGAGAAGGAATGGTCGCCGGGGCATCGGGGCGTCGACGTGCCGCTGGAGCCCGGCGCGCCGGTGCTCGCGGCCGGGGCCGGGAGGGTGGCGTTCGTTGGTGTGGTCGCGGGGACCCCGGTGGTCTCTGTGGATCATCCGGAGGGGTTTCGGACCACCTACCAGCCGGTACATGCCGCAGTCTCGCGCGGTGACGTTGTGGCGGAGGGCGAGGTCATTGGCCGCCTGGGGCACGGCCACCCGGGCCTGCATTGGGGTGCGAAGACGGGCCCGGACACCTACTTCGATCCATTAGAGCTTCTCGACGCCCCCGTCATCCGACTCAAACCACTTTAGGCCCGGGGGTGCGCCTGGTTGAAGACGTCCTTGAGGCGCTGCGCGGAGACGTGGGTGTAGACCTGGGTGGTCTGCAGGGAGGCGTGGCCGAGGAGTTCTTGGACCATGCGCAGATCGGCGCCACCTTCGAGAAGGTGGGTGGCGGCAGTGTGACGCAACCCGTGTGGGGTGAGGTTGCCGGCACCGGTCACCGCCGCTGCCTTGGTGACGACCCGACGTACCTGGCGCGGGTCTATGCGCGCGCCCCGGCTTCCAACGAATACGGCCTGCTCGTCGGGATTCGCCAGGTGGGGTCTGCCGACGTCGAACCATTGCTGGAGGGCGTCCGCGCAGGCGGCGCCGAAGGGCACAACCCGCTGTTTGTTTCCCTTGCCGGTGACCTTGAGGGTGTGGGCGCCGAAATCGATGTCGCGTTCGTTGAGCCCGCACAGCTCGGCCACACGGATGCCGGTCGCGTACAGCGTCTCCAGCATGGCGGTGTCACGCAGGAAATGGGTCTCATCCGCGCTCACCGCATTGCCCACGAGTTCCCCGGCGTCTTTCTTTTTCAGGACCACGGGCAGGTGCTGGCCGCGCTTCGGCGTGACGAGGCGCGCGGCGACGTCACGCGGAATGTAGCCGTGTTGCGCGGCCCAGGTGGAAAACGCGCGCACCGCTGCCGTGCGCCGGGCGAGGGTGGCGCGGGACTTGCCGGCAGACACGGCGTCGGCAAGCCAGCCGCGCAGCGCATTGAGGTCGAACGCCGCGAAGTCAGTGACGCCGTAGTCCACGAGGGTTCGCAGGTCCGCGCGGTAGTCCTTAACGGTAGATTCCGCGCGCCCACGGACGGTGCGCTGGTAGTGCGCAAAGTCCTCGATTGCCTCGGCAAGCATTGTCATGGGCACCTAGTCTAGCGCCCGGAACCACTCCACTCCCTCACGGCGCACCATGCCACGCTTGCCCAGATCCACCAGGAGGTGCACGGTCAGCGGCACGGTGAGTCCGGCTGCGGACGCCACTGCCGCGGACTCAGCGCCAGCATCCGTGCCCGCAGCGGGTAGCGCATCAAAAACCCGCAATTCATTGCGGCTGAGCTGCTGGACCGGCGATGGCCCAAAATCCAGCTCGTGTTGGTAGGACGCGTCCACCTCACCGACCGCGCCTACGAGCTCGCGGATATCGGCACCGCTGGTCACCAGCGACGTACCGGTCTTTATCCGCTGGTGGCAGCCCAGCGAGCCCGTGCTCGTAATCGGGCCGGGCACCGCCATCGTGACCTTGCCCAGACCTTCAGCCCAACTCAAGGTATTTAATGCCCCGGAGCGCCAACCGGCTTCTACAACCACGGTGCCCGCCGTCAGCGCCGCCACCAGGCGATTGCGTGTAAGAAACCGGTGTCGCTGCGGCGGGACCCCCGGCGGGTACTCGGTGACTACACAGCCCCCGGCTGCCACGATGTCATCGAACAGGCCCGCATTTCGAGCGGGGTACGCCCGGTCAATCCCGCACGCCATCACTGCCACTGTCGGTCCGTCGCTGCGCAACGCCGCCGTGTGCGCCGCGGTATCGATACCCAGCGCACCTCCGGAGACCACCGTCCAGTGGTGCGCTGCCAGGTCCTTCACGAGTTCCGCGGTGGCATCATGCCCATAGCGCGTGTGCGCCCGGGTTCCTACCACGGCCACCGATTGCGCCACCGCCGCACCCAGGTCGCCGCCCCGGACCCACAGCCCGTGCGGCGCCACCGCATCGTCTTGGTAGCTACGCACGTGCTCACTCGTGCCCGAGGCCGCGAAGCCAAACGCCTGGTCCAGCGGCGCCGTCGGCCACTCGTCCATGCCCGGCACTATCAGCCGCGCCCCGTGATCGGCCGCGATGGCCAGGTCTTCCGCCGCCCGGTCCCACTCATAGCGCGCCTGCGTCTGCCGCCCCAGCTCCCCGAGCCAAGACGCCCGCCGCCGGATTCCATTCGCCAACTCTTCCGCGCTCTTACCCGCCGCCAAGAACTCCTGCAGCGGCCGCGACGGCCCTTCTACCACCCGGTTGAGATACGCCCACGCCTCCATCAGGCTGCCTCCTCCCGCAGTTCTAGGGCCTGCGCCACGTGGTCAATATTCGGTGCCGCTGCCGCTGTCCAGGGATCACGCGCCGCTTCCAAGTCGCGGATGGTCCACGCCAACGTCAGCGCCTTATCGACGCCCCGTTGGCTCAGCTCCCCCGCCGCCAAATGGCTCCCCAACAAGGCCATGCCTACCTCGTCCGCAGGGAACTCG